>PARF01000081.1 GCA_002709915.1 Roseibacillus sp. | reverse complement strand
TGCCGAGTGGAACAAGACGGAGATTGACCGGTTTATTCATGCCGGCCTGCAAAAGAGTGGTCTTGAGGCGCAGGAGGTCGCTGAGCCCGGAACTCTGGCCCGGCGGTTACACCTGATCCTTACGGGACTTCCTCCCAAGCCCGAGGAGGTAGAGGCCTTCGTGAAGAATCCCAGTGAGGATGCCTACGAGGCACTCGTCGACCGGCTGTTGTCCTCCAAGGCCTACGGAGAACGCTGGGGGCGCTATTGGCTTGATTGGTTTCGTTATGCGGAGTCCTACGGGAGTGAAGGAGACCCAAATATTCCTTATGCGGGCCGCTACCGCGACTACGTGATCCGATCTCTTAACGAAGACGTGCCCTATAATCAGATGCTGCGGGAAGCCGTGGCAGGGGATTTGCTGGAGAAGCCGAGGGTCAACGAGGAGGAGGGGCTCAATGAGAGTGCAATTGGCCCTGCTCATTTCCGCATGGTTCCGCACGGGTTTGGGGTGACCGATGCTTACGACGAGCAGATTACCTTTACAGATAATGCCGTGGACGTGCTGACAAAGGCTACTATGGGGCTGACTGTATCTTGTGCGCGCTGCCATAACCACAAGTTCGACCCGATCAGTCAGAAGGATTACTATAAGTTCTATGGGATGGTCGTGAGTAGCCGGCCAGCTATCGTCAATGTGGATTCTCCAAAGTTAAAGGATCTGCATCGGAAGGAGCTTCTCGCACTCAAGGAGCAGATTCGGTATTCGCTGTTTTCCCACTGGATGGAGCAGGTCGATTTCGCCTTGGAAAGGCTGCGTAGCGACAAATTGGACAAGATCCCGGATACCGATCCTCTTGCAGGATGGGCGCAGTTGCGCGAAAGGAAGCCGGAGGACATGGTCCGGGAACTGGAAGCCATGCGTAAGCGACATGAAGAGGCAAGGGCTCATAATGAACAGGTGAAGAGCAGGGCCACTTTCTATGCGGATCTCACGGAGCAGGCTGGTTATGATCGGTGGTTCAAAAGTGGTAATGGTCTTGGCCACTCGGTCAGTCCGGCTGGTTCATTCGTGGTGGCTGCGGAAGGGGAACGTGCACTGAAGGGGATCTACCCTGCCGGAGTCTATTCCCATATGCTCTCCGACAAGCACAGTGCGACCCTGAGTTCGGTTTTTCATCTCGCCAAGGGAGGGCGCAATTCCATCCGGGCGATGGGAGACGGGGCGATAGCGAGATTTACCCTACGAAGCTATCCTCTCTCTCACGGAGGACTCCATCCCACTCCGGGATTAAGGCCTCAGATGAGTTGGGTGAACCTGAACAAATACCGGTATTGGAACGGGGAAAAGGGTTATTACCAGATCAATACATCTTCGGATTCTACTTTCAGAAATGGGGGGAACGCACGCTCGTGGTTCGGAGTCTTTGAAGTGTATGCAGGAGATGAAGCGATGCGTGAGCTTGGTGCGCCAATGGTTTCGTTACCTGGAGACCTGAGCTCCATCAGAGACCGTCACTCGCTTGAGCTGTTTTATCGTCGCTCTCTGGTGGATGGGCTGAATGGTTGGCGGGACCTGAAGATGACCGACGCTCAGGCCCTTCTGCTGAACTCGATGATGAGCCGGGGATTTTTTCCCAGTAAGGTGGCTGAGCTTCCTGTAAAATTGAAAAACCTTGTGGAGAAATATCGCGGGTTGGAAGCGGAGATCCGAAATCCAGCGCGCGTTCCTGGAGTGATGAATGGCGAGCCGTGGGACCAGCCTCTTTTGGATCGAGGCGATTATAAAAAGGAGGGAGACGCGGTAGAGCGAGGTTTTCTTGAAGTCTTCGGGGGTCGAACTTATACCAAGACCGGGAGTGGGCGTCGGGAGTTGGCAGAGGACATTGTGGGCAAGGACAACACCCTCACGACCCGGGTTATCGTGAACCGGCTGTGGCACCACGTCTTTGGGCGGGGTCTGGTTGCTTCAGCAGACAATTTTGGGAGATTGGGTAGTGAGCCATCCCATCCGGGCCTCCTCGATTATCTGGCCGTGGATTTTCGCGAGAATGGATGGTTGATGAAGCGTACGGTGCGCAAGCTGGTCATGAGCCGGACTTTTCGCTCAGCCAGCGCTGTGCCGGAAGCCAACCAGGGTAAGGATGATGCCAATATCCAATTGGCATACTACACCCCACGGCGCCTCGATGCGGAAGCGGTGCTGGATACAATCCGGTTTGTGGCTGCCAACGAGGCTGGTCAGCGCGCGGTTTACACCAACCAGAAGCGTAACGGTCTCAACCGTTTTCTCACGGCGTTTAATTACCCCATTCCCACTAGTACGGTGGGAGTTCGTAATGTAACTAACGTGCCTGCACAGGCTCTCATGTTGATGAACGGGGAAACTACAAAGAGAGCTGCCCAGCAATGGAGTGACCGGGTGAAGGGCGATCCGTCTCTGAAATCGGATCGGGAGAGGATACAGAGATTTTTCTTGCAGGCTTACGCGCGTCCGGCAAGCGAGGAGGAGATCACGGTTTGCCTTGAATATCTTTCAGGTAAAGTCAGTGATAAACTACCAAAATTCGTTAAGGAGCAGGAAAACCTCAAGGATAAGCTTGTGACTCTTCGGCGTGCCCGGGAGCAGGAAATTGCTCCTGTCCGCACCCGGCTGCAGGCAGAGGTTGACGCAAGGAATGCAGCTCAGCAGGAAAAGGGGGAAGTCCAGATCGATCTCAAGCCGTTTGCGCGCTGGGATTTTGAAGGGGACACCAAGGACTCGATAGGAGATATGCATGGTGAATCCAAGGGAGCGGCCAAGGTGATCGATGGGTCCATGTTCTTACGAGGGGGAGGTGTCTGGACGAGACCGATCTCGAAAGATCTTCGAGAGTTCAGCCTCGAAGTCCAATTGCAGTTGGACAATTGGAAGCAAGCTGGAGGGGGAGCGATGAGTCTGCAGAGGTCCGATGGCAAAGTGTTTGATGGGATCGTCTATGCGGAGGTAGCCCCCAGAACCTGGCTCACTGGAAGCGACAAACATGCTCGCACCGTGCCTTTTGGAGGAGGTGAGGATATGGAAGCCGACAAGCGGCCTGTCCGCATAATCATGGTCTACAAGGCGGATGGTACTACTATCGCTTACCGTGACGGTAAGCCGTATGGTAAAGCGATCAACAGAGGCAGGGTGGAATACAAGAAAGGTGAAGCGCAGATTGTCTTCGGGTCCCGGCACGGTCTTTCTCCTGGTGGGCGCGGCAGGTCCCTGACCGGCCGTATCTTCGAGGCTCGGCTATACGATCGGGCCCTCACGCCGCAGGAAGCAGCAGCAGCGTCTTCCGGAACCCTGCTGGAAGTGGTAACCGATGGGTTGCTGGCAAAGGCTATGGACCCCAGTCTGAAAAAGTCGGTTGAAGTTCTGGATGAAGAGATCGCTCTTCTTGAAGAGCGACTCGCACAGGTTGAACAGGAAATTGAAAGCACCCGCGAGGCTCTTAATGCTGGCGGAGACCCTTATTTCAAGATTGCGCATGCAATCCTCAATTCCAAGGAACTGATTTATGTCTACTGAGACCAATATTCACACTGATGACCCGGTCCGCTCTATGCTGGCTGGCGACCGACGAGAATTTCTCAAGCTGACTTCAAGTGGGGTTAGCGCTCTCGCGCTCTCAAGTCTTCTTAACAAGGGATCTGCTGCCACAGTGGGTCAGGGACAGTCTAGACTGCACCATGAGCAGAAGGCTAAGTCAGTTATTCTGTGCTACATGTCTGGTGGGTTCTCCCACGTGGATTCGTTTGACCCGAAGCCGAAGCTCAAGGAGATGCATGGAAAGCCGTTGCCAATGACCATTGAACGTACGCAGTTTGACGCGAACGGCAACATCATGGCCTCGCCGTGGGAGGCGAGAAAGTGGGGGCAGTCGGGATTGGAGATGACTGACATGTTTCCGGAAATAGCGGCACGTGCGGATGATCTCGCCATTGTCCGCTCGATGACGGCCAAGTTCAGTGAGCACTCTCAGGGGAACTTCTTCATGCATACCGGATTCCCCTTTCTGGGCTATCCCAGTGCCGGATCCTGGGTAACTTACGGATGTGGAACAGAAAACCCAAACCTGCCCGGGTATGTTGTTCTTCGTTCGAACAAGGCCTCCATCCCGCATGGGGGAGTGAGTATCTTTGGCAACGCCTTTTTGCCTGCCACTACTCAGGGATCCATCTTCAACATCACGGACAAGCAGGCAGTTCCCAACATCAATCCTGCGATGCTCAAAGCGGAGCAGCGGCGGGCACTGGATCTAATCGGAACGCTGGATCGGCGCTTTTCAGAGCGGACGGCGGCAAAAGATGCCGTTATCTCCTCAATCCGGAATGCGGAGACAGCCTTCCTGATGCAGCAGGCGGTTCCTGAATTAACGGATATCAGCAAGGAAAGTGAGGCTACCCGTGAGATGTATGGAATTGATAGTAAGGACGCCAACAAGGCCCAGTATGCAAGGCAATGCCTCATGGCCCGGCGGCTGGTAGAGCGGGGCGTGCGCTTCGTCGAGCTCTCATGTGCGAGTTACGGAATCGGAGCGGGAGGGGGAGGAAATCCCTGGGACCAGCATGGGGACCTGAAGCGCGGCCATGGCGCGATGGCAGGCCAGGTTGATGGTCCGATCGCGGCGCTCCTCAAGGACCTCAAGGAACGTGGAATGCTCGAAGAAACCTTGGTAGTGTTCACCGGAGAGTTTGGCCGAACCCCCTTCTCACAGGGATCGAGCGGGCGCGACCATGACCCATTTGGATTCAGCGTCTGGCTGGCCGGTGGTGGTATGAAGGGAGGAAATGCACACGGCGCGACCGATGAGTTCGGCTATAAGGCCGCCAAGGACATTTCCACAGTCTATGACCTCTGGGCCACCGTACTACATCAGCTGGGTATCGATCATGAGAAACTGACCTTCCGGTGGAGTGGACGAGATCTGAGGCTCACAGACGTCCATGGACACGTCTGGAAGGACTTGGTTTGATCAAAGTCTCTTTCCGCTAACGACTCTGAATCTCCTTCATGCCCTCCAGAGCGGGGGCGACTTGTGGGTCACGGATGATTCGCGCTGTCCCGTTACAGATTGCTAGAAGCTGTATCCCAGGCCCAGCCCTGCGCTGAATCCACTGAGGTCCACATCAAATACGCTGCCTCCGACACTCCCGTTCAAGTCTTCCGTGTGATCGTGGCGCAGGTTTACTTCAAGGAACCAGCTTTCGTTGAGTTGATATTCTGCAGATGCCTGGAGGTAGAAGCCCCAGAGAATCGAACTGCCGATGTTGCCTGCGGAAGAGCTGTCAATTACCACAGGCGCACCATTGTTGATCTGCTGGAGAAGCTGATTGCTGCGCGTCGCTTTCCACGAGGCGACATTGAGAGCAATGCCAGCTCCCAGTGAGGCATAGAATCGGTTGTCGAATCGGTATGAGGCCTCTGCGCCAAACGCCAGACTCCAAGTATCAAGATCAAGTGATTCGTCGATGGTGTCGTTCCACAGGGCGATATCTGATGTCCTCAGGGTGGGCGTGAAGATTCGGCTGCCTACGAGAGGTTGATTGGGAACCAGAGGAGCAACGATATTCGGGGCTCCGGTGTACGGGACCTCCCGAGGGAGGTCGAGACCGCTGATATCGTAAACGTCGGTAGCAGTAATGTCGAAGGTGTCCATCTGCTCACTCGCAGAGATCGTATTCAGGCCCCGGCGGGAGCCGTTGATTTCGGCAAAGGAGACGTTGATTGAAGGTCCGGCACTCCATCCGTTCCCGAGATCACCCAGATAGCGTAATTTCACATAGGGAGCCGATACCTGATCTGCTCCATCATTCCATCCCGTTGCCGAAGCAGTGGATGACCGGTTGACCTCCTGACGCTCTCCCCCCGATGCAGTAAAGGAAAGAGTATTACCTTGAACTTGCCCGAGCTCATCGTAACCGTAGTCGGTTGTTCGAGTCGACCGTGCGTCAGGACGAACAAAGCCGTTGTCGTAGATGCGCGCCGCAGGTCCTTCCGCAGGTCCGATGCCAGGCACGGGACTGCTGCTCGGCTGGAAGAGGCTGGGGACAGTGAATCCGCTGATTCCTGTGCGGAAACCGACTTCTCCGATATCACGCCACGATATTCCTGCGCCAAGGGTCCATCGACCTTGATGGGATCGAGGGGATACAGGTATGATGCCTTTGCCAGATTTAGGTGACGGCTGAATGACCTGCTTTCCTGAGGGCGGCAGTGCATCCTTTGCTGACGGTGGGAGTGCATCCTTTGCTGACGGTGGGAGTGCATCTTTTGCTGACGGCGGGAGCGCACCCTTTGCTGACGGCGGAAGCGCGCCCTTTGCTGACGGGGAGAGAGTATCCTGAGCCGCCGGAACCCCATCTCCTGCGTTGATGGCAGAGAGAGGAGCCAGAAGGGAAGTAAGGAATGCGAGTCCAATTCTTGTGTTCATGGTGAAAAGGTAAAAGACAGTTCAAGATTCTGGATTACGGTGCCTTACGCATAACCCTGTAGAAACGGTTTCCAGTGGTGCTTGGATGACTCGAGGTTTTAGGGGGACCATTGTCTACCCATTGGGTAACGTTGGATCCGGCAGTGACGTCAGGAACAACGTTGATCCAGTTTTCTCCGTCTGAGCTGTATTGAATGGTGTAGACCCCGCCTACGATGGAGACAAACTCCAACAGCTTGTCCCCATTGGGGCGGGAAGCTACCCGGTTTAACTCGATTCCTGCAGCTGCGAAGGCCCCTCCGGCAGAATCGACGAGCTCAATCTGGAATTCTGGTTGGAACCCACCGCTGGCAGTTATCTGAAAGTATTCAACGACGAGATCGATACTCTCTCCTGCTGCTAAAGGCTGGTTGTAGAGGAGGAAGGGCACGTTCCCGGATGCCCCCTGAGCATTGTGAACCGTTACGTCTCCAGGCAGCCCATGTAGCAGAACGCGAAACGCTGGAATATCGAGAGGATTGTTGTTGGTTACAGTAATGGTCTGCTTCAGCAGAGCGGTTTGAAGGTCAAGAGCGATGCCGCCTTCACCGAGGATCATGCTTCCGGGGCTGATTACGCTTGTTGCTACGGAATCAGAATCATCTTCAGGACTTACGATTTCTCCTTCGAAGGAAGTCAGCTCTGCAGAGCTCACAATCGTGTCGATTCCAGCTGGAGTGATGGAGGATACGTCGTAGAGAATTCCATAAGTTCTGGTTTCCCCTCGCGGAAGGTCGGCAATGGACAGGACGGATGGCAGGGGCGCTTCCTCTAAATCAAAACTTATAATCGTGGTTCCTGGTGGAGAAATCGATTCGAGTTGAATCGCAATATTACTGGCATCACTTGGACCACTATTGCTAACAGAGATGACATGAGAGAGATTGCCCGGACTGCCATTTTCTGAATATCCAGCAAGAACAGGGTCCCGAGACTCAGCTATCCCAATTGCAATATCAGCCTCTCTTTCGACGGAAGTACTCGAGGAGACGGTATTATTCTGTGGATTCACATCCGTCTGTTCTACGGAAACTACCGAGGCAACATTCGTGATCACGTCGGGTCCAGATTCTGTGGAGGGTCCTACGGTAAAGCGCAGGCGCACCAATGAGGTGCTGCCTACCGCAAGATCTCCTACGGTCCAGATGACGGATCCATCAGTGCTCTCAGTATTGGTTCCAGCCAGTGGATCGGTCTCCTCGAGGGTGACACCGGTGGGCAAATTCAGATTGTTCTCAATGGATACATTGCTGGCAAAGGAAGGCCCAAGATTGGTAACGGTCACCATGTATTCAAGATTTGAGGGTCCTGATCCAGCGACCACCGGATCATTCAGTGCCATGTTGGTTACTTGCAGGTCGGCTCTTGTGATAATGGACGTTGCATCTGAGACTGAAGTTGCAGTTGCGACGTTTGTCTGAGTGACTCCTGTCAGAGTGGCGGTACTGGTAATCACTTCTACGCCCTCGTCGGCTGCCGGATCAACAGAAAGCCTCACCGTCAAGCTGGCCGTAGCGCCTGCAGAAAGAGAGGGAAGTGTCCATGTGCCCCCATCGTAGACTCCCTGATCCGCAGTAATACCAGCGATCGATACTCCATCAGCCAGAATATCGAGGTCCTCACTGATGGTGAGTTCGGTTGCGGTCGAAGGCCCCTGATTGGTCACCAGTATTGTATAGGTCAGACCTCCTGTGCCTGCGATGATAGGGTCAGCTGATTCGCTCTGACTGAGGCTGACATTGACGATCGGGCTCACAACCAGCGTATCGACTGAGGGCCCGCTGTTGCCAAGTGAGCTGGTGAGATCTCCAGTTGTGTTGACGAAGGTTCCACCCTCAAGACTGGTAACTTCGACCTGAAGAATACACCGGCCACCGGCGGGGACAGTTCCGTTGGAATAAGAGAGCAGGGAACCCCCGGGGCCGGCACTTGCGGTGCCTCCTACGCAGGTGCTGGAGAAATTCACCGGGTTTGATAAGATCAGGCCGTCCGGCAAGGTATTGCTGAATGACAGATTTGTGGCATCGAGCGGTGAGGAGCTGTTATCGATGGTATACGTAAGGAGTCCAACCTGACCTGCATTAAAGTCAGGAGAAAACTCCTGGGTGAACAGCGGGGGAGGCACGAGTGTCAGACTGGCACTGGTTCCGGGGCTTGTTCCAAGGGATGACGTCAGCTCACTGGTTGTGCTGCCATAGATCCCAGCTGGTGCGTTGCTGGTAGCCACGTCGAAACTAATTGTGCAGATGGTGCCGGCGGGAACGACTGCGTTTCCACTGACAGTGAAGGTATTCGTGTCGGACGAAAGGGAGAAAATGCCCCCCTCTCCACAATTGAAGGTGTCGACCGGAAGCGCTACCCCGGGGGCTACATCCCCACCTGCCATCCGGAGGGCCTCAGGAAGGACATCGGAGAAAGCGAGGTCTCGGGCTTCAATTGCGCTGGCAGTATTATCAATCGTGTAGGTGACCCTGCTTTGTCCTCCGGTGGAGATCGCGTTGGGAGCAAAAGCCTTAGTTATGGTGGGAGCAACTGGTTCCACCACTAGGGTATCGGTGGCCGGAAGTCCAATCTTGGGTTCTCCGTTGACGTCAGCGCTCAAACGGCTGGTCACGTTAAGATGAGGGCCGAATGCGGCATTGAGAGGGACCGTGACCTCTACCGGAAAAGAGCAGGTTTGCCCCGGACCCAAACTACCACCCTCGATTAAAAGAAGGTTGGTGCCCGATATGCTGGAACCCGGGCCACACGGCTCAATATTGATTTCTGGGACCTCGATTGAAAGGTCGTCGAACCAAGCCTGAGCGATCTCGGCTTCGGATGTGGTGCGGTTCGCATAGGCGCCGATAACGAGGGTGTGCGTTCCAGCGTTCAGTGGAATTTCGATAGAGGCCTCCCGCCAGCCAGAATCAGATGCCGCTTGGTTGTCGCTACTGCCATTGAAACGAAGAAGGGAATTATCAGGTCCGTCACCGTAGCGAACGCCGTCGACGGTGAGCACTGCCTCTCCATACTCATTGTTGTCAAAATCTCCAGCAACATTCAGACGGTATCGGAAATTGATAGTGGTAAGAGCCGTTTCCTCGAGCGTGAACTCCCGGCTCCATCCACCGGAGCTTTCAGGAGAGAAGAAATTGGCGAAGAAATTCTGGCCGCCTGTCTGGACCCGCAGGGCTCCACCCCGAAATCCACCAGTTGGATCTACTTCTCCCGATGAAAAGTCTGGGTCGGGAGTACCCTGAAAAGGGTCATCGACGTAGGTAAATCCACCTGCGGCGGCCTGAGACCCGGGTATGAGTTGAACTTGGAAACCTACGTCGCTGCTTTCGAGAGTATTCTGGTGGACTTCGACTGCAATTGAATTGGTTCCCTCAACCAGAAGACCACCAAGATTCAAGTTGCCTGTTGAAAATCCGCTTTCGTTTCCAAGGCCTGAAAGAGTGGTGGTTTCAACCGCTCCGGCTGGCATGCTTGGCGTTCGAAATACTTCGCTGCCGTTGATGTAGATTATCCCACCGTCGTCCAAGAGATAGTTGGCAAGCCATTCTGTTTCTGTCAGCTGATCTGCGGAAATTTCAAAGGTATTTCGAAAGAGATAAGTAGTTATCAGGTTCTGGCCATTAGCGGCAGCTCCGATGCCGAAGAGAAGATCCGGTGCGCCGGGAAACCCATCGATACCTCCTACCTGAATGGGAACCTCCTCCGACTCCCAGGGTCCTATGGTTGAGGTCGCAACGTCGAAACCCACTGAATTCCATGCATTTCCGTTCTGATCAACAGGGTATCCATCGTTGTTACCATTTTCGTTTTCAATACGGTCGAGTTAATCCCAAGCCCCTGTAATCAAGGGTCCTCCGGCTCCTGCATTTCCGTCAAACCCTGTTCGAACAATGGCACCCCCACTCGTTGGGATTTCCGTGGCCACCAGTCCTGAGAGGGTAGCATCCAGATCGTCCGTAAACTGAAGGTTCGTAATTGTGTCCGTGGCGCTGTTGTTCGTGATCGAAAACAGCAACGTCCCGGATTCTCCCGGAGCGATGGGGTTATCCACAAACTCTTTTTCAAACGAAACATTGAGAATCGAGGAAGGATCGATGACCTCGAGTTCAGCTACCGCCAGTCCCCCGGAAACCAAGTCCCCTCCAATCTCTCCCACGGCGGTCAGATTACTGGAAACGCTGAGATGAACTCCCGGCGCGACGCCAACCACCTCGAGGGTAAGCGTGCATGTTTCCCCTGCAGGAAGGGGGATTGGATCCTCTGGGGAGACCTCAATCGCCTGGGTTCCATTGATTGCAGTAATACTGATGCCTGGACAGTTGGTAGATACCGACGGAGGGGTAGCAATAGCAATACCCTGAGGGAAAAAATCGTTGAAGGATAAATTGTAAGCGTCTGCTGTGCCCTGGTTTTCAATCGTGTATATCAGAGTCGCTCTGCCTCCGAGCGGAACAAGGTCCGGGACGAAGCGCTTGCTAAATCCCAAAACCAGTTGAGACGACGTAAACAGGGTGGTGAATGCGGGCGCGCTGGGGCCGACTTCAGAGGTGAAGTCATCAATTGTGAGATTGTGGGGGCCCGTTGTATTCTGGGTTACCAGTGCTTTAATTTCACATGTAGAACTGGTTTCTACCGTCCCGCCTGAGAATCTCAGCAGGGTTCCATTATTCTCAGTAGCTAAGGTGCCTCCGCAATCCGAGGAAAGAGCCCTGATCGTAACACCTGCCGGCATCGGTAGAGTGAAGGACAGTTGACTAATCGGTCCGGGATTAACCGTGTTGTCTACTGTGATGGTCAGTTCAGTGGTGCTGCCGACACCAACCGTATCAGGAGAGAGCGCCATTTCAACGACTGGAGGCGAGGCCACACCGGCAAAGGTTATTGATGGAGCGAGAAGGAACCCTAAGAACCAGGTTAGAAAACGGGACAGGGTGAGTCTACTGGGTGATTCTGTGTGTGAGTTCATCGAAGACAGGCGCAGCCTCTGAAAGCGTGGAAAACACCTTGTTTTGCATCTGGTTTATCAACAAGCCTAATTCCTTGTTGTTAGGAGGATTCAGTGGACCCGATATGCGAGGATTTGCGGGGAATTACCTTTTTCGGGTAGGACTGGCACCCGGAACTCCGTGATTTACTGGGCGAAGGGCGGGACCGTGGAGTCAAAGCCGGCTTGCCTAACACGATAAATTGAGACAAAATACGTCTCTGCAACTTGTTTCCCGTGACGCATCACTTCAAGCGTGCGCATCGATCGAAATCCATGAAAACAATGAGCCGATCAGCGACTCGCACCACCCTCCTTCCCGGTTTTACGGCGATGGAGTTGCTGGTAGCGATCTCGGTTGTGATGGTTCTTGCCGGGCTCACCATGCAGGTGATGAAAAATGGCCGCCAGAAAGCTCAGCAGGTGAGAGCTACGCAGAAAATCAAGGACCTGGGGGCTGCCTTTGTGGCCTATACCGGCGAAAATGGAGGGCTGCTGCCTCGGGAAAACCACTCGGGATCTGGCGATACGTGGCAGGCTGCGGCGGAGGAGGCCGCGAGTGAGGTTTGGTACAATGCCCTCACGTTGAATATGTCGCAAAAGTCTGTGGGTGAGATCGGGGAGGCGGGGAAGCCTCAACTCTTTTATGAGGACGGCTATCCGCTTTTTGTTCCCGGCGCACCCTATCCGAAGAGCGAAAAGAAGCTTGAGAATCCGATGTTTGCGATCGGGATGAACAGTCGACTACAACGCAGGGACAATGACACGGGAGATAAGCCTCAGGGAACATTGGCCTCAATTCAGGCTCCAGCGAGTACTGTGATTTTTCTGGAGCGTGGCATGCCGAAAGATCAGAAAGTGATTCGCTCACAGGCCAACTTTTCGGCCTCTCCGAAAGCGGGTCCGAAGGCGTTCGCCGGGAGGCATAATCAGAAGGGTCTTCTGCTATTCGCGGATGGACACGTTGAGGTCAAGTCTCCGCGGGAAATCCTGACCGGTAGCGGGCAGGTCAAAACTCTCGAAGAAGGAAGCAGCGTGGTGTGGACAAGAGATCCTGATGATGATCCCAACTGAGAAAAGTTTCTCGTCGCTACAGTAGCGCATCAGCCAGTTGTGCGTAAGCCCGCAGCGATGGCATTGATGGAAAGGAGCATTCGGGGCAGAAGGGCTTCTGCCTCCTCCTCTTCACCAGACTGGGTTTTCTGCCGCCATTCTCTCAGAAGCGAGACCTGTTGCTGATGAAGAACCTTCAGTGGTGCTTCACGAATCTCGAGAGTTTTTGCCATCCGGGGCCTTCGCTTAAGAATGTCTCCGTCATAGAGTTCGGTCAGCATTTCACGGGTTCGATTGAACTCGGCGACAATGATTTCCATGAAGCGTTCTCTCAAGGACTCGTCTTCAACCAGCGAAGAATACTGGGTCATCACCTCAAGGTTTGCCGAAGCGAGGTTAGTTTCGACGTTGGTTAAGGTGTAACCGAGGAAGGAGGATTCGCGAAATCCCTCCTTGAGTTGAAGGAAGCGTTCCGGTTGCTGGATTTTGAGAGACTCAAGAGCTGTTCCGACCCCGAACCACCCGGGCAAGTAGAAGCGCGCCTGTGTCCATGAGAAGACCCATGGGATTGCTCTGAGATCATCGATAGAGTGACCCTTTTTACCCGTTCTTCTAGTCGGGCGCGAACCAATACAGGAGTTCTCCAGCGCATCGATGGGGGTGACCTGTCGATAGAAATCAATAAACCCTTCGGAGCGGAGCAGTGTCTGGTAGGCCTCCTGACTGGCCTTGGATAAGTCCGGAAGGAAATCTTCCGCCGGATCCCTGCGGCTTTCTGGTCTGCTGTGAACTGCGGTCGTAATAGCGGTACCGGCGAGAAGAAGTTCCAGATGATAGGTGGCGTTGGCAAGGTTAGCGTATTTCTGTGCGATCGGCTCGCCTTGCTCGGTCATTCGAAACCCGCCACTCAATGAGCCATGGGGGAGAGAAGCCATGAACCAGTGTGTGGGTCCGGCACCACGGGAAATCGTGCCACCACGTCCGTGAAAGTATCTTAGCTTTATGTCATGGCGGCGTGCTACCTCTGAGAGATTTTTCTGTCCCTGATGGAGAGCCCAGGCGGCGGCCAGGATGCCGCAGTCCTTATTGGAGTCCGAATAGCCGAGCATGACCTGCTGTTCGCCCGATCGCCGTCTCTGAACGATTGGATGCCCAAGAAACAGGTCGAGAATTTCGGGAGCCCGATAAAGATCGTCCATGGTCTCGAACAACGGAACGACTTCAAGTGGGCAGATAAGACCCTCAGAGGTTGGGGTCATCAGTCCGGCTTCCCGAGCAAGAAGAAAGACTCCGAGAAGGTCCGATACTTGGCGAGTCATGGAGACAATCAGGCCTCCGATTCCTGCGGGACCATTCTCTTCAAGGTGCGCTGCGATGACGCGATAGGAATCGAGGACAAGAGTTGCTTCCTTGCCTGAGTCCAGGCTGTCGTGCAGAAACGGGCGCGTGGATTGGAGCTCCGCATTGAGAAACTCTACCCGTTTTTCTTCAGGCCATTCCGCATATTTTGCACCATCTTCTACGCCGGCAGCGGTGAGTAATTGCGAAATCGCGCGATCATGAAAATCGGAGTTTTGCCTGATTTCTAGTGCAGCGAGGTGAAAGCCAAAGATTTCAAGCTTATGCCTGAGCGGGCGAATATGCTGCTCCTCAATAAGCGCACACCCGTTTGCAATGATGCTTTCAGAAATTAACTCGAGATCACGACCAAGGGCTTCAGGATTTGAGTAGCCTTTGGCACCATCGATCTGGGCTTTCAGTCGGGCCGCCATGAGGCTCGCCAGATGACGCCAAGGTTCCTGGCCGACCTGATGTTGAAGCCGGCTGACGATCTCTTCATCATGGAGGGAGATTCCCAGTTCTATGATACGGTTCTGTAATTTTTCAGGAACTTCATTGTGATGAATAGAAAGCGTCAGGATCGAGGCGAGGTTGGTGATCTCCCGGTGGAGCAGTTCGAGCGCCGCATCACGGAGAAGCTCAAGAGAGCGTTCTGTCACCTCAGGAGTCACAAGAGGATGACCATCGCGGTCCCCGCCAATCCAAGTTCCAAACGACAGACTAGGGATATTTCCTGCCTCGCGAAGTTTCTCCAGTGGAAATCCGGCGTCGCGCCATGCTTCCGTAAAGTGCAGGTCGAGGCGATTCAGAGACGCGGGGAACAGATCGCGAAGATAGTGAATGGCCTCATTGAGTTCATGGTAAATGTCGGGGCGAACAAGGTGGATTTCTCCCGTGCGCCACAAGCTCTCCAGCGCGGTAACCATTCTCTCGCGGATTCGCCGGCGCTCCCGCTCCGTGTATTTGGGATATTCGCTTCTTACCAGCTGGTTGTAGAGCGCGCGGAGGCGTTCGCGGATGGAACTTCGCTTGGCCTCAGTCGGGTGGGCAGTGAGGACAGGTTGGACGTTCACATCTCCAAGGACCTTGATAATATCATCGGGGGAGAGTCCAGCCGCAGTCATATCCTTCAGCGCGTGGGGCCAGAGACCGCGGATGGAATCGGCTCCCAGTTCTTTTTCTCGCTCCCGCCTGATGGCGGAGGCCACTCGTTCCTCGACCATGTTGAGGAGCTGGAACCCCACCGAATATAGCTGCTGCGTGCCCTTGGGTAATTCGCCCTCCGGAACCTGCCCGCTCCATGGAATGTAGGGTATAAGCTCATCTTCACCGAGAGACTTCAATGCGTCAGAGAGACAGGAAATCAGGTAGGACAGGGTCTCGTCGATCAGGTCGAAGCCTTGAACTCGCAGTTCATCCCGGGTGGTATTCGAGGAGGTCATCGGCAGGGAATTGAAGCCCCCTTCCGCCTCTAAGTGAAGTGTTCTCTTTCAAAGGGCGCGATTTGGATCCTGACAGGTAGAGTATGAAAATGCTCGCGTCGGGCTACTGCATCTGGAAAATTGCCAGACATACTGCAAAATGAAACACATAGTCGCTCTCGCAATTTCTCTTACTCTTCCTGTCAGCTCGCTTTCTGCAGAGCACCATGAACTACCGAAGCCCGATAAGGACGGATGGATCACTCTTTTCAATGGAAAGGACCTCACCGGGTGGAGTGGTAGCCCTGACGTATGGAGGGTAAAAGAAGGATATATCTCGGGGCAGATAGACAAACTGAAGGGAGGCAATACTTTTCTTATCTACCAACATGCATTCGGTGATTTCGAGTTGGAGGCCGAATGGGTGCTGGTGGACGGTAAAGGGAATAGCGGTATCCAAATCCGATCGAAACAGTCTGAGAGTGGAGCCAACAAATGGGTGGTCAGTGGATATCAGGCGGATATCGGAAACGGATGGCATGGAAAGCTCTATGAGGAAAGAGGCCGTGGTGTGCTTGCGGGTACTTATAAAAATAAACCTACGATCAAGAAAGACAACGGGTGGAATAAATACCTGATTACAGCAAAGGGATCGAAGTTGACGCAGGAGCTTAATGGCGTTGTTACCATCGAGTTTGATGACAAGGATCCGAAGAAGAGCGCTTCAAGCGGGGTCATTGGATTGCAGTACCACTCCCCCGGGGGATTCGAGGTTCGATTCCGTAATATCAGAATCAAGCCGTCCAAATAATTCGTCAGCGTCATTCGATTAGGGGCATTTTTTGGGCCAGCAGCGAACGAGGAATTTCATCGTTCGATTGAACTGCAAATGCTTCTAGCGAACATCGATGGCCACGTTGTCAATTGACCAGCCACTGAAAGAGTCGCCACTGGCGTCACTGGTAAACCAGAATTCCAGAATGATTTCTTCTCCCAGAGCCACAGGGGAGAGATCTTCACTCAAGGGCACCCAGTCGGAATCAAAGATGGAAGGGTCAGGGTTGATGTTGGCCAGAATCCTTCTATCTCGGGCTCTCAGAACCCGTATTCCGAAGAGGTCACCGAGTCCGTCTGCATCACGATAGTGGTCCAACATGAGAGTGGCTCGCGTAAAGTTTCTGTCGGTCAAGTCTATTGCGGGAGATCGTAGAAAGATATCGGCATTATCTCCGTAGTTGCCGAGGTTGGTAGTGAAGGCACGGGTGGATAGGTCAGCTCCAGTAGAGGGTCCGGTGCTGGCATCGGGTCGTCCAAGTTGCCATGCGGTTTGCTGATTAGCGTTATTAGATCCTGCTGTCCATCCGTTCGGTCCTGACTCAAAGTCCTCGAGGAAAATCGGGGGTGAATCCCTTTCTACGATAACCATGAAGAGTTTCTCTTCGGGGGGACGGGGGAAGATCTCTACGTTAAGGGGGGCAGTGGCCGGAATCTTCTCCTGCCAGACGCGCCAGCTAGCGGGGTCTCCATCGCTGACAGGATCGGAGCTTGCGAGAATGTCATATACCTTGCCTTGATGGCTCTCAAAGGAGAACTCAAGGTTCTGCCCGAGGTTGCGGATGCTGAATTGGCTCTCCGCAGACATGGTGCTTGAGATCTCAATGTTATCAATGAGAAGGGTTTGAGTGGCATCGCCCACCCGCGCCGAAATAACGAAGGAGTAAGAGTCGTCAGGTGTGAAAGAGCCGGTGTTGATATCAATGAATTCGGCATTGGTATCGAAGCCGGTGGTAATGAAAGTGGCTCCGGTGGCAGGGTCCCATGTGACAGCAACGCTACCCGAAACACTAGCCCCATCCCGGAGAATGGGGCCGTTTAAGAACGCCAAGTTCCCTGCATCTGCTCCCCGTGTCTTGCCCGAGATACTCAAACCCTGTTCGGTGTCAAAGTTTCGCCACGTGTCGACTTCAAAAGATAGATTTTCAGTGACACCATCTTCCCGTTGCATTCCCTCTTCACCGGATCCAAGTATTCCCAGAGGCGCATTGCCGTAGTTCAGAGAAAATCCATCTGCCGGAACATCTTGGAGCGGGCCATCAACGATCGTGACATCAAAGTTTGCGGTCCAACCCCCGGCTGATCCGCCGAGAGCAGGGATCGAGAAGCTCGATCGATCTAGTCTCTGGCCATCAACGGTCAGGCGGAGTTGACCATTCTCCACGCTGGCTGCGGCACCAGCGATGACGGTGCCGTCACCGAGGTCAGTGGTGCCATTCGGGAAGCGGTCAAAATCCTGATAGTAGTGGGTCGGAGGAGCGGTGTAGAGGGTGGGATTTCGGCCCATTACAATTTCCACATTATCTCCCATGCTGTCCCCGTCCGTATCAGGGTTGTTCGGGTCGGTTCCCGGTTGCTGGTTGTGAATAAAGGGCAAAGTTGGGTTTTCCACGCCGTCAGGCAGCCCATCACGGTCACTGTCGGCGTTCAGGGGGTCTGTGCCCGTGCGCGAAGAGCTTAGAAAGATGCCGGTATTATCCTCGACACTATCGATGAGCCCGTCCCTGTCGGTGTCCGCATCCTGAGGGTTTGTTCTGAGGTCGCGTTCCCGGGAGTTACTCAAGCCATCCCCATCAGGATCTCCGAGAGATCCGTGAGGTCCGTCCCTTGCTCCCGGAGAGGTTTCTCCAATGGTTCCGTCATCGTCGGGATCAAGGGAGTTCGAAATTTCATAGGAATCAGAAAGGCCATCGTTGTCGCGGTCAGCAGGAGCGCCAGTATCAATGATCAGATTGTCGATGAAAAGGTCCTGATTAGCTCCTCCCACCCGGGCTGAAATAATGAACGTGTAAGAATCATCACCTGTGAATTCGCCAGTGTCGATAGCGGAGAATTCCGCATTTGTTTGCAAGCCGGTAGTTCTGAACAACGCGCCGCTGGTCGGGTCCCATTCAATTTCCACGGTGCCACTTACCCGTTGCCCGTCGTTCAAGATGATGCCGTTGGTGAAAGCGAGTTGGCCCACGTCCAAACCATTGCTTAATCCGGATATGTTAACCCCCTGCTCGGGATCCCCATTCATCCACGTATCGACCTCGAACGAGAGATTTTCGGTCACCGCCGGACGAGACCTCATGCCTTCCTCTGCGGCACCGCGGTCGCCCATCGGGGCATCCCCGTAGTTAAAGGAGAATCCATCTGCTGGTGGATTGAAATTGATACTGTCATTGATCTCGATGTCAAAAGAAGCTCTGAAACCAAGGGAAGAGCCTTCGAGAGCGGGAATCGAGAAGCTGGCGAATCCACTGGTCCCTCGATCCCGCGTAAGTTGTAATCGCCTATTTTGGACGCTGGCAGTTGACCCTACGATCACACTGCCATCGCGAAGATCGGTGGTGCCATTTGGATAAGAATTAAAATCCTGCTCGTAGGTGGCGGCGGGCGCCAACTCCGAAATCCACAGGATGCAAAATACCAACAGAAGCATCTGCGCAAGATGGATTCCAGGTGCATTCATGCGGTGAGTCCAGAGAGGGGGGGTATCGGCGAGATTTAAAGACGTCCAGTCTGCTTGGCAAAGTAAAATGACCTACCACAAGCGGGTATGGGTTGACTATGACCAAGTCAGATCCCAGCGATAATGAATCCATATGCCAGTGCTCTCTGCGATACGCAAAGACTGAGCTTGATCAATCCAGTGCTGATTAGGACATGATTTCCTTTACGATCTTGCCGTGAACGTCCGTGAGGCGGAAGTCACGGCCCTTGAATCGGAAGGTTAGATCTTCGTGATCGATGCCGAGCAGATGTAGAATTGTTGCTTGGAGATCGTGAACGTGAACTGCGTTTTCGGTTACGTTGTAACTGAAATCATCGGTCTGGCCATGGATCATTCCCGGGCGAATTCCTCCGCCCGCCATCCACATCGAGAAACAGGCTGGGTGATGATCTCTGCCAAAGTTTCTGTTGCGAGTTTGGGCGTAGGTGGTCCGGCCGAATTCTCCACCCCAGATGACAAGGGTTTCTTCGAGCATGCCGCGTTCCTTAAGATCTTTCAGCAGAGCTGTGGTAGGCCGATCTACCGAGGCGATCTTTCCCCTGATGGCGTTGGTTATTCCATCGTGATGATCCCATCCTCGGTCATAGAGCTGAATAAAGCGAACGCCTGCCTCGGCGAGGCGGCGAGCCAGAAGGCAGTTGGAGGCAAAGGAAGCCTTGCCTGGTTGCACTCCGTAGCTTTCAAGAACATCCTTTGGTTCCTGCGAGAGGTCCATCAGTCCTGGCACTGAGCTTTGCATGCGGTAGGCAAGCTGGAAGGCATCAATGCGGGCTTCTATTTCGGAGTCGCCAGACTGCTCGTGCTTGAGCTGGTTGAAAGCATTGATTCGATCGATCGTTTTCTTACGGTTCAGATCTGACATCCCTTTCGGATTGGAAAGGAAGAGGACAGGATCTCCTGAAGACTGGAATTTAACGCCCTGATGCCTGCTGGGAAGGAATCCATTATGCCAGTAACGGGATGGCACGGGTTGTCCTCCACCCGAGAGAAGGACGATAAACGCGGGCAGGTTTTCGTTGGTGCTGCCCAATCCGTAACTGAGCCAGGAGCCCATGCTGGGCCGCCCTGACAAGGGGCTCCCGGTCTGCAGGAAGGTGACAGCCGGATCGTGGTTTATCGGATCGGTAGTGGCACCTCTGATCATGCAGATATCATCCGCGATCTCGGGCAGGTGCTTGAAAAGAGTGTTCATATTCATTCCCACCTGCCCACACTTGGCAAACTCATGCTTTGAGGCCATCACGTTGAGAGATCCCTGTCCGCTGGTCATGGTTGTCAGTCGCTGGTTGCCGATAATCTCGGGGGGAAGGGGCTTTCCATCCCAGCGGGAGAGTCCGGGTTTCGGATCGAAGGTTTCCAGTTGAGAGGGGCCTCCTGACATATGTAGATAGATCACCCGCTTGGCTTTCGCCTGAGGGCTGGTCCTGCCCGCGCCTTCTGCAGCCAAAACTGACGGAGAGGAGGTAAAAAGATCAGAGAGAGCAGCAGCGCCGAGTCCGCATGAGGTGCGGCCAAGGAACGTTCGTCGCGTGAGATAGTTCTGATATTCGCTCATGATCTATTCACGGGAGATGGTTTCATCAAGGTTCAGAAGGATACTTCCAAGAGAAGTCCATGCGGCCAGTTCGATAGGGTTGTAATCAGGGGCTGGAACGGATTTTCCGTTTTTGATGAACTCGCTGGCGCGCTCGGGATGAGTCTTAAACTCCTCTCTCTGCTCGGACAGGGTATCGGTGAGGATATGTATTTCTCTGTCATTCGGCGCCCGGGAAGTTGCCATCATGAAGGCAAGACGGAGGCGCTGGTAGTCGCTTTCCTCCTTCCACGATAAAACCCGTTGGGCGAATACCCGAGCAGCTTCCACAAATGCCGGGTCGTTGAGGGTGACGAGTGCCTGGAGCGGTGTATTAGTACGGGGCCGGTTGACGGAGCAAAACTCGCGGCTGGGCGCATCGAATATCTGGAAGCTGGGATAGAGCATGGTCCGCCGCCAGAAGGTGTAGAGTCCTCGCCGATAGAGAGATTCGCCTTCGCTCTCTTTCCACCCTTTTCCAATGCTGCTGAGGTAGTTTGCAGGTTGGTAAGGAAAGACGGAGGGGCCGCCAATGCTTGGATTTAGGAGACCGCTGATTGATAAGGCAGAGTCCCGGATTTCCTCGGCAGAAAGTCGGAACCGGGGAGCGCGACAGAGGAAACGATTATCGGGATCCTGATTCTCGTATCGCTTCCTGTTAGTCGACGACTGTCTGTAGGTCGAAGAGCTTATTATGAGTTTCTGGAGCCTCTTGATGTTCCACCCGTGCTCGACGAAATCAGCGGCTAGCCAGTCGAGGAGCTCAGGGTGACTGGGGCGCTCTCCTTGAGTGCCGAAGTCCCCGAGAGTTTTGACGAGTCCATTACCAAAAAGCTGCTTCCAAAGGCGATTAACGATTACCCTTGAGACGAGGGGATGGCTGGGGTCTGTAAGCCAGTAGGCCAGGCCCAGCCGGTTGCGGGGTTGGTTGTTGGGCAGGCGGGGAAAGATGGCTGGTACGTCCGGTTCAACTTCCTCACCCGGTTGACGGAAGTCGCCGCGCATCAGGACGTGAGCAGGTTTGCGGGTTTTCATTTCGACCATTACCATGGTGGTGGGGAGTGATTTGTCGACCTGCTCGAGTTCTTGTCTACTGCTCGCTACCCCGGACTCCAGTTTGCGGAAGAGGTCACGTGACTCCGGGTGCACATAGTTAACGAAGTAGCTGAAGAGCTTTTTTTGCTCGCTCTCGGAACGCTCTCTCCCGGGCTTGGCAGCGAGGGCCATGATATCGTCGGGAGCCGGATTCCATTCTCCGTCAATCTTGTATTTGGTGCCCAGATAGAATCCTAATGCAGCCTGTTCGTTGGTATCGAGAGCGCGGTCATAGACGAGGACTTCGGCGAAGTCTGCGGCAGTCTTCTCTGCGCCGGCGTTATTAGCTCCAATGGTGATGGCCTTGTTCTGAAAATTGGAAAGACTCACTCCTCCGCCTCCGCCGTCTTTTCCATTGAGACGGAAACGAGTGTCATTGTTGGCGCCCTGCTGCGTAATAATAGCCACTACCGGAACGGCCCGTTTAAGATCCGCATTACCGATCATGTCAGCTCCATAGCCATTGAAGCTCAACTTGTTCTTGTCATGCTGCGTTTGGCCCTCGGTTTTCCAGAATGCGCGGCGTTTTCCCTGAGACTCGTCGCCCCACATGAGAGCCATCTGGTGCCGGGCGAGGTCGTTAAATTGAAGGACGACTACCATAGTAAAGTCACCGCCAAGATGCTCGGCTCCTGATTGCGTACGAAGAAAGTCCTTCTTTCCATCAAGGCGGATGGCGGGATATCCATTCAAAGCCCTGCCGAACTGCTTGGGTTCACCAGTAGCCACGGCGTTACGGTTGTTTCCAGAAAGGTCCGGCCATTCCCTCACTAATCCGCCCGGTGCGTCGAAGGAGCCCGCATCAAGGTGAAGCTGCAAACCATTTTTAACGGGTAAAACCTCAGTCTCGGGCAAGGTGAGGGATGTGACCCATTCGCTGAGAGCTGGGGCAAGCTCACCCGAGGGATTGGTGAACTCTGGTCGTTCTCGAGCGGCCTTTAGTTGCGCAGTTCTGGATTCGAGAAGCGATTGAATGTCATTACGCTTCTGCTGGTGAGGACCCGTGCGAACCTTGAGAAGCGGGGGCAGAGGTTTGTTGTGGTATCCGCTTCGCCCTCCGGCTCCGATTTCTCCCTCTACGCTATTGAAGAACGCATAGAGCTGATAGTATTCCTTCTGAGAAATGGGATCATATTTATGGTCGTGGCATTGTGCGCATCCAACAGTGAGGCCAAGAAATACCTGTCCTGTCGTATTAGCGCGGTCGACAGCATAGGTAACATAAAATTCATCCGGGTCGGCCCCTCCCTCCTCATTGAACGTAACGCAACGGTTGAAGCCGGATGCAACTCGAGTCGTATCGCTGGCATCCGGGAGCAGATCGCCCGCCATGTTTTCCACGATAAAACGGTCATAGGGTTTATTGCTGTTGAAGGAGTCTATGACGTAATCCCTGTAGAGCCACATGGCGCGCACGGAGTCGTTGTGATAGCCGTTGGTATCTCCGTAGCGGGCGAGATCAAGCCAGTCCTGAGCCATGCGCTCTCCGTAATGGGCAGAGTTGATCATCGTATCGACGAGATCGGAATACTGTTTCGGAGAGAAGGAGGTGTTTGTGTTTGCTCTTTCCGCCAAGGGAACTTCGAGAAAGGGCGCAAACCGTCGCAGTTCATTGAGGTCTGGTGGCAGACCGCGAAGGTCGAGAGAGATGCGTCTTATGAGAGTTTCGGGGCTGGCCTCGGGAGAGGGTTCCATTTTGTAGCGTTCAAGCTGTGAGAGGATAAAATGGTCTATGGGATTGCGCGCCCAATCCTCTTTATTCACAGCTGGCACCTTGGGTTTTTCTATCGCTCGAAAAGACCAGTGTAGTTCGTACTCTGCCCCATCTTGGACCCAGCGTCTGAGCTTCGCCCTGTCTTCTTTAGTGAGGCTTTTTCTGAACTCGGGTGGCGGCATCATTTCATCGGGATCTTCAGAAAAGATCCGATGAATCATCTCACTCTCCTCAAGGTTCCCTGGAACTATCGCGCGTGATCCGGATTTCAATTCGCCTGTTGCTGCTTCCCGAATATCGAATCGTAGCCCGCTTTTTCTGGTCTTGGAATCAGGGCCATGGCAGGCGTAGCAGTGCTCAGCCAGGAGGGGTTGGATGTCCCGATTGAAGTCACCAGCAGCAGGAATTGCCGATAGGATCAGGCAGGCGGATGCGGTATTCAGTACGAAGCGCGTCCGGAGAGAAGACATGACGAGATGCTACCGTGGAGCGCCGGCTGTGGAAGGGAAAACCTGCATTGAATCGGGTGACCCAATGAAATCAACTTTGAGAAATACTCGTATTACTTCTTGCTCCCGGTCTTGTGCTTGTTGAACCACTGATAAAGCTCCGGCGTTGCGTAGGCGGCAGACCAGCTGTTATGCCCGACATGTTGAAGGGTCGTGAATCGCACCTTTTTTCCTCCAGCCTTGCGGATGGCTTTGACCATCTCATCAGAGTGACGATAAAGGACAGCTGTGTCTTCGGTGCCATGAAACACCCAGATTGGTACGTCGATTAGTTTGGCAGCATCTGCCAGGTTGCCGCGCCCACAGATAGGTGAAACCGCAGCAAAGCGATCTGGATTTTCCGCCGCCATTTTCCACGTTCCATATCCTCCCATGCTGAGACCGGTCAGGTAGATCCGGCTGGTGTCGACCGGGAACGTGCTGGCAATATGATCCAAGAGCTTGAGGACGCCTGCTTGCTGATCGTCATCGGTCCACCTGCTCTTGGCAGGGCATTGGGGAGCAATGAGGATATAGGGAAGGTTGTCGCCGCGCTGCGCCATCCGAGGAGGTCCCCACTTGGCAACAATGCTCAGGGGGCCCCGGCTTTCACCCCGTCCGTGAAGAAAGAGCATGACAGGCCATTTTTTTTTGGAGGAAGGGTCAAATTCTTTTGGGAGGCAGAAGAGGTATGAAATTGTTTGTTCTGCAGAGACCTTGAATGACTGTTCGCTGACTTTGCCGGGCAATGGCTGTTCGGCGTTAAGGTTGCTGCATGCGAGGAGTGCTAGTGCACATTTCAGGAGAGGGTTGTTTCGCATCGTTTATCAGATTAAGTAGATCCGGATACGATCCTTTAATAAGGCGGTTGTCAGTTCCAAAAGAACAATGGTCTTGCTTATAAAACGGGGTGCAGTAGGCTGCGCTTTCTGGATTTCCTGTTCCTTGAATCGAAATAAAGGTCATTAAAAAGGCTTCCTACGTCCGGCCTGCGTGAGTGGGACATTAACCAACCCGATGTTGCTTGTAGTTCGGCTTTGCCAGCTATCCCTGTCCCAGAGATTGGAATTAGAATATAATGAACCCAACTTCGTTCGAGGCGCTGCAATTTCCAGCGCCGATTCAACGTGCTCTCAGTGAGCGTAATTATAGCTCGCTCACGCCGATTCAGGCCCAAGCACTGCCTCCTCTTCTTGAGGGGCGAGATCTTCTGGGCTGTGCTCAGACAGGCACGGGAAAGACCGCTGCGTTTTCGCTCCCAATTCTGGATGTCCTCTATGACGACCCACAGAATATCCAGCCGCGAACTGCAAGGGCTCTTGTGCTGACTCCGACCCGGGAGCTTGCAAATCAGGTAGGTGAGAGCCTGCGTACTTACGGCAAATACATGGATATCTACCATGCCCTTGTCTACGGAGGAGTGGGGCAGGGACCTCAAGTCAGTGCCATGAGACGAGGGGTCGATATTCTGGTAGCCTGCCCGGGACGCTTACTGGACCTTGTGGAGCAGGGGCATATCGATCTCTCTGAAGTTGAATTTTTTGTGCTCGATGAGGTTGATCGAATGCTGGATATGGGCTTTCAGAAGGATGTCACCAGAATTGTGGACATGCTCCCCCGGGAACGACAGTCACTGTTCTTTTCGGCGACAATGTCCAAGCAAATAACGAGCCTCGCTCAGACCATCTTGCGTGACCCGGTAACCATCTCGATTGAGCCTGAAAAAACCACGGCTGAGGATGTTCGCCAGGAACTGTGCTTCCTTGAAAGATCGAATAAGCGTTCTCTTCTCGTGCATCGTTTGAAGCAGCAGGGTGAGGAAGAGCTTTCGATCGTCTTTGCTCGGACCAAGTATGGGTCCGACAAGTTGGCTCGTTTCTTGAATCAAAGGGGTGTTAAGGCTGAGGCGATCCATGGAAACCGCTCCCAAGCTCAGCGAGACCGCACCCTGAAAAGGTTTCGCGATGGTGCTCTTCCGGTTCTGGTAGCGACCGACGTCGCTGCGCGGGGTGTAGATGTAAAGGATGTCACCCTCGTTGTAAATTTTGATTTACCTAACGAACCGGAGGCCTACATACACCGCATTGGACGGACTGGTCGGGCAGGAGAAAAGGGTTCTGCTGTTTCATTCTGCTCTGACGAGGAATTGGAGTTTCTCCGGGCGATTGAAAAATTGATCCAGCAAACCATTCCAGTCTCTGCTGATCATGAATGGCACCATGCGGGTCTTGCCGTTCGTCATGCAAGGAAACTCACGGGAGGAGGAAATCGTGGAACAAAGAAGAAGTCCGGACGTGGGAATCGTCGGCCACAGGGAAGAAATCGCCGTCGCCGACAAGGTCGCTCGAAGTCGTCAGTGAAACGCTGATTCCTCCAGATTGAAGCAGTAGCAGGGCATGGCCCTGAAGCGTGCTAGTGATGGAACTTCAATCGATGGCGGCCCTCTGAGTCGAAGTCGAGGGTGATGGTGTCGGGTCTGACCTCACAGTTTTCGTTGTCAGCGAGCTCTCTGGCGAGGTCTGAGCTGACGAACAGGGTCTCCAGATGCAGAGTGTTGGGAATGAACATCCATCTCTGTTCCCCATAGCGCTCACTCATACGCCGGACAACCTCCTGTTCATCCTTCAAGGTGCATGGAATCGCCATTCGGCGCATATCTCCGGTCGTGAAGACGTTGGTAAAGGTCTTTTGCTCATCAATGGAGTCTCGCAAGCGGCGGGTGATAAAGTCTGCCAGACCCACCCCGATGGCATTACCCTGGCTTGCCGGGGAAAGGGCGAGAGCACCAATTGCCTGAATTCGTGGGCGAATAAGATCCTCGTAACCATTGACTCCTCGATATCCGATAACGTTGGTGTCCATTCCAGTTCCGCTGAAAGTTTTTCCAATTTCACTTACGATCAGAACGTTGAGTTCATCAACGGGCAGGGAGGGAAAATAAGAGCGATGCCTTTCGAGGAGGGCAGGCTCACGATTCAGAATGTCCTCCGGGCGCACTGCGTGCACCTCTGCGGTCCTGTCGAAACCGTCCTCCAATAGGGCTAGACCTCCATAGATCTTGCCAGAATTGATCACACATTCCCCCATTTCAAGCAGCATGTCCTTCATTGTGGGAGTTGGTGCGGAGTGAAAAGTTTCTGCGGATTTTATCTTTCCCATACCCACGACCATCATCTTGGTGAGTCCACTTTGAACTGGTCCTGAAAAACATGTGTGGAGTTTGATACGATTGAGAACAAGAACACCGGATGCCTCGAAGCAATGTCGATCCATCCAAACCTTTCCTGTTTCCACTTCCCCGATCTGGACAACCTCCATGCTCGATCTGATCTCCATTCCAGTGGCTTCCTCAGTCAGTCCGAGAGAGCGGACCATGGCAAGCTGCCCTTCTGAGGTGGCCCCGTTGTGTGAGCCCATGCATGGCGCGAGAAACGGGATGGCGCCGTTTTTGCGGAGCCAATTTCCGGCAGCCCGGGTAATGGCAACAATATTGTCGATGCCACGACTTCCTGCCGTGATGGCTACTTCACCCCCTGGAGGAGGTAATCCGAGAGAATCCATTTCCCGGTAAACCCGCGACTCCAGATCGGTTAGCGGGTTCGAAATGAGTTTTTGGTGAACTTGATGGACCTCCATTGCTTGTTTCTCCGGTGGCCGAGAATGGCAGGGCGTTAGTGACGGGTGAAGGATTGATTTACTCGCCAAGTCACGAGATGGCATTCAGCCTGTCTGGATATGCGCCTTCTTCGGATTGTAGTAGCGATTGGGCTGTTTTCCTCCATATCCAATGGGGCAGGGAAGCCAAATGTCCTGTTCATTGCGGTGGACGACCTTAATGACTGGGTCGGATGCCTCGGGGGGCATCCGCAGGCGAGGACCCCGCACATTGATGCCCTCGCAAAGAGGGGGACTCTTTTTGAGCAGGCCCATTGTGCGGCTCCACTGTGTAGTCCATCGAGGACATCGGTCATGATGGGCCTGAGGCCCTCGACCACGGGTATTTATGGGAATCTGAACTGGTTTCGCGATATGGCACCTTATCAAAACTGGGTGACGCTTCCTCAGTATTTTCGTGCGCATGGGTACGTCGCATGGGGCGGCGGGAAACTGTATCATCAGCCTCACGGCAAATTTTCTGATCCGGAATCCTGGAGTCACCAATACAGCTCCAGAATGGGGACCCCGCATCCACCTGCGGATCTGCGCTATCGACACGGGTTGAAACAGGAATTCTCCAACCCCATTCTTGCCCGTCTCATCGACTGGGCTCCCATCGAGCAATCCCTTCAGCAAACGGCTGATTGGAAGACCGCTGAGGGTGCGGCTGGCTTCCTGAAGCAGAATCACCAGAAGCCATTTTTTCTCGGATGCGGGATCTATCTGCCGCACCTGCCCTGGTATCTGCCCCGGGAATATTTCGAGATGCATCCCCTCGAAACGATTCAGTTGCCGCTCCATCGTCCCGACGACTTTGAAGACATCCCTGAAGCGGGACGTCGCATGGCGGCAAAGGACGGGGCAATCATTCGTAACAGCGGTAAATGGAAAGAGGCCGTGCAAGCCTGTCTCGCGGCCGGGTCCTTTGCCGATGCCTGTGTAGGCCATGTCCTGCTCGCCCTGAGGAAAAGTCGTTACGCTGACAATACCATCGTTGTCCTGTGGGGAGATCATGGCTACGATGTCGGTGAGAAGAAATTCGCCAAGTCCGCACTCTGGGAGCAGAATACCCGCACGCCCCTGATCATCAATCTTCCGGTGGCACTGGGAGGTAACCGGGAAGGACGCTCCTGCAAGCGCCCGGTAAGTCTTCTTGATCTTTATCCAACGCTTGTCGATCTCTGTGGCCTGCCTCCGAATCGTAGGCTCGAGGGGCGAACGATAGCACCGCTCGTGCGCGACCCGGAGATCGAGTGGAATTACCCTGCAGTGATTACTCATTCGCCCCCCTGGCATGGCCCCAATCACGCGGTACGCTCTGAGGCTTTTCATTATATTCATTATGGGAGAGGCGGAGAGGAACTATATGACGTGTCCAAAGATCCAAGCCAGTGGCATAATCTTGCACGAGATCCAAAATACGGGAAGATTAAGGAAGATTTGAGGAAGTGGATCCCCAAAAAAAACGCGCCACATTTTCGCGCAAATCAATAGCAGCGCTGGGGATGCCGTTTGACTGGGAGAGCCTTTCCCATAAGACTCCGCCATGGCGAGATTAGACTATCCCGGAAGGCTGGGGATCTTTTCGGCGCTTGCGATGATGGCTGTAGGGGTGTCACCTGCGCAGACAGGCCTCGATACTCTGGAGGGCAGAGCGAGGACGTCTAAGCTTCGTCTCGAGACGGTTCCAGCGCGGTGGGTGGTCAGAGCTACTCTTCAGACGGGTGCAAGATTCGGCATAAGGGTTATCAGTGCTCCGCCAGACTTTGAAGTTCGTATTGTGGTGAAACCTGATGCGGACAAACCAGAGCCCTTTGCCAGAGTGGTAGCGCGGGCGGGAAAGTGGGCGGTGGAAGAGATTGGCGGACTGAAGGGAATCTATCAGCCGTGGGAAGCTCCTTTCTCCTATGAGATTGTCGCCCAACTTCTCAGTGAGGCGTGGCCACCTTGCTATGCGCGGGGTGCTGAGCACACGCTGAGCAAGCGGATAGGCGACACGATTGTGGTAAGGTCACCCCTTTCGCCGTCGCAGAAGATGAAGGCAGAGTCGTTTCTTCGGAAATCGAGCGGAGTTCCGGCGGAACCCGGAAGTGAACTGGCGCAGAACCTCAGAGAAATACGTCGTCGTCTTTCAGAGGGGAATCAGTTGAGAGTGAACGAGTCGACAGGGTTCATGGAGCGAAATACGGTGGGGCCGCTTGATCTTGAGTATAGCGGGGTAGAATGGCTCGAGGAGTCACCAGAAATCCCTCTTATCAAGTCGTATCCTGATTACAGTGCCCCTCTTCCTGCGGACCGGGATGGCATTGTTATGATTGGGCGGTCCGGATCGTGGCGACCCGGTTACCCGGAAATGGAACCCGGAGGGCAGCTTCTGAATATTGACACGGGAAAGATTATCCGCATTCCCTTCGCTGGTGGATCCTGTATTCCAGGATGCTTCACGGACCAACGAACCAAGGTGGTGGTGAGTGCGAACGCAAAGGATGGCTCGGGAGTAGAATTGTTTCTGGTAGATCTATTGCAGGGCACACAGATGTCCCTTGGGGGTGATACCCTGTCAGGAGGGCTATGTCGAAGCCCGGCGCTTTCCCCCGACGGACAGACGCTGGCACTGGTCTATTCAAAGGAACCGGGGAGAGATCAGGTTTATCTTCTGTCCTCGAACGAAGGTGATCCTCAGCCCCTTGGAGGGCCCATGGATATCCGGAACCTCTCATGGATGGGTGATGGAATGGGTCTTGTTCTTCTTGTTGGTGAAGCCGGTCAGAGGAGAGAGGAAAGCTCTGGAATGCGAATCGTGCGGCTGGGGTTGGCAGGGGCAATGTCCGGGATTCGAAGCGATACCGGGGCTTTTGCGACGGTGGCAGGTAAAAATTCCCAGCGTATCCTTTTTCTGGGGAGCGACCAACTCTGGTATACTTGCGGTCTGAATGGAAAGGGTGTGTCGAGGGTGGGAAACGGCTTGAAAGGCCTTGCTGATCCAGCGGTTAATCCCGAGGGAACTCACGCCGTGATGATTGAACGAGATGCAGAGGGACACACTTGGCCGATCATAGTTGATCTCGTCAGCGGGAAAAGATTTCCGATCGAGGTAGAGCCGGGTCGCTGGCTTAATCCGGTTTGGAGGTAGATCAGGAAATCACATCCCAGACCGGTCTGCCACTTGAGATCGGAACGGGGCGATCCTGAAGGTCGTGGATCATGGTGTCAGGGGCAATGCCGAGTAATTGGTAGATGGTTGCGGTCAGGTCTTCCGGAGTAACCGGATTCTCTTCCGGGGCGCTGGCGGTTTTGTCGGATTTTCCGTAGACGAATCCTTTTTTCACTCCCCCGCCGGCAAGGAGAACGGAGTAGCATTGAGGCCAGTGATCACGGCTCACGTTTTTATTGATCTTAGGCGTGCGTCCGAACTCGCCCATCCAGACCACAAGAGTCTCATCGAGCATCCCCCTTTGATCCAGATCCTCCAGAAGGGTAGGGAGAGTCTGATCAGTAATCGGAAGGTGGTATCCTTCGACAATGGGATACATGCGGGTGTTGTCGAAGCCATGAGTATCCCATCCACCATCGTTGATCCTGCGACCTCCAATGCTGCTCGCAAAATAGACGGTAGTAAACTTCACTCCGCTTTCTGCAAGACGTCGGGCAAGGAGACAGCCTTGACCGTAGGTGGTGCGTCCGTAGCGGTCACGCAGCCACTCCGGCTCCTTACTCAGGTCGAACGCATTGCGGGCGCGCTCTGAGTTAAGCATGCGCAGGGCCCGGTCGTAGTATTGATCCATGCCACGTGCTTCGGCGGAGCGATCCATCAGGCGCGATTGCCGGTCAATCAGTTTCTGGAGTCCGCGCCGGTGATGGAGGCGGTCAATGTCGAGACCATGTGGAAGGCTGAGTTCCGGGAGGCGAAAGTCCTTGGAGTTTGGATCCCGGGGAATAAAGAGGGGGTCATGCTTCTTTCCGAGGAAACTTGCATGTTGACCCGGGGTCCGGGATCCATCCGCTACGACGTGAGGGTAGCTTACGAAGGTAGGTAGTTCGGCTACCGTTCCAGGGGCAAGGCGATCGACGACCGATCCGTAGGCCGGGTAGAGGTCGGGCAAGTCCCGCAGGCGCTGGTCGTCACTCGGCGGGCGCTGCCCTGTCAGGGCATAATAGCCGGCCGAATTATGATTTTTCATGGTGTGATGAAGCGTGCGAATCACTGTGCAACGATCCATCCATTTTGAGAGTCTGGGGAGATGTTCGCAGATTTCGATGTCGGGATTGCTGGTGCGGATCTGTTTGTGCGGACTGCGATATTCCTTCGGCGCATCCGGCTTCATATCAAGGATGTCGATCTGACTTGGTCCACCCCACTGAAAAAGAAAGATGACTGACTTTGCCTTTGGCGCGATCGGTACCTCAAGTGGTTCTTTCTCAGCCCCTTGGAGAATTCTTGGCATGGTGAGTCCAAGAAGCCCCATGCCGCCTGCCTTGATCATAGTGCGGCGGGAAGGCTCGGGCGAGAGAGCGCGGAAACTGGAGCAGGAGGGATTGATAGTTCGGGAGGGTTCGAGGTGCTATTGTCGGCCGGGTAAGATCGATCAGTGTCTGAAGAGGAACTCTTTTGAGTTGAGAAGAGCCCATGAGATGTCTTCAAGTGCCCCCCGCCTGCCCGATCCGGGACGATCCGCGATGTGCTGAAGAAGTCCTTCCTGTTCCTCGGTGGTCGGGGGCCTGTTGATGGCCGTCCAATAGAGCTCGGCCAGAATTTCCTTGTCGGTTAATTTTCCGGACAGGAGTTGATCAAGGAGGTTGCCTTTCGCCTGGATAAGATGGGAAAGAGTTTCTCCACTGGTCATTTCGAAGGCTTGAGCGAGTGAGATTTCATTCAGGCGCTCGGCGTCAGAGTTCAGCAGTCGCGGGGGTTTGCCAAACAAGTGCAGAAAGCGGTCATCATGATGAGGGTTGTTCTCGAGGAATGCTCCCTTGACTCCCGGAAGGGCAATCGCCCGCTTAATGTTCTTGTATTGCTTGAATTTTCCGGATTGGCCGAGTGTCGAGTGGGCGGCATCGAGGAGCACCTCGGCAGGTAGTCTTGTCATGGATGCCCGGGCATAGTTTTCGGAATCTCTTACGTTGGTGCTGTTGGTCTCGGTAGAGAGTTGATAGGAGCGAGAGCTTGTGATTCGGAGAATGATATGTCGCAGGTCGTAGCCATGATCAGAGAAATCTCTTGCGAGTGCTCTCAGTAACCTTGGGTGGCTGGCAGGGTTGGTGGGCCGAAAGTCATCAACCGGATTCACCAGGCCACGCCCCATCAAGTTGTACCAGATCCGATTTACCTGAACCATGGCAAAGAGGGTATTGCTGGGTCCCGTAATCCAATCGGCTAGTTGCTCGAAACGGTCTTGCTCTGCATTCAAGGCAACTGCTTCAGATCCCAGAAGTCCCGGCTCAGGTGGTTTTTTACTTCTTGGATCCTTGAACTTCCGCTCTGGGACCAGTTGGACTTCTTGTTCTCCAACGAAGGTATTCTTGTCGAATTTGTCGCGGCGCTTGTTCTCGATAACCTTGTAATCAATGCCATCAAAGAGAGCTGCGAACTTGTAGTATTCGTCCTGTGTCCATCGGTCGAAGGGGTGGTTGTGGCACTTGGCACAGCGCAGGCGGGCACCGAGAAAGAGTTGGGCGGTAGCTTCGGAGCGATCGGTCGGATTGCGGAGTGCCCGGTAGTAGTTAGCTGGAGGGTTGTTATAAGTGCTTCCCCGAGCGGTAAGAAGTTCGCGCACGAACTGGTCGATTCCCTTGCCCTTATCAAAGCTTTCGCGCATCCAGCCGTGGAAGGCCTCAACCCCGGTCCTGTCTAGGACCTTTTCCTCGTTGCGCAGGAGATCGGACCACTTGAGAGCCCAGAACTGAGAATACTCCGGTCTCAGGAGAAGTTGCTTAATTAGGGTTTCCCTCTTGTCTTTCGCGGGGTCGGCAACGAATGAACGAGCTTCTGCAGCCGTAGGTAAGGTCCCGATGATATCAAGGAAGGCGCGTCTGACAAAGGTGGCATCGTCGCACAGACCTGATGGGTTCATGCGGAGACGGCGCAACTTGGCGAAGATGTGTTCGTCGATGTAATTGACAGGAACAGGATCATTCCAGGCGAACCCGGGGCGCTCAGGGAGAAGAGTGATACGAGTTGAAACGTGCTCGTTCAAATAGCGGGTGAGAACCGTTGTCTCTCCCGGTTTGAGGAAGGTAACTTTCCCCTTAGGATCTATTTCGGCCAGCAGGTTAGAGAGGCTGTAGGTCGCCCAGTAAGTAACGTCGCGCCGCTCCCCATCTTCGAAGGTTGCCCAAACCTTGAGCTGAAGACTACGCTGCGGTTCGCTCAAAATGGCTGAATCCGGAGTAACCTGCAGGGATCTTAATCGGGCTGCTCCACCGTAATCATCTACTGCTCCTTGTTCAATCCAGCGCAGTAACAGGGAGTATTCCGGCGACTCGAGATTGAAGCGTTCCTTGCCCTCGTGCTTCATTTGGAGCGTTGGCTTACGTAGGATCCAGCTGGCTGCGGGGCTGCTCAGTTTCACCCTTCTTGCGCCCTCGAGAAGAGCCTTGTGGTCTTCTCCCGGCTTTTCGCCCCAGAGTGAGAATCTGAGTTCGCCTTTTCCATCACGGTGCCCATGGCAGCCGCCGGTGTTGCAGCCACCCCGTGAAAGGATGGGCATGATGTCGTTCCGAAAAGAGACAGTAGTCTCTTGCGCCGAGGTGAGGTAGCTTGAGAGGAGGAGAATCCCAAGACACCAGTAGACCCGAAAGTGACTCTCCATTCTTTTCAACGATCCTATCTGAAAGGTTAGTTTCCAAGTGTAAATTTCGCTGACAAACTATTCGCAGCGCGAGAAGCAGGGGGCGGAATCAGCACGTGCCGGTGGTTTAAAATGCAGGGCGATATCAAAGTTCTGATTGAAACATTTCTTATGTTGGACTCGTATGACAGAAACATAACACCATGCGTTTCATCTCCATTCTCAGAATAACCTTGGTCTCTGCCTGTTTGGTGGGAAACTCCGTTGGACAGCTCTGGACCGATCCGACGGATAAAACGCTTCCCTCTGACTTCCAGATTCAGGGAGAGTATACGGGGGATGGAATGGGAGCCCAAATTATCGCTCTGGGAAAAGAAAGGTTTCATGCGGTGATTTATCCCGGAGGATTACCTGGTGCCGGTTGGGATGGTCGGAACAAGTCTCTCCTCGATGGGAAGTTGGACGGGGATCAGGCGTTATTTACTGCGGCAGCTGGTTCAAGAAGCTACATGGCGCGTGAGGCTGATAAGTTCAGTGCTACCCGCGACTTTCCTCCGCAGGGTCATAAACCTTACAGCGGTTCGATTTCGAATGGTGTGTTCTCGGGGACTTCGGCCACAGGTGCTAAATTCTCTCTCAAGCGGACGATTCGGAAGTCTCCCTCCCTCGGGGCGAAGCCCCCTCGTGACGCCATTGTTCTCTTTGACGGGAGCAGAGAGAGCATGAAGAACTGGCAGGGAGGTCGATTTGATGAAAAAACGGGGTTGCTCAATACCGATGGGAAAGACATCCGAACTCAGAAAAAGTTTCTCAATTATATCATGCATGTGGAATTCATGCTTCCCTTCAAGCCCGATGCCCGGAGTCAGGGGCGCGGAAACAGCGGGTTCTATCAGGTGGATTTGTATGAGATGCAAATCCTCGATTCCTTCGGCCTCATGGGTTTGAACAACGAGTGTGGAGGAATTTATCAGAAGGCTGATTCAAAGGTGAATATGTGCCTTCCTCCCCTTCAATGGCAGGCTTACGATGTCGACTTTAATTCTGCTGTCATGCAGGACGCCAAGAAAGTGAGCAATGCTGTTCTGACCGCCCGGCTCAATGGGGTAACGATTCACGAAAAACTCGAGATTAATGGAAAGACGGGGGGTGCTCGCAGAGAACCCGAGGGGACACCAGGCGTAATCAAACTGCAAGGGCACGGAAACCCTCTGCAGTTTCGTAACGTGTGGCTACTGCCTAAAAAATAGGCAGGTTTTTATATCCTGCGGTTCTGCTGGTCGTAGTGCCCACGGGAAGATCGCTCAAGAAGATGGTTTGTAGGAAGAAGAGATTTCGAGAGCGGAGAAAAAGTCTGCTGGCAGCATGCGCGGTCCTGCTGGCCTTGCAATCGCATGCGGCGGTCAAACCTAATATTCTGTTTATTCTGATCGATGATATGGGGTGGATGGATCTTGGGTGTCAGGGAAATCCGCACGTAAAGACCCCGCATATCGACCGGTTCGCGACGGAGGGAGTCCGCTTTACGGATGCTTACGCTCCAGCACCTGTCTGCTCTCCGACGAGGGCAGCGCTCATGACCGGTCATTCCCCAGCGCGGCTGCATCTCACGAATCATCTGCCTCATCAAGACCGCTTTACTCCGCCGGATTCAAAGCTCTTGCCAGCGGGAATGAGAGATCATCTCCCTCTTGAGTATACCACGATCGCAGAGCGTCTCCGGGATGAAGCAGGATACGCCACCGCTTTCATTGGGAAATGGCATCTCTACAAGGGCCGGGAGGAAAAGTTCGCGGCTCAGTTTCAAGGTTTTGATATTAACATCGGGGGCTGCTCCTATGGTGGACCACCCACTTTCTTTGACCCGTACCGGATTCCCTTTCTCTCCGATCGAAAGAAGGGGGAATATCTTCCCGATCGGCTGGCAGACGAAACGATCAGCTTCATGCGGAAGCAGGTGCAGGTAAAGAAACCATTCTATGTGGCGCTATGGAATTATACCGTGCACTGGCCGATGGAGGCTCCTGCGGAGTTCGTCGCAAAATGGGCCAATAAGCCAAAGGTGGGCTACAATCACAAGATTTACCCGGCAATGCTGGAAACAATGGACCTTGCCATCGCGCGTGTTCTCGCAGAGCTCGAGCGGTTGAAAATCGAGGAGGAAACGTTCGTGGTCTTCACCTCGGACAATGGGCCTTTCGGGGGGGTAGGTGATGCGCGTCCGCTCCGGGGAGATAAAGGGCATCTTTACGAGGGAGGGATCCGGGTGCCACTGATCGTGCGGTGGCCGGGAAAGGTGGCGGCGGGGACGGTTCGTGAGGACCCCGTCATTCTCACGGATTTTTATCCGACCCTGCTTGAGGTAGCGGGCCTGCAGACGAGGAAGCACTACCCCGGGGATGGCGAAAGCCTCCTGCCACTCCTGACGGACAAGGGGGGTCTGGAGCGGGATGCCATCTTCTGGCATTATCCTAATTTTGCCTTTCACCG
>PARF01000080.1 GCA_002709915.1 Roseibacillus sp. | reverse complement strand
TACACTCGGGCGCCCTCAGCAGCAGCAGCCGATTTCCTTTTTAATTGGGGGGAGAACCGGGTAGGAGCTCCTCTTGCAGGGCCAATCCAAGGCGCGCTTCCGGCAGATGGCGTGCAGTGGTTCAGCTTTGAGATCGCCTCCCTGGATACGGTTGACACCGATTCAGATGGAATCACCGATTCCGTGGAGTTGGAGCTTGGAACCGATCCCAACAATGCGGGTGATCGACCCTTCGAGACTGGCGGAAGCATCGGAATTAATTTTGTCAGCAACCGTGATCCTGCTGCTACCATTCTCCCGGCGGAGGAGGCGGGATTTCCGGAAGTCGCTCAAACGAACTGGAACAACACCAGGGGAGCCCCTAGCGGGAATAATATCAACCTCCTCGGAGATGAAATTACACTGGTTGACAGCGAAGGGCAGGACAGTCGTATCATCGCAATCTGGGATGCGAACAGCACCTATAACACGGAGAACGGGAGCGAACCCGCTGATAACAAGCTGATGAACGGCTACTTGGATAATGTGGGGCCCGGGGGCTTTGCGACGGTAGATATCCTGAACATCACCTATGCAAATTACGACGTTTACGTGTATTTTGGAGCCGATCAGAGTGGAAGGCTAGGGGCGATTGAGAGCACAACCGCCGGACAGACGTTCTCCTACTCGACCTTCTCCCAGTTCTCTGGCGCAGGAGGAGCATTCCCTGGCGCTTATGTGAGAACCACGGATGAAGGATCAGGAAACCCCCCGGCGAATTTCTGTGTCTTCCGTAACCAATCCTCGGGGTCCTTTTCAGTGCAGCTCAACCGGGGTATCAACAACTCGGGAATCTACGGTATTCAGATTGTTCCCACCGATCCGACAAATACGGATCTGATAGAGAATGCCGGTGCTACAGTGGAAGACGCAATTCCGCTTGGTGTCCTGGGGACTCGAGAAACGGAGTTCGTTTTTGATACCCTGCAATCCTCGATCGATACCGAGATCGCTCTCTTTTATCCTGACGGAAGATTGGGGCCCGAGAATGATGACTTTAATGGGACGCTGCAAAGTGGACTTGCTTTTAGCAATGTAGCACCAGGGACGTGGTATATTGTAGTAGGTCAATATGACACCACCTTCGCTAACGGGTTTTCCGCCACCGGATTTCCTTCCGGGAGTATTATCGCGCTGACCGTCAACGCAAATGAAACTACCAGAGCCCGTATCCAGCAAACAGGCGTGGTGTGGTTTTCATTCGAATCGCGTCCGCAAGCGGTAAGCCTTGGATCCCTTGGAGATGGGAGTCTGCCTCTCCAGTTCACCACCCTTGGGTCCACGATAGATACTGAAATGGCACTTTACGGTCTGGAAGGTGAGCTTCTCGCCGAAAATGATGATTTCAATGGAGCGTTACAAAGTGGCATCACCGCAGGAAATCTCGAGGAGGGAACGTATTACATCGCGGTCAGTCAGTATAACACAATCTTCAGTGAAGAGTTTGATGTCAACGGTCCCCCAGGAGCAGCCAACTTCCTTTTGAATTATGGGGAGAACCAGTTGATCCAAGGTGCGCTCCCGGCAAATGGCGTGCAGTGGTTCAGCTTTGAGATCACCCCAATAGTTGTGCCTGAGGTTGCCCTCTCCGAGGTCTGGCTCAGCGGAGGTACCTTAAACATGAGCTGGCAAACAGATGCTGGTATGACCTATCGCGTGCAACGTTCTCCTGACCTCCAAACCTGGCAGAATGTGGGTAGGGTGAGAGCAGGAACTGGAAGTCTCATGCAACACTCTCAGCCTGTCACCGGTGGCAGGGCGTTTTTCAGGGTGGTGATTCCCTGAGAGTTCCTGGTTTCATCATGGTGAGGCTGCTGCCAGAAGGCACATTTCAACATCATGGCTTGGTAGTTATCTCAAGGCGGAGAAATTCGCGTTCGCTAGTCCCTATTGCGTTGTTACTTACAAACCAGACTGAGCTTGTGCCGTCGCCATTATTTGTGCGTCCGAGATAGACGGGGCCGTCTGTCCAGTTGACGAGGTCGCTAGAACTCTCACCCCGGAATGAGATTTCATCTGCACCAATGTGGTGCTGGAAGACCATCGCCGCAAAGAGCTGCCCATCCGTTTCGACAATAGCTGATTGGACCTGGTCTGTTGCGTCAAAGATATTGGGATCGTGGCCCGTAGCGAATTCGAGAAGGGAGGCGCTGCAGTCACCATCGTCGTCCAGAGTGAGGTCAGCGACTCGATTGGTGACCATCCAGGTGGCGAGATCGATAGTGTCGCTTCCGTTGACGTTACCGTTCACGGTTGCGCTGGTTCGCCAGCTCTGAGGGAGAGTCGGCTCATTGAGCCCGGGGCACATCAGGACGAGCGAATAGCCTGAGCCATCGGCGCTGGATGGCCATGGGGCTCTGTCGTTATAGGTGAAGTCGGCTATGGTAGTTCCGGAAGCATCTTCTAATCGAAGCCGTTCCCCATCATTAGAGAGCCTGTTCGAATTGCTGATTTGATACTGCCCGATGACGGGGAGTCCTCCCCCATAGCGCTGGATGAAGGCGGCTTCATTTCCCGCAACGATTACTCGCGCACCCGGATCGAGGGTAGAGGAGGGGAAGTTGAAAGTGATGCCGTTGGTGAAGGCGAGATTGGTAAGGTCGATCGCCTGAGTTTCGCTAAGATTCTGCATCTCGATAAACTCAAAGGCTTCGGAATCGAAGAAGCCGGCGATCTGGTCGTCCGCCGTGGGAGGACCTGGATGGTAATTGAACTCAGTAATCGCAAAATTAGCCGCGGTGGCAGGGGCTAGAGTGCTGGATCCCGTAATGTCCACGCTGTCCTGCGAGATCACCACTCCATCAAAACCAACCGCCTCGAGGGTGATGGTGTTGGCTCCTGGTGAGACCGGGACAGTAACCTCCCAGCTGTTGTTGTCTGTCCAGGTGATCGGCAGAGCGCCTCCGCCCGAAAAGCGAATCTCGCGCACATCAACCCAGCCGTCTCCTGAGACGGTGATGAAGGACTGGTTAGTTTCCGTGCCATCAGGAGTGTTGATGCGATAGGGGATGTTAGCCACCGCATTATTAATGAGGTTAGCAGCATGCCTGCTTCTTGTGTTGATGTAGGATCTGAATGTGGAAAGGCTGGGTTGATTGCCGGTGAGGAAGCACTGATAGTGGTCGATCCATTCGTTGATGTATGCGGAATTGAAGCTGGTATTGACGATGTCGAGGATGTGTCCGTAGTAGGCTCGTTCGTTGGCGGGGCTGGCTGCGAGGAGTTTATCGAGATCTCCGTTTGGAGTGAGGTCCGAAGTAGCTCCTCGATTGAACGAGAAATCCATGTCCCACGGGAAATACAGAGCCTTTCCGTCGCTGGGCCGGAAGTAGAAGACCGCGTTGTGCTGTGATCCACTGCTGTAGTTGTCGCCAATACCGCAGAGCACCTGGACTGCAAAGGAACGTAGCCACTGATCCACATCCAGAAGTTCGTTGGTTGCATCTCGGTAGGAATTTCCGCTGAGTCCCATCGCGATCAGCATTTCTATCAGGGGCTCATAGTCGTCGGCGTCCTTGTTATTATCGATCTGCCAGTGATAGCGGTAGAGTTCCTTGTTTCGGCGGCCACTAATGCTGCGCATGGAGACTCCTGCCACATTATCAGGGTTCGGGCGTTTGAGGTCCTCTGGGCCACCGCCGGCGGTGGTAGTGGGATAGTAGATCAACTCATACTCGAACATGGTTCCTTCGTCGCCATCGGGGAACTGGTTCTCGAGCCATTCATCATCGAACTTTGATTTCAGTAGCATGGCGGAACCGGTTTGAGCAGAGCGGGGCGCGATCACTCTGATCAGATCATCATTCATGCCTGGAATGTTACCGGCGCGACTGACGATGTGCTTGACCAGCATTTCCTTCTGACTGAACTGATCGCCGGCACCACTACGGTCCACAGCCACGACTGAGTGAGCTCCGAGGAATGGTTGGTCATCCGGAAAGCGGACGTTAAATCCGACTCGAACAGGCTTGTTTCGACCGCGTTGGCTTCCTTTCAGGCGGACTCCGCAGTTGTAGTAGATCTCGCTCTCATTGTAGATGATGGTGCACCCGATACGGTCGTTGCTCATCACTTCGGTCTCCCGGTGAAGAAAGTCCCGGTCGGCATTGGTCATGACGATCCGGAAGTTGTTGGGTTGGCAGTCTCCGTAATCGAGGTTAGCCTGCCCGTCGTCCCACGGGATGATGGCGTGAGAATCGGGACCGGCCCGGGGGATGAAAGAGGTGGCTCCATTTGCGTCCCGACCGGCAACATAAAATCGCACTTTGCGGCCCCTTGATTGTCCGGGAATTGTTGCAGAGTAGCGACCTTCACCGCGATCGGTCATTGATATGCTGGCAAAGTTGCCTCCATCGACGGAGTAGAACACGGTCATGCTCGCCACTTCGTCGGGGTCGGATGCCTGCACTGTTACGGTGGCGCGCCGGTTGGCCGCAGGGACGGCCGGAGTGTGGGAAAGGTCTCTGAAAGTAGGGCCGGCGTTCGCGACTTGCTGCGAGTTGGGCGCGCCGGGTGTTCCGCCGTCCAGCGGTGCGTCCAAGATGGTAGTGCGAGGCAGCCGATTGAAGTAGAGACGCGTATTGAGTTGATTGGACCCACCCAGCCACTTTGCCCGGAAGCTGATCTCATAGGGCGACGACGAGTTGATATTCACAAAGGTATTGCCGTCCTTGAGGGTGGTTTCAGCATGGTTGTGCATGTGCTCCATAGCGCCGGTCGCATGCACATGGAGAACTTTGTTTCCCGGGTTTTCCGGGTCGTCGATTACCTCGGCGTGGCGGTGGTTGCCCCGCATGCGCCAGCGGTCAAAATCGCCCCCGCTGAATGTGCCGTTCTGAATCAACTGGCGGGGGCTGCTAGTCGGATTCTCTATAACGCTGATGTCGTCGATGAGAAACTCGCCTGCATCGAGTAGTCCGAAGATAAACTCGTTATAGCGGTCTGGGTCGTTGCTGGGAATTCTGCTGCCGCGCCCCGAGTAGGTGATGGTTTGCCATGCCCCGCTCTTGAGGCTGCCAGCCCACGCTTCTGGCGTGCTGTTATCGGAGTCTGGATCACGTAGTTCGAGGCTGGATCCGCCGCCGTCAGCCGCTTCTGGCCAGCGCCCGCCGTCGTAAAAGCGTACCTCGTCGACCGGATTCTTGCTGGCGTCGATCAGGCGCAAACGTTCCCCCTTGCGCGAGAGGCTTCCGTTCCATTGTCCGGCAATGTCGATTCCAGGAAACTTGGCGGCTAACGAGTCGGCGTCACGTGCAACAATTAGAAACTCGCCATCGTTCAGTATGGTTCCCGGTGGGAACTCGAAGTCTACTCCGTCGCTGAGACTCCATCCGCCCAGGTTCACTGGGGACGAGCCCTTGTTGTAGAGTTCGATCCATTGTTCGTTGGAGTTGCGAAAGGGAATGCCCTCCCGTGCCGAGACTAACTGTGCACCCATCACCACGTCGCTGCTCCCGGAGTTGGCTTGATGCACTTCAACCGAGAGTCGATTGAGCCCGGTGGTGAGGGCGGCCAATGCTGAAGTAGTAAGAGTTTTAGTGATCACCGCAGCGTTTCCCACGGTAGCACTGGCTGTTGTGCTGGAAGTAATGGGTTCGTCGTCCATCTGGAAGCGTTCGATCTCGACTCCGTTAAGGTAGAAAATGGCGCCATCATCAATCTGATGGGTCAATTCGAGGAGCGTGATGTCGTTGCGTTCCTGTTGGGTCAGGACAAAGTCGGTCTCAAAGTAGAATGTGAGCACCCGTGGGTCGCGTGAGGCGAGGGGCGAAAGTGGCGTGTTGATCTCATGGGTCAGCACTCCCGGATTCTCGACTCCCAGCGGCCCGGATCCGGAGAACCAGTTCAGGTCGTCGACGGGATGGGTCACGGTTTCCCATGTATTTCCGAGGTTTGCACCACTTTCATTAAATCGCCAGGGATCGTCCCAGTCGAGAAGCACGGTCGGTGGCGGTGGGGGAGTAGCAGGAAGCGGGCGCGGGTTGTACATGATTTCATTGATCACGATGTCGCTTTCCAGATTGAAGGAATTCGGGGCGCCGAAGGAGGGCTCGCTGGGGTAGAGCCATTGATCTCCGGCGAGGCCACGCAGACGGTTTGTCACTTCCCGGGCGTCAGCGAGTTCGATGCCACCGGGACGGTAGAGCGCAAGGCGATGACCGTCCGAGACAGGAAAAGTGGGGCTGATGATGAGGTTAGAGCCCGCGGCGAGGAAACCGCCAGGGAGGAGCTGGATATCTCCAGACGAGGAACGCAATTGATAGCCGGTTAGCTCCACCGCGCTGGAGCTTATGTTGGTGATCTCAACTTGGAAGCTGGGGTCGCTTCCTGCCGAGATTTCGCTGAATATAATGCTGCGGTCGCGCTCACCGGGTGTGAGGCCCTCCTCGGTCGCACTTAGGAGGGCGCCAAAGGTCATGTCAGGGCTCTCTGGGGCATCCTGGTGAACTTCCACCGCGATCGTATTACGGCCGGGGAGCAGACTGCTTCCAGAAAGAGAAATGGGAGGGAGGAGAGAGGCGCTTTGAATTTCGCTCTGAGCGAGGGTGTCATGGTTCACCTCGCCACCCGGCATGTTCTCACGGTGAATTTCGGTTCCATTCAGATAGACGACCGCTCCATCATCAAGCAGTAGTTGTAGATTCAGAGTGGTCCGGGCTGGATTGCCGTTAAAGATGAAATCGTGGCGGAAGTAGTATGTGGTCGCTCCAAGGGCCAACTCACTACCAAGATCGCCCACGCCACCTCCATCGATCGTCGGCGCGGTGAGGGGTGTCAAGGTGCCTCCTGCGAGTCCTGCAATGGAACTCGAAGGAAGAGCTTTTTCCCAGATAGCCGGATCGTCGAGTGAGCCATTAAAAAACTCTCCCCCCCCGCCAGTTGTCTCGCCGCCAAAATAGAGTGGCTGTGGCTGGCCGAGTCCGTTGCTTATGGAGCCCGTGGAAGCCTGCGTCCCATTACGAAAATAGGTCAGGGTGCTGCCGGCCTTGACTAGCGCGTGGTGTTGCCACTGTCCGGCAGGGAGGTCGGGATATTCCAGATTGTTGTTTCCTTGGCCATTCATGTGCCACTCGACCTTGCTCGGAGTAAACTTAATGAACTGGCGGGGCGAAAAATCCGATCCGTTGGGGGCAAAGCGATTACCCAGGATGATCGAGTTCTGCTCCGTATCGCCGAGGGCGCGGCGGGCCCAGAAGGACCAGGTGAAGTCCCGGGCCAACGTCATGACCGGAATAGTGGTCGCCCCTGTATTGCCGAAACTGCCCGAATTACCGGTGAAGGTAAGAAAGGAGCTACGAGTTTCATCGCTACCCCAACTCGTGCCGCTGAGAGAAGCTTCATTGCTGCTTTGGGAGACATCGGCTGCCGTGTTCCCGGTGCCTTCGTCGAGAGGCCAGTATCCCAGAAGGCCTTCACCGGCGCCTCTGGGTTCCGTAGCGCCAGCAAAGAAGACACCGTTGCCGCTGGCCCACGCGTCATCATCGAAAGAGGGGCTCTGCCAGTTGAGCGCTGGGGCTGTGTCAGTTTCCCGATATTTCCACGCTGAGGACAGAGTAAGGATAGAGCGGACAGTTGGCGGTTGACCTTCGAGGGGAAAGTTGGAGACGCCCGGTGTCCCGCCGGATTCAAAGCTGGCCATCCAGTTAAAAGGGCGGGACTCCGCGGTATTCTGTTTGCGCTTGGAGAGAGTTGCTCCCAAGCCGTCAGCGCCGACCGGCCAGTCGCCGTCGTCGCCATAGCTTACAGAGTCCATAGTACGATCGCTGTTGTTGACCAGCCGCACGGTCTCTCCGTTGTTGGCTAGACGGCCGGTGAACGGGCCAAGAGCTCTTTTTCCGGTGAGAGTGTGGTGGTTGGGATCGGCGGCGATCAGAAGGTAGCCATGTCCCGGAATGACCGTGTCCTCGGGAAAGGTGTAATTCACGCCGCCTTCGAGCTCCCATCCCGACATATCAACGTTTACTCCCATCAGGCTGCGCAGCTCGATCCATTCTGTGCTGCTGTTTTCGTCGAGAGGGTGATAGTGGATCTCGTTAAAGACCACCACGCTGTCTGCAGCCCGGATTGGGCAGGGCAGCCATACGACTATGAAGGCGTAGAGGATGGAGGCCCAGCCGGGCACCCACCGGTCCAGAGAGGCGCCTCCTTGTGTCAGCATCCGGTGTTGATTGTGTCGTCCCCGAAAGATCAGGAGAAACTTCATGGTATAGTGACGCTAACGTCATCCAGATACCAGCCGGGGAAGTCACCGAAGTTGTCGCTCATGAGGCGGAACTCAATCTTAATCAGATTACCCAATGCGGCGGCAGGGAGCTTTGTGCTGACGTTTTCCCAGAGGCCCAAGGTGGTTCCCTCTATAGCGGAGCTGACGACGGCGAGGAGTGAATTGTCGGCCGCGTTGAGAACTCGGATTTCACCGGAGTCAAAGACCTCTTCGATGTCACGGAATTCGGAGTAATTCAGGGTAGCCTCTCCAGCTAGGCTAAGGTCGATGGCAGGAGAGCGTAGCCAGATGTCGGCATCGGCTTGATAATTTTCGGTCAGGTTCGTTCCAAAGCAGTTCAACCCACTGTTAGCGGCGGAAGGCCCGGGAGCGCCCGGCGATCCCAGCTCCCAGTTAGTGTCGCCGGGAGCAGTGTCGTCTACCCCGGTGGTCCAGCCTCCCTGCCCATTCTCGAAGCTTTCTTCGAAGATCGGAACGGGAGGGGCGTCAAACTCCTCGATCACGAAGTAACGATCGGACTCTGCCGGCAGCGGGAAGGTAAGAGTGTTGGTCGCCGGGGTTGCGACAATATCCTGATTGCCCTCGTAGATGGGCCAGGTTGCTGGTTCACCATTCGAGAGATCGGTCTCGCTGCGCAGATTGTAAAGTTTGCCCAGAGCGCTTGGCCATGAGATGACGATGTCGCTGCCAACCTGGTCGATCTCCAGCTGCATCTTGTTCGAGTTGGCTCCCGCTTTCACGTCGATCGCAAAAGCGTAGGTTCGGGTGAGGTTTGCGAAGCCGAAGCTGTCGAGGGTGGCGCCAACGCTCCCTGCTTCGGAAAAATTGGTGTTATTCGCGTGATCAGTACTGCCGAAAGAGGTGTCGGTTAAGATGCTGTTGGTTACCCCGTTGGCGTTGGGGTTCTGAATTCCGGCTGCAATGGTGGCGCCTCCCTCAGGAACAGTGAATACGTTGTTGTCAGCGCCGAAGGGGACCGCGAACTGCATTCCGGGTTCAGTGTCGATGGTATCCCCGAAGGCGATCACGGTGTGAGAAGCCGGCCCATTTACAATGGTCAGAAAGGGGAAGACCGGCTGGGTGCCTCCGTTGGTGAGGTCAGGAGCGGCATTATACTCCCAACTGAGTGCGGTATAGGTTCCGGCATCCAGAAAGACCGTATCAGTGATGTTGATGTTCTGGCGCATCTGATTAGAGAACCCGTCGGATTGGGTGTCGGTGACGCCGGCGAGATTGGCTCCGAAGCCGATCTTTATTGTATTGGGACTGTTGGGGTCATTCGGGTCGCTCCCCAGTGCGATTTCCTGTCCATCCGTACGTCCGTCACCATCGGTGTCGGGATCATTGGGGTCTGTGCCAGCGGTCGCTTCTTCTGCGTCCGTCAGCCCGTCGTCATCACTGTCGGTGTTCCTTGGGTTGGTGCCATTCGCGATCTCGGTTCCATCATTAATGGTGTCTCCATCGCTATCGGCTTCCCGTGGATCAGTATTATTGGCGAGCTCTTCTTCATTGCTCAGGCTGTCGTTATCGGGATCTCCGAGGGCCCCATTGGGCCCGTCCCGAGCTCCACCGGCACTTTCCCCGATGGTGCCGTCGTCATTGTCGTCCAAGCCGTTAGCATTCTCCCACGAGGCGGGGAGGCCGTCTTCATCTGCATCGGCCACCTCGCCCGGCTCGACTTCGATGGAGAAGGCGTAGGTTCGGGTCAGGTTTCCATGTCCGAAGCTGTCGAGAGTGTTTCCTACTCCGCCGGCTTCGTCGAAATTGGCACTATTCGCATGATCGGTGATGCCGAAAGAGGTGTCGGTGAGGATGCTGTTCTGCACCGAGGCACCACTGGTGTTTTGTATGCCGGCAGCTACCGTGGCACCCCCTGCGGGGATGGTGAAAGTATCGTTCGTACCGCCGAAAGGGACGAAAGTCTGCACGCCGGGTTCAGTGTCGATGGTTTCGCCGAAGGCGATCACAGTATGGTTGGCAGGGCCATTTACGATGACCAGAAAGGGAAAGACAGGTTGCGAAGCGCCATTGGTGGCGTCGGGTGCGGCATTATAGTCCCAGGTCGTAGCGTGGTAAGTCCCTGCTTCGAGAAAGACCGTATCTGAGATGTTGATGTTCTGACGCATCTGATTTGAATTGCCATCGGAAGGCGTATCCTGAACGCCGAGGAGACCGGGCCCAAATCCAATCGTAACAGCGTGGACACGAGCTAGCAGGACGAAGCTAAAGCAGGTGGTGAGGAGTAGTCTGTTAAACATGGTGATACAAGTGGTGGTAAATTGCTCGCAGCGACAAGATTGGTTGGTTATCAGTGCGCTATAAAAATGGGGCAGTCAGATAACCTGACCGCCCCATGGAAAGTTAATAAGTTGAGAGGGGACGGTAATCTCTTAGCGCCTCCTTCGGAGCATCAGGGCGACTCCGCTGAGAAGGATGAGAGAGATGCCAGAAGGCTCTGGGATCTGCTCGACCTCGATCGAGAAGGCGTAAGTTCGAGTGAGGTTTGCGAAGCCGAAGCTGTCGAGGGTGTTTCCTACTCCGCTGGCTTCATCAAAGAGTCCGCTGTTCGCGTGGTCAGTCGTGCCAAAGCTTGTGTCAGTGAGAATGCTGTTCTGAACCCCGTCTGCGTTGGTGTTCTGAATCCCGGCGGCAACAGTGGCCCCTCCCGCCGGAATGGTGAAGGTGGCATTCGGTCCTCCAAAGACAACCAGGTTCTGAATTCCGGGCAAGGTGTCGATAGTGTCCCCAAAGGTGAGAACGGTGTGGTTGCTCGGTCCGTTCACAATAGTAAGGAACGGAAAGACTGGCTGAGTCGCTCCGTTGGTAGCGTCTGCCGCAGCCTGATAGTCCCAGGTCGTAGCCTGATAGACTCCCTCTGCCAGAAACACAGTGTCGGTGACATTGATGTTCTGCCTCATTTGGTTGGAAGTTCCGTTCGATGGGGTGTCCTGAACACCGACGAGATTCGGTCCAAATCCAATAGTGACGGCGCTGGCACTGCTGATTAAAGAAAATGCTAAAAAGCTGGAGATTAGGGGCTTAGTTAACATGCAACAAATAGTGTAGGTTTTGTAGAGGTTGGCCCACTTGCTATTGGGCGGCAAGGAAAATCCAGCGGCGACCAAACGCTCGTTGGGTATAAACTGCCTCGTTTTTGACAATGCGGTCGAGAATGCTCGTGGATTGTAATGAAAATAGGCTGGGGGCTCGGCATGAGAACGGTGCCTGTAAAGGTGGTCGAGACGTGATATAGGGCTGCGTTGTGATTGGTTTTCGCCTCTCTTTTACTGCTGTGGTAGGTTGTGTCTTGGTCGTGGGACCGGCGTTGTTTGCAGGTTGTGGAGGCAAGAAAGAGAAACGTGCTAATGTCGGGACGGGTGCAGGTGCGGGACCGAACGAGCTACTGCGGGTGACGGCCAAGGCGATTCAGCGCCTGCATCGTCCGGCGCTGAATCCTGAAGAGGGAGTCGGAGTAAGAGGCTCGGATATCAGAGTCGCTTTTACCGGTGAAGAGACTGTGGCCGATCTTGAGATAGCGGCACTGATGCCCGAGCGTTCCGGTTGGAATTCTGAGCATCTGACGCTGCTGGTATCCGGGCTACTCTCTCAGGTCGCAGAGGCAGCTGTGGACAGTGATCTTAGCGGATTGGTTTTGGAGGATTTTCATTCGTCTGCGTTTGTACCTTCCGAGGTCCAGCAGCGCGTTCTTCCGGGAGGGATAAAAATTCTTACCGGGTCCTCATTTGGACCCTCCGGGGCGGATCTTTCCCGGAAGTTGGCAGATCTGCGTGAACGAGTGGAAGGAGGCAAGCGTGCCTCGGTGCGCTTTAAGACGGTTGCTATTGATTTGGAAGGACAGGGTGAGGAGTTTAGCACGGAGGTTCTCGTCGAGGTGGTATCATCGGACATTGATGACAGGCTTGCTCAAATCGACGCCGTCTGGCAGTGCGATTGGGTTGGAAGAGAAGCGCCAAGGCTCGCAGGTTTGAAGGTGATGAGCTACCGCGAAACTCATGTCCCCGGGGCGCTTTATGAGGATGCGACAAGGGGTGTCTTTGCCAATGCTCCCTCGTTCAGGCGGCAGATGATGCATGGGGTAGGTTACTGGTGCGAGCGGTTAACTAGAGTAGACGACATGCACATCACTGGTCATCAGGGTATTGCGGTTGGCGATGTCAACGGCGACGGATTGGATGATGTTTATGTTTGCGACGGCGGCGGTCTTCCCAATCGGCTCTACGTGCAAAGTGAGGATGGAACAGTCGAAGATCGCTCTGCGGCTGCGGGAGTGGATTTTCTTGAGTCATCACGCAGTGCGCTAATCGTGGATCTTGATAATGATGGCGATCAGGATCTTGTGGTTGCGACGGTCGCTCTAGTGCTGTTTCTCGAAAATGACGGATCTGGGGTCTTTTCGCTGCAGGGTGGGCATCCCGGGTCACCTGGACCGTACTCGATGGCGGCCGCAGATTATGATAACGATGGAGATCTGGATCTCTATGTTGCGGACTATGGAGCGGGTCGCAGTAGCTCCGGTGCGCAGGGATTTGAGGCCCAATCTCCAATTCCCTACAACGATGCCGAGAATGGTGGCCGCAACATCCTTCTCGCTAATCATGGGAAGTTTCGATTTTCGGACGTGACCGAGTCGGTCGGCCTTGATCAGAACAATACGCGCTGGACGTTTGCAGCTTCTTGGGAGGATTACGATCAGGATGGAGATGCTGATCTCTACGTGGTGAATGATTTCGGAAGAAATTCTCTCTATCGGAATGATGGGGGAGTATTCAAGGATGTTGCGAAGGAGGTAGGAGTGGAGGATATGGCAGGAGGGATGTCTGCCTCTTGGGGAGATGCAGACGGTGACGGTCGTATGGATCTCTACGTTGGAAACATGTTTTCTGCCGCAGGAAACCGGGTAACCTATCAGAGGAAGTTCGAGGATTCGCGAGTTGGGGGAGATGTGGTCGCTCTGCAGCGCATGGCCCGGGGTAACAGCCTGTTCGTGCAGGGAGCCAAGGGAGGCTTCCGTGACAAGAGCATGTCCGCCGGAGTGACCATGGGTCGTTGGGCATGGAGTTCCGGGTTCGTCGACTTGAATAACGATGGCCGGGAAGATCTTCTGGTGGCCAACGGGTATCTTTCAAATACCAGGGCGGATGACTTATGAAGTTTCTTCTGGCGACAGGTCGTGTCGCCTTCACCGGTTAACGAGCAGGACAAGGAAGGAGTCATAAGGTATGGAGCTGCGTGGCAGGCGATAATGCAATTGGTCCGCAAGGGATCCTCGTGGAGCGGTTACGAGCGAAACTGCGCCTTTCTCAATGTGGGTGGTAAGTTCGTCACATCTTCTCACGTAAGCGGGCTCGATTTTGTGGATGACGGCAGAGGGGTGGCAGTAAGTGATTGGGATCAGGATGGGGACCTCGATCTCTGGTTTCGGAACCGCACGGCGCCTCGGATCCGTCTCATGCTGAATACTTCCTCCTCCGGGCGGCCTGGGCGTTTTGTTGCTTTTCGACTCGAGGGAACAAAGGCTAATCGCGACGCGATTGGGGCCGTCGTGGAGTTGGAAGTCTCCGGATATGATAAGCGACTAATACGCTCGGTGCGGGCGGGAGACATGTTTCTATCTCAGTCAAGTAAGTGGGTGCATTTCGGATTGCCGGAAAATGCGTCTCTGAAACGAGTCAAGGTGCTATGGCCCGGAGGAGAGCGAAGTGTGTTCCAACAGTTAAAAGCGGGACGGCGATACCATCTGAAAGAGGGAGCAAGGTCGGCGGTTCCCATTGGAGTGGACCGAGTAGTGAGTATTAAGGCGGAGGCTTTACCCGCGGTAGCGGCCTCTGGGGGGAGGGCGTCGGTTGTTTTGCCTGCTGCGGTCAGGCTTCCCTTTGCCTCTTACTACGACGAGAAGGGAAGCAGAGCCAAGCTTTCCGGCGGTATCTCCGGCCGCCTTTTGGTGTTGTGGTCTGCAAGTTGCCCTCATTGTCGCAAGGAACTTTCGGAGCTCGCAGTTGGTCCTGTGGAGCTTCCGGTTCTAGCTCTGTGTGTTGATGGGCACTCTGAGGAGGCTCGTAGCGCAGCAAAGGCCTTTATCGTAGAGACGGGTTTCAATGATGCCTGGGGAATGGTTGGTGAGGAGGAGTTAGAGCAGGTATTTCTTTTGCAGGAATCTCTGTTTGATTCTGCTCCCCACTTCGCCGTTCCGTTGTCGCTCCTCCTGAACAAAGAAAACGAGGTGGTTGCTTTATATCGGGGAGCTCTCAATAAGGAGGTTTTGGAATATGATTGCCGGGAGGTGTTGCGGGCTGCCAAGACACAATTGCGTAATTTGGCACCGCCATTCCCAGGGCGCTGGTTTACGGAGCCGGCCGCTGCGGGCTATGTTTCCAATCTGGTTGCCCGCCGCACTCAGGAACGATATCCGGAATTTTCGGTTTTTTATCTGAGGGCTGCAGCTGAGAGTTCCCGGGGGAAAAAGAGGCGCGCCCTCATGGCAGAGGTCGGAAGAAGGCATTATCTTCTCGCGATGGAATTTGATCGGCGACAACTCAGCGAGAGGTCGGCGTTTCATTTTTCGAGTTCCTTGGAGGTCGCACCGAACAATCCCTCCGTTCACAATGACTTCGGGTCATCTCTTGCTCGTCGGGGATTGTTCGCGGAGGGGGCCCACCACTTTATGGAGGCCCTCCGCCTGAAGCCGGACTTTCTACTCGCGAAGGAGAATCTGGCCAAGGCTCAGAGGCTACTGGAGCAATCGAAGTAGGCGAGGGGATTACAGAGGACATCAGTTCGCGTATGGATTTTAACCTTATTCACCTGAAATAGCATCTCTGGTTCTGAACCCTGTTCCAGACTTCATGAGTTTCATCGGTTACGGGCTGCCCTCGGCAACCACTTTTACGAAGTGAACCTTGTTGAGTGCGCCTTTCCGTTTGCCCAGTCGCATGAGTCCTTCACCGCAGGTCACCAGACTCTCGCGGTCGTTGAGGCGGCATACTCCTGAATTTCCCAAGGTCGCATGGTTTTCCGGGATGAGAACGCGTTCGGTGGAACGGATCACTCGTAGTGTTTCGGGATGGACCTGCCCGATAAAGAGAGGCGCGCGGTGCCTGAATACGTGGTCGTTGTCCGCTCCCTTGCGGGTATAGATCAAGAACAGGCCGCCTCCAGCCGTGATCCAGTGCTGTTGGGTATTATAACTCCCTAACAACGTCCCATCATCGAATTTCCATTCACGGATGGCTTCGAAATTAATGCCATCCTTTCCCTTCGTCACGAATGCGGAGTGGTCGGCTCTCAGCGTCAGGTAGTACCACCCTTCAAATTCAGTTAACGAGGGCTCGTAGAGTCCGCGGTCCCGTGGGATGTTCAACTCTGAACCATGTTCCTTGTAGGTCAGAGTCTCACCGTCGAACTCACAGCGCACGACGACCGTGGTATAATTCCGCTGCTTGAAGCCTCTCTGATAGCGCACGGGAAGGAGGATATCTCCGTTGGGCAAATCGACACGCTGGTTGTTGCCGGCGTTTGGAGCCACAATCGCCATCCCCGATCGATCCTTTTCCGGCATCTTCAAAAACTTCATCGGCGCCCACTCGCAGCTCTTCGGATTCATCACCGCATATGATACCTTCTCACGATTGAATATTTCGCGCTTGCCGCCTTCAAAATTGAAGGTCTTACCGGTTGCAATGATCAGTCCGGACTTCGCATGCCAGGTTGGCCACATATCGCCAGGTGCCACCTCAAATCCATTGTTCTCCTCTGTGCGTTTCAGTGAGTGAATAATCTCAGGCTTGCTCCAGGTCTTTCCTTCGTCCCGGCTCAGGGACTGATAGATGTCGTGAAAGTCGTGCGACACCTTCTTTCCCGTCTCTGACATGGTGGTGATCCACAAAGGTTGTTCGCCTGGAACTTGCGCAGTACGGGCCTGCCACCAATCCCACTTTTCTGTTCCTTGAATAGCAGCGAGCTTCTCCACTCGCAGGTCCACCTTCTTGACCGGTAAAGGTTCCTGAGCGCACATCAATGTCGACCACGGCTTGTGAGTTGTCGAAGGTTTCTCCGGGCGTGTCTTGCGGAGGACCTGCTCGCTGAACGGCATGGGCATTTTCTTGCGGTGATGATAATGGCGGTAAGCAAGCTCGAATACTGGCACCTCCCAGCCACGCCCGACCTCAGAGATCTTGTGATGATCGTACCACCCACCGATACTCACGAACCGTTCGAAGGGGACTGCGTGTCCCAGCCCATATTTGGCACAGTATTCGAAGGCGATAGCGAGTCTGTTCCCAGCTGTTTCGTAGAGATCCAAGCCCTGATTGCGGGCAATCTCCGCCGCCGAAGTGAGATAGCCGAGTCCCATCAGGGTGTGATGCTGATCGCGTCCACTCTCCTGACACTGGCCAGAGGGCCTGATGTAGTTGGTGAGCCGGCCGTTTCCCTCGCCGTTGAGAAAGTAATCAACCCCGCGCTGGTAGATAGACCGGTCATCGAGGAAGATTCCCATCCCCATCATGGTCTGGATCATGGATGCATCCCAATTGCCATTTGCTCTCGGATAAAAGTTCTCGATGACCGGGTAGAGAACCTCACGTAACATTTTTTCGAAACGTTCTCGATCGACTACACTCCACTGAGTGTCACTGTGCGCGATCAGTTCTGCCGCATTCACAAAGTGAATTCCGGTAATGCCAACCAGAAGGCGGGCATCGTGACCTCCGACACTTTTCAGGGTTCGAGCGTAGTCATTCAGAATCTCGATAGCCTTGTTGGCGTGAGCTTGTGATCCGCTCAACGACCAGTGGAGAGCGTGGGTGTAGGCCGCTACCGAATCGTCCATCAACTCTCTCATTCCTGTGCTGCTTTTTCCCCGCCGGCCGCGAACGACATTTTGATGGGCTCTTGACTCATGGTCAAGGGAAGCCCACCGGTGAGAGATCAGGGCTTGCCATGCTGAAGACCAGGGCTCGTCTCCAGACGCGATTTTCCCACGAACGAAGTTGAGCTCTGAAGAGCTGTGTAGAACTCCCGGGTGGTTAAAAGGAGCTGGCTTCTCTGCGGAAGAGGGCTGCTGAAAAAGAATGCAGAGAAGGAGAATAGTTCGATACGGAAGCACAGGGAAGAATCAGGGCTGGAGATTCATGCTCAAGGGCAAAGTTGCAGGATGAACCGCGAAACTTCGGCCCCTCCTCGAGTCGGGGCTAAGCCGAGGGCAGGACCCCTGAGAGGGTCATCGGCGAGCGGAGATAACTGTTTCCTTATCGAATTCGTGTCAGCGGATTACCTTCTGAAACGCTGTTTTGCTGATGCCAGCGAGACTGGATCAGGCGGGTTGGATCTTCGGAATGCCGGATTCGACCGTGAACCTTGCTCTGGACGCAGTCTCGCCACCCGGTCTCAGGACATCATCGATAACCATGAAATCAGCGGTATAAGTTTTCGGAGTAACATCGCACAGAACGTAACCACGTTCCCGGTTGAAGAATTTGGTGCACGGGTTGCGGGCAAGAAACTCGTTGAGTCCATCTGTTTTTGAAGACCCGTTCCCACCGCTGGAAAGAGACGTTGTGACAAATTCGGTAGCGACAATGTCTTCCTCTGGTTTGAAGTCATTGACGCGCAATTCGTTTGCCCAATTTGAGTGGATATCACCGGTGAGGACCACCGGATTCCTTATTTTGTGATCGTGTAAATGCTTTAGAAGTAACTGGCGTTCATGCGCATAGCCCGGCCACTGGTCCATGGAATAGACAGCAGGGGAGTTGGGTCTCGCTCGGTCAGCCAGAGCCATCATCACTTGTTGGGCAAGGATGTTCCAAGTTGCTCCAGAGGAGGAGAGGGTCTCAAAGAGCCACTTACGCTGTTCCAATCCAAGCAAGGTATTGCGTGGATCGAGGGCCGCCCTGTTGACAGGGCTCTTGCGATCATCGTTGGGCTGATCGGTCCGGTATTGGCGGGTATCGAGGACATAAAAGTCAGCGAGGGTGCCGAAGTGTGCGTTGCGGTAGAGCGCCATTTTGGGGCCTACCGGAAGAGATGACCGGCGCAGGGGCATCATTTCGTAGTAGGCTTGGTAGGCGTTCGCACGCCGGATGAGGAAATTCTCCGGCTTCACATGTTTCTCCTCGGAAATGGCATTGGCGCAGTTGTTGTCGAACTCGTGATCATCCCAGGTGACGAACCAAGGACAAGTTGCGTGCATCTTCTGGAGATCCTTGTCGCCGCGATACTGAGCGTAGCGAGAACGGTATTGATCGAGTGTCTCGATTTCGGGTCCATGATGCTTACGTAGGCGGCCATTCACTCCTGAATACTCGTAGATATAATCGCCGAGATGAAAAACGAGATCCGGTTCATCAGTGGCCATTTGGTGGTAGGCGGTAAAGAGGCCCTGTTCATAATTCTGGCAGGAAGTGACGGCGAAACGGAGTTTCTCTGGACAATCTTCGGGCGCCGGTAGAGTGCGGGTGCGCCCGATTGGGGAGGTGGCCCCTCCCGACTGGAAACGGTAGAAATACCAGCGATCAGATTTCAGTCCCGCGGGTTCCACATGAATCGAGTGACCGAGTGCGGGGGTGGCGTTAATCTTGCCACTTTGAATGATCGTTTTGAATGCGCTGTCTGCGGCAAGTTCCCAGTAGACTGCCACCGGTGTATTCGGCATGCCTCCTCCGGGCTCCAGAGGCTTGGGGGCGAGTCGAGTCCAAAGAACGACGCTCTGATGATCAGGATCACCAGAGGCCACGCCGCAGGTGAAAGGGTCACTGGCAAAGCTGTGCCGAGGGGCAGCAGAAGCGCATTGCCCCGCTAACGGGATAGAGGCGAGGGATGCAGCGTAGGCGAGAAAAAGGCGCCGGGAAAACTCACCCTCATACTGGAAGGCGCTTCTTAGCTTGTCTAATTTCATGGGCGTATATCCGTCGAAGCAGCCCTAGCGTAGACAGAATACCTGGGCTTTCTTCGAGGAGTTTGATGGGTTGGAGAGAAATCCCCCGGATCGAGGCGGCCTGTCAACGGGCGCACATTAACCGGGTAGTGATTTTTCAAATTTCATACATAGTGGGGAGGAAGAGCTTGGACAAGACTTTGCTGCTGTCCTTTCCCGGCAATTGATTGTATCTTCGATGCCGTGCAAAAAAGATTTCTATTTCTGATTATCGTTGGTTTTACAGGCCTTGGGATCGGGGCTCTGTTTCCTCCACTGAAGCCTAATGCTGGGAACAGTGCTTCACATGCTGCTGACCCGGAGAGGCATGCCTTGCGCAAGGAACAGATGGGAATCGAGGGGACAAGAAAGTCAGGAAGGACTCACCCCGGTAAGCGAATTTTGGAGCTGCCACCTCTGGAGGTCGATCGACTGCGGAAGGAGCACGCTCCCGAAAAGGGAAAGCCCCTTCGTTTTGCAGAGAGATGGCCGGTAGATGTAACGCCCAGTAGCCACGGGCGCTGGAAGGCTGAGGGCTCGAGGGCCAACTGGAGTATTCGGGTCAAGGCGCCGGGGGCACAAAATCTTAATCTGGCATTTTCCCAATTTCGTCTGCCAGAGAGCGCCCGGTTGGAGCTCCGAGTAAACGGAGAATTAATGGTCAGGCCGTTCACAGCAGAGGATAATGAAAACCACGGAGAACTTTGGACTCCATTGGTAGCGGGGGATGAGTTGGAACTCGTCCTCAATGTCGCGGAGGAAGAACGCGAGCAGGTAGACCTTCGTCTGAACGGTGTGAATCGTGGCTTCCGGGCCTTCAGCTTGGCGGCGGGAATGGAGAAGTTAGAGGGTTCCTCTCCGGCGGGAGACTGCCATATTGACGTGGTCTGTTCCGCAGAGGAGTCCGGGGCTGGTGGATTGATTGATCAGTTTCGCGATCAGATAAAGTCGGCCGGGGTCTATATTCTTAGTGGGACTTATTTTTGTTCGGGAGCGGCGATTAACAACACCCGCAATGACAAAAGGCCTCTCTTTCTGACCGCAGATCATTGTGGGATTACTTTGTCAAACGCGGCAAGCATGCTGGTTTACTGGAATCACGAGAATAGTAACTGTCGCACTCGGGGGACTTCTTCCAATGCGAGCGCTGGGAACGGTCCGGTCAATAATTTCAATAGTGGCGCGAGATTGCGTGCAACCTTTGAGGCTTCGGACATGACGCTTGTAGAGCTAGATGATCCGATCAGTGAGGATCACGGAGTGTTCCTTGCAGGATGGTCCCGCGCTGGGGTTCCAGAGCTGGCGGTGGGTGTTCACTTTCCCAAAGGATCTGAGAAGCGGATCAGTTTTGACTTTGATGAGCTGCGCTCGACGACTTATCTGAGCTCAGACGAAGATGCTGGGGCCACTCATTGGAGGGTTGTCGGATGGGAACTCGGTTCAACTGAGGGTGGTTCCTCCGGGTCGCCGTTGTTTGATCAGAACGGGCGGATAGTGGGGCAGCTTCATGGAGGATATGCGGCCTGTGGGAATGATCGGTCAGATTGGTATGGTAAATTGTCGCGTAGCTGGGATGGAGGGGGATCGTCAGGTTCAAGACTGCGTGATTGGTTGGATCCCGACGGGAGCGGGGTAACTGAGCTCAACGGTATCTTCCTGAGGGATCCTGATGGTAATGATCCGGTCGATCCTCCTTCGCCTCCTGTAATTGGGTCTGCACCTCAAGATGCCATTTCCCTTGGATCGGTAGCGGCGGGGCAATACAGCTTTGATACGAGAAACTCTGTCGTAGCTGATACGGAGTTGGGGCTTTACGACTCATCTGGGACACGGTTGGGATCTAATGACGACAGCGCACTGGGCCGAGGGAGCCTTTTGACTCAGGATCTGACTCCCGGAACCTATTTTCTGGCAGCTGGTTCCTATGATACGGTGTTCAGCCAGAGCGATTTTGGTGTGGTTGCCCCCCCAGGAATCCGTGATTCAATCACGCTCAATGTAGGGGCAGGGGCATTCAATCCCGATGCTGATATTTTAGCTACGGCGACTGGAGCAGTGTCCTCGGGCGCGATCTGGTTCTTTATTGAAGTCACTGAAGCAGTCCCTGAGCTTGCGGGAGAAACTCCTGAACGGGCAATTCCCCTGGGAACAGTGTCAGGAGGATTGCTCAGCATTGATACTTCGGGATCGTCGATAGGAGATACCGAGCTGGGTGCCTTTAATAGTTCCGGTGAGCTACTGGGTTCTAATGATGACAGCGTCCTTGATCTGCAAAGTGTTCTCTCTGGAGAGCTTTCCGCAGGCACCTACTTTATTGCTGCGGGAGCATGGAATACCAGCTTTGGGAACAATTTTGAGGCCGCAGCCCCAGCTAACCAACCATCGGTTACCGTCAATGTCCGTCGGGGCAATTTTGACCCTGCGACCGAGGTAGTCGCAACTGCGAGTGGCGAAGTTGCTACGGGGGCTGTTTGGTTCTCCCTCGAAGTTACCCAGCCTGTTCCCGAGCCGGTGGGAGATACTCCTGCCACGGCGCTCACTCTCGGTCCGATCCGTGCGGGGGTGGTCAGTATCGATACTGGGGGCTCCGCGGTAGAAGATACGGAAATCGGGCTTTATAACGCCTCCGGCGAACTATTGGCGACAAACGACGATAGTGTGCTGGGCCGGGGTAGTCTTCTTACCGGAGAACTGGCTCCGGGGAGGTATTTTCTTGCAGCTGGTTCTTATAATACGGTGTTTAATCAACAAGATTTCAGTGTGGTTGCGCCCTCAGGAATTGGTGATGCGTTCACCTTAAACCTGCGGGAGGGTTCATTTGATCCAGAAGGTGAACCCGCAGCGACCGCAGAAGGGCAGAACCGCAATGGTGCGCTCTGGTTTGTCATTACGGTTGAGGAGAACGGGCCAGGAGACTTGGATTCCGATCTCGATAATGACGGGCTGTCGCTCGGCGCTGAAATTACGGCAGGGACGGATCCCTCAAATCCGGATAGTGATGGTGACGGATGGAATGACGGTGATGAAATTAACCTCCAGTCCAGTCCCCTCGATGCTGCAGATCGCCCTTCTTCTGTCCCGGTCTTCACGGCGACTCCGGGCATAATTTCGGTATCCTTTGCCTCCCGGTCCAGCCGAACCTATCGTATCGAACAATCGATCGATTTGGAGAACTGGGTCGTCCTCGAAGGAAAGATTGCGGGCAGGGGTGCCGTGGTGTCCCGAAACATCCCCGTTGAAGGAGATCGGAGGTTCTTCAGGATCTCTGAGGAGTAGGAACGGGACCCGACAGTGATTATGGAGGACGAACAGCAATGATTCAAGACAAGGCCAGTAGAAAGCTGGAGGAGGTGGCATGAACCAGCGCTTCGCCAAAGACGTATATCGCCAAAGTGGGACTAACGATAGCCCGATGAAGCACTCCGTTGCTGAAGGTAGATCTCGCGAAGAAGGCTCAAAATTGGTGTGGAATTGGGGGGTGTATTTCAAGGCTGTGCGAGTTCTTTATTGGATAACCGGATTGGCAATCGGGATAGCGCTGATTGTCGCTATCATCATAAAGAGCAGTCAGTGACTGCATGAGAGCGGGGGGCAGCTTATTTTTTTCCGCTCGAGTCTTTTCGCACTGGTCTTTGGAAATCTAAGAGCTCTCTTCAGTTATTAAATGCCTTCGGTTTTTAGATTGGTTTTCGTTTCGGCAGTTAGCAAGATTCCCTAATGGTTTTTGTAAATCTACAACTAAGGATAAAAAAAGGGCTGGAGTCTCAATTTATTTAGGAACTCAATGTTTTACTGCAAGCAACGAGGGCCTATGAGGGCTGTCACGCAGTTTACTTCGTCCAGAATCAGGATGATCCGAGCAATCTGGAATTTTGTAGTAAGTGGGACTCGAGACAGCATTATGAAAATTATCTGCAGTGGAGAATAGATAGCGGTATCCTAGAGGATGTTTCAAACAGGTATGGAGACGGAGAACCTGTGTGGCGGTACTTTGATTTGGTTTCTGAATTTTAGACCATTTCTCCCGACTAATTGATCTTTCCGCATTTGCTATAGTGACATTTTCTGGTGGTCCGTTGCGCTAACAAACGGTCAACGGTTTCTTGCTGGCGAGCTCCGGGTTGGGGTAGAGTATGGTGTCTTTTTCTAGTCAAGTAGTTTGATAAAAAGTGCCGTTCGGGATCATGTTTCGTCCGAGAGTCTCGGGTGAATTCTGAGCGGAATTGTTAGCTTGAGATTTTGTATTCTTGTCGCAGCTTGATCGCCCTATAGAAAGCCAATCGAGAAAAGAATCATCATCGAATATGAGATCTTTAGACAGGGTGGCTGAGTCCTTTTATCGGTTCTTCAAAGAAGGAATTTTTACTCCGGCAATCGACGACATTTCTGTATTGACGATGGAAGAAGCCTATGAGTGCCAGAGGATGTATCAGGCGCTCAGATTTTCAGATGGTGACGAGTCCCTGGGTTATAAGGTTGGCTGTACGAGCGCTGCCATCCGTAAGCAATTCGGATTTAATGATCCTATTTGCGGTTGTCTGATAAGCCCGGGACTTGTTCATGAGGGAACGCCCCTCAAGGCAAACCAATATCATTCGTTGGCTATTGAACCCGAATTTGTTCTTACCCTGAAACGGGATCTCTTGGATGAGGATATTACCGACGATGATTTACTGGATGCGATTGAGTGCATACAGCCGGGGATAGAGCTGCACAATTACGTCTACCACTACCCACAACCCACCCGGCAGGAATTGATTTGCTCGAATGGGATTTTTGCCGGATTGATTGTGGGTCGCTCAAAGGTAAGGGCATGGGACATAGATTGGAAGTTTGAGGGGGTGACTGTCTCAGTGAATGGGAAAGTGGTGGCGAAAGGAGTGGCGGCTGACATTATGGGAAGCCCCCTTAATTCCCTGCGATTTCTTATCAGGCATCTCCACGAAAGTGGGAAGGTGCTGCAAGCCGGCGAGATGGTCATACCCGGGTCGGCAACAGAACTCATTTCAGTCGGCGCTGGAGACGAGGTCACTTGTAGCTTTGCCAATGCAGGAAAAATATCCACGATTTTTAGCTAGACGGAAACATGCTCTGCTTGAGTCACGTTACCTTTGCGGTTGATGTGCGTATTGGTGAGGTCCCAGTGCGTTTTTCTTTGAAATATCCGGGATGGACGAACTAAATGAATATGCAATAAGTAATCATGAAATCTCGAAGACACTTTATCAATTTAAGTGGTTTTTCTGCGCTGGGACTCGTCGGAAAATCCTATGCTGCAGAGGCCGATAAGGGGCCGTTTATTCATGGGTTTAACTTCAAATTTAAAAAAGGTGTTCCTGATGAGGAAGTCGCATCTCTGATGCGGGAATTGGCGGCAGTGAAGGGGAAAATTCCTGTTCTCAAGGAGTTCTTCATCGGTAAAAATATCGCCAAGAGAACTCATGGATTTCAGTATGGTGAGATTGCGGTCTTTGATAAGAAAGAGGATCTGATGATCTACGAGAAGCATCCAGAGCATCATAAACTGGTCAAAAAGATTCTCCCGCGACTACAGATTGGGAATGGAATGGATTTTTTCCCGATTGGGGAAACGAAGACAAAACTTGGGGTGAAGAATTACAGCGGTCATTTTGTCCATGCATTCAATTTTAAATTCAAGGATGAGGTCTCGGAGGAGGAAATGGCCGGCTTGATGAATGAGCTTGCCGGCCTGAAGGATAAGATTTCTGTTCTCAAAGAATTGGTGGTTGGAAAAAATGAGGCTCATTGGCACAGAGGATTTCAATACGGCCAGATCTCGGTCTTTGAGAGAAAAGAGGACCTGATGGCTTACGATCAACATCCTGAGCACGTAAAGCTGGTGCGTAAGATTGTCCCTAAGATTGTGGGTGGGCACGCCATGGACTTTATCCCCATAGAAGCATGAACCTTCAGGTTTCTGCTTTGAGATAAAAAGTTTGTCCTGACCACTCCTGTGACTTCCGGTCATCAGGAGACATACACGGGCCTTGTAGATCCCGGGGGCCTGAGACTAGGTCCTTTCCTCGGGCTGTGAGGGTTTGTCACCAAAAACCTTACTTCCTTGCTTTGTCCTTTGGGTGTCCCGAGCCCTGAAGGACGGCGACCTCTACACTACAATTCGTCCTGTTTTTTGGTTTGAGATGAATGACGCGAATGCAGACGCCCTTGCTTGTTACATGCCGATAGACAGTAAGATTAACTGTTGAGCCTGTGGTTCTGCCCCTCCGGGCTGCAAGAACCATGTCCTCTTGCATCAGCTTTTGAGTTCTCCAGGCGGATCCCAACTCCTTCTTCAAAATAGCAGAAAACTTGTTTGAGCTAAGCCCTGTCCGGAAGTGGAAGACAGCTTGATTGCCGCTCACCTCGTGTTTCTCCAGGGTTGCGCCTGGCAGGCCTTGTGAGAAATCTGGAATATCGAGGTCCTTGCAGGCTCCATAAAGAGTCAGAGAAAATAGAACTAACAGGGCCAGTTTCATTACTCCCTTGGTATACATAAAGGCTCCGCAAGCAAGTAAAGAGCCGATGGAGTTGAAGCCTTGTGCTAACTTTATCTCTTCCTATTCCAACTCGCTCTCAATGAAAGCCAGTACGAGATCGATAAGTTCTTCCATCCCGGAGGGGAGATCCTCTTCGATCGTCGCGAGATACTCCGCCTCCGTTTCGCTGTAGTCGTTCCGGTCCGGGCTGCAGCTTCCACACCAACGGCTTGCGTTAAGAGAATCGACCAGTGCTGCTGCACCAATCAGATCGAAGGAGCTGATCACCCGCTGTTGATTGATTTCGCTCTGCCAAAACTCGTGCAGGCAGTCCTCACTTTCGAGGATTGGAACGGTTTCATAGACATCCATCAATGCTCGCTCCTCGCGACTGAGAGCGCGCTCGGGCGCCTCGCTCTCCAAGCGCTCGACGAGCGCCTCCACCTGATCGGGCCATTCCACGGGTTCTTGACTTAGCATCGCAAGCAGGGTCTAAGATCCCAAAGCAACCTTGGCAAAGGAAAATGCACACCTGGACATAGCGAAATCATAGAAGGGTCTTTCAGAATCAGGCGACAAACGATGAGGCTCGTGGCTGCTGGTAAGAAAATCGTCCTGAGGCCATCCGCTTCCGTGGCGCCAGTGGTGTGTGCTGTTATGGATACGATATTTTTTAACGAATCTCAAAAGTGAACCAGAGGGCTGTCTCAGGAGTTAATATCCCTGTTTCACGTCCGCCGGGATAATTCAGAACAAACTCTCCTCCGGCTGAGTCGATGTTTACAACCGAGAAATTTTCACCGAAGGTGGTATTATATCCTCCAAGAGCCACATAGTATCTCCCGGGAACAAGTTCTTCAAACGCCAGGCGGCTGGTAAGAATCTGTAACTTATTGGTAAGCTCTGTGGTATCGTCGTTCTGAGCCACAAGGGCTCCGCTCCCGTCGTAGAGACCAAGTTCCGTATCAAAAGAGGAGCCAAGGGAGTCGATAATAAACCCTCTCCAGTCTGCACTGAGTGTTCCGAGGTTTAAGGAGTCGGGACCTGACAATCCAGGCCCTCCAGTGGAGGGCTCGCCGTCGTTCTGGCCCACATTGAAGCGAAAGAAGGCGGAGTTTTCCTCGGGTCTGAACTCGAGGCAGATGCTGCCATCTTTCACTGAGACCGAGGATGGACTCACCATGAAAGGGACAAAGGATTCCATGTCCAGAGACTCAAAAATATTAAAGTTCAGCTGGACGTTCCCTTCCTGATTCAAGCCCACAGTATACTTCGCCGACATCTCACGAATCTGATCCTCGGTGAAACGTTGATCTCTTTCCATGATCGCGGTCTCCAGTTCCTCCTCGAGTCTGGAGATTCGAGGGTCGGGAGTATTCCAGATAGCGGAGCTAAGATCAGTGTCACTGAGATTACTTGCAGATAGGTTGGCTCGGCTCAGGTCGGCCGCGTTGAGGACTGTTCCCCGGAGATCTGTTCCGCTGAGGTTGGCTGCGACCAGAAGCGCACCAGCCAGATTGGTATTACTCAAGTCAAGACCCGAGAGATCTGCGCCACGCAGGTCAACATTGGGTCCAATCTCAAATGTGGTGTTACCCGCCCTGACGATTCCGGTCCTCAGCCCTGTTTCCGGATCCGCAGATTGCTCAATCCACTCGGAGTATGCCGGAAGAAGAAACAGCATGAGGACAATAGTAATAATGGTGCTTGTGGTCATTGTGCGGGAGAGGTTTTAGAGTCTACCTTTGCAAAGAATGAAGAAAATCCAGTGGGAACTACTTTAAGCGAGCCCCGTGCACAGGCGGATCGGAGCGGATTGGCATCTAATATAAGATAGCATTCGAGCGATGACGCGCTACGGGATTGCAACCAACCAGTCTAAAATAGATTGCGGTATTTCCTGCATACGCTGTGTGAAAAGTAATGCTAAGGGGCCTTTTTTCACTCAACCAAAAGGGAGAACCAGAGCGGTCCGCTCGCATTAACTCCAGAGCTGCTAAGGGCGATAGGCGCAGCATTATTTTCTCCACTTATCACATTAACGATGAAGGCGTCGGTGATACTAGGCGGCGCAACCACGCTGAAGCCAGCTGGATTAAAAGTAGTGTTATAAGCGCCGGTTGCGATGTAGTAGGTTCCTGGCGTAAGAGCAATGGTGATCCTGCTGAGAAGTCCAAGGTCAGGAGCATCGTCATTTTCGGCAATAAGGTTGCCTTCTGCGCCGAAGAGGCCGATCTCGGTGTCCCCAACAGCAGAGCCCCTGGTATCAAGGACCAGTTC
>PARF01000079.1 GCA_002709915.1 Roseibacillus sp. | reverse complement strand
TCTTCGCCATGCCGATTTGCAATGACTTGCTTCAGCGCGATGTCTTCCTCGAGGGTTATGGATCTATACATAAAAGGTTTTTGGGGTGTAAGGGCTCACGTGGGGGGGGTGGGTAAGATTAGCTGGTTTGCTTGGGGAGGCGCCGTAACGAGAAACAATCTGGGATCGGGAGCCATGAGTAACTCGGTGGCGCAAGAGGTCGCCTACCTTTTTCCTCGTCGGGGCCCCTGCCCTCTCGCTTTCAAATCGTCCTAGAGGTCGTCGTCACTATACCCTGCATGCTCCAGAGCTGAGGATTTCTGATACTCCGTGACACGGCCTTCAAAGAAATTCTGCTCCTTCTTGATGTCCATCATCTCGGCAAGCCAAGGGAATGGGTTGGAAGCATTTTCATGAAGAGGATCTAGACGGCAGTTCACAAGCCGCCGGTCACCTATATAGTCGATATACTGCTCAAAATCGGACGCGTTGAGACCTACCGCATCCACTGGCAGGCAATCTCGGATAAACTGCTTCTCCAAGGCAACACCCTTCCGCATCGTTTCACGGAGGTCGTTTCGGAATTCCTCGGTCCAGATGTCTGGATTTTCTACGACTAGTTCGTTGAGAAGCTGTCGCAGAAGCTCGATGTGATTTGACTCATCCCGGAGGGTATAACGGAACATCTGTCCGATGCCGGGAAACTTGTTCTGCCGGTAAAGACTCAGAATCATCCCGAACAGTCCGTAGAACTGGGTTCCTTCCATGACTTGCCCGAACATGAACATGTTCTTTGCGAGGGCCTGCTTGTTTTCTGTCGTGGTCAGATCGACATCCCTGCGCATGGCTCGACTATTAGTCACCAGGAAGTTGTTTTTCGCTGTAATGGTAGGGATGTCTTCAAACATGGCTTCGCACTCGTGCGGATTGAGTCCCAGAGAGGAAATCATGTAGACGAGGGAATCCGCATGAATGTTTTCCTCGTGGGCGTGACGACCCAGAACCATTTTGAGTTCGGGAGCAGTAACCAGCTCCCGAATCACGTGCATGATGTTGTCGCCGACGATACCCTCTGCCGCCGAGAAGTAGCCGATGCCCATTTTAATGATCCAGCGTTCAACGTCGGAGATTTCGTCGATCCCCCTCCACTGCTCCACGTCTCTCTGCATTGGGATATCCTCGGGCTCCCAATGGTTGTTTTTCATGGTCTTGTAGAGCTCATACGCCCACTGATATTTTAGGGGAAGAATGTTGAAAAACATGGTTTCCTTCCCGTTGATCACGCTTTTGGCGGCAAACGCCTCTTGCGCCTTATCTTGATCTAGAACAAAGGATCGATCTCCGATCTGGACTGTGGTGGTTTTTGACATCTTAAATTAGGCGATTTTCCCGATTTTTCTGCAGCTACTTAAAGCTTCCGTAATAAATATGCTGCTTGGCGCAGCGGTGGGGAGAGTAAGGCCTTTTCTTCAAATTCGTCAACGGAATCTTGTCCATATTGTATGCTCAAATTATTCACAATACCACATGTTGTGTTTTTGCAGATTCTGCAGCAGGTCGAGATTTTGCTTGCGAGCTCTCTCGACCGAGCAAATCAGGCCTCAGAGATCACTTTCTAACAAGTCGCTCATGCAAGAAATCCGGTGTAAAAAAATGAAAGAAGTCCCAACCTGGCTCCGGTCACTCACATTTTACAAAAAGACGCCTTTTACGGACCCCCGATTTCGGGCGTTGCGCGGTTTCAACCCCTGAAATCCTGCGTTTCGTTTATTCAAAAATTTAAATTTCTAACAAAACCGATAAATCCGGCTAATTTTAACGCAATTGAGGTAATCAGTCTATGCTGCCCGAGATGCCACCCAAAAGCGTCCAGATCCACCGGAGCTCTGCTTCATAAGGCCCAAGCGAACCAGCTGGGATCCACGAGGTGAGCACAAGGAACCCTCAACTTGAACTGAGGAGCAATCAGAACTCCCAGTCATACTTATCTAGGCCACAAAGGCACGCGGCGAGGAGTTTGATTGCTTCCGCAACGTCGTGCTTGTTGCACATCTCAATAACTTGGTGGATGTGACGAGTAGGTAAAGAAACTGCCCCGGCGATTGAACCGCCCGGGGTCATTCTTTGCAAAGAGGCGGTATCCGTTCCCCCGGCCCTGAGGATCTCAGGTTGCCATTCGATTTTCTTTTCACCTGCGATGGTTTTCATGAACTCCACCATCCGTTGGTCACAGATAACCGATGAGTCCATGATCTTGATAGCCACTCCCTTTCCGAGCCTGGTGCATCGCTCTTGAGGTTTCGCCCCCGGAGTATCGAAGGCTATCGTCGTATCCAAACCAAAACTGAAATCGGGCTGGATCTCCAGAGTTGAAGCCTGGGCTCCGCGCAGTCCAACCTCTTCCTGGACCGTAAACACCCCATAAAAATCGTAGGCTGGTTTCCGCCGGCTCTTCTTGAGCGCTCGTAATGTCTCAATCAGGAGAAAGACCGAAGCCCGGTTATCCAGAGACTTGACGTTGACGCAATCTCCCATCTCAACCAGTTCACGCTCCCTCGTGATTGAATCACCAACCGCTACAAGCTTCTCTACTTCACTTCGCTCCAATCCGAGGTCAATAAAGTAGTCCTCAAGCTTCGGAGGCTTGTTTCGCTCCTCGGGACTCATGATATGAATGGGCTTCGACCCCATCACGCCAATGAGGTCCTCGCGACCATGCACAAGGACACGTTGCGAAGTCAGGGTTTTGGGATCAAATCCTCCCAGAGGGTTGAAGCGTAGAAACCCATCATTATCGATGTGAGTGACAATAAAACCGATTTCATCCATGTGGGCCGCGGCCATGGACTTCATCTCAGAGGATCTTCCGCGTTTAAGGGCTATCACGTTGCCTATCGCATCGACTCTTACGTCATCCGCCAGACCATCCAGTTCCTCCAGCACTACATTGCGAATCCGCGTCTCAAAACCGGGAGCTCCGGGCTCCTTACATATACGCGACAGTAACTCTACATCGATAGGCATGAGAGGACTCTAGGTCTCGTTCTCGACAAGTCCACCCCCATCAGGCGCTACCCTTACCTGCTGCAGTTACCTGCTCGTCTGCTTCTCCTGTTCGCTGCTACAGTTGTAGTTGAGCGGCCCCTTATGATCGGGCAATCGGTGGCGTGGCCTACGATGATCACGGACCGGATACCTCTCTTCGGTCTGTAAAACTCTGTTTAAACTGCATTCTAGGAAAAAAAGGCTGTGCGAGCGCGGCGCGGCCTCCGGTTCTGGAAGCCTGCAGGTTACTCCTCGGAAGAATTGCTCCCCTGGCAGAATCTCTAAGGCTCTCAACTGTGAACCGAACAGGAGACAGTCTCTCATACCCAGTTTGTATTTAAGGCACGCTTGCTCGAAATCATCCACCACTTAATGGCCTTGGGACTACTCCCTCGACCCCTTCTGTATCCACGAATCTTCTCCCGTCATAGACACGCAGAAGGACCTGATCTTCTCAAATCCGAAAAGCCTTACTCAGACTTCTGCAGCTTCAGGGTATCTCCAAATTCTCCCTGAACCTCTATAAGACGATTCCACAGTCTGGCCACTACATCCTTCAGCGCCGGGTCGTCGCTTTTCATCAGATCGTTGGTTTCATGGGGATCCTCAGAAACTTTGTAGAGACGTAGCCTGTTATTCGCCTTGGGATAATACATCAGCTTGTATCCATCCGCCGTGATCGACCTCTGCACTCCCAGATACGCGCCATATACATATTCCCGCTTTTTACCATTCCCCTCTAAATGGGGCTGAATACTCTCAAACTGGACATGGTCCGGGGTATCCGCACCCGCCCAATCCAGAGAAGTTGGAATAATATCCTGCAGATAGACTGGAGCATCATTCGTCTTCCCAGCCGCCACCCCAGGCCCCGTCACGATGAATGGTACTCGAACGCTGTGATCATACATATTCTGCTTACCGAAGAGACCGTGCTGACCCACCGCCAATCCATGGTCAGCAGTAAAGATCACATAGGTCTCCTTCTCCTTCCCGCTGCTTTTTAACTTATCGAGGACGCGTCCAATTTGCGTATCCATATGCGTGATGATGGCATAATACTCCCGTCGGTGAACCTGGACGGAATGCCGTGTCCTCGGCATGGGGGCAAGGTTCTCATCCCGGAGCCGATGAGGATTTGCGATTTCATCACAGTAGGGATACCGGGGCAGGAAGTTCGGAGGCACGATAATCTCGCTGGCCGGATACTTATCAAGATACTCCTGCGGAGCCTGACGCGGATCATGAGGGGCATTGAAAGCCAGATAAATAAAGAAGGGCCGCTCTGACTTGTCCGCATCCTGAAGAAAGCCCACCGCGTCATCTGCCTGCACCTCACTCCAGTGTTTACCTCCTTCCCAGAATCCCCCGATCGACTTGTCGGCGGGGTCCCATGGATCGAGTTTTCCCTCAAGCGGACGATTGTATGCCTTTTTCACCGATCGTGGCATCCCTGGCCTCACATGCTTCGCTACATTGAAGATCTTACCCGCATCAATCTGCACATGCCACTTCCCGGACATGTAGGTTCTATACCCGGCGCGCTCAAGCAACTGGGGCCAGCACTTTCCCTCCTCTTGGAATGCACTCATTCCTTTTCTGTTGGCAACTTTCTGAGCGTTCCAGAGCTGACGCCCCGTCATCAGCATATGTCGACTCGCGACACAAACTGCCCCACTCCACGATCCCGAGTTGTAAGCGTGGGTGAAGGTCGTTCCTTCCCTCACCAGCTGGTCTAGGTGGGGAGTCTCGATCTCTTCATTCCCAAGGGCTGCAATAGCATCGTAGGTCATGTCATCCGCAAATATGAAAAGTATGTTTGGTTTCGATGCGGTCGCTAAGAGAGATGTGAAGCAGAGAGAGATGAAGGCGATCAGGACTTTCATGAATTCAGGGTCAAGGCTATGGAGACGTGGAAGTATCTGCCATCGACCAGCTCTGCCAGAAGCGAATTCGACCAAATCCCGGCATTGATACGCCATTTCTCAGGGCCGACCCCGTTTTTGGTGCCCGAGAGGCACTGCCCCAGAGTATTTAAGCATCAATTCTGGACCTCGCTTGAGAAAAGGAGCAACCTCTCCTTCCACCAATGAGAATTTAATTGCCTCTTGGTCCTTCACCCATGAACTACTTCGCGATGAGAAACCTATTTTTCATTCTTACCCTCGTCAGCATACTCTCTTTACCTTCCCTCGGGCAGAACAGAGACAATGCCGACAAACGCCGGCCCGAAGCAGAAAATTCCACCCGGGCGGGAAAAGATAAAGAAAACACCCGAAGCAGTCGTCCCGAAAATCGCAACCACCAGGATCAGAGGCAACGTCACCACAACCGGGACCATCATCGCCACCAAGAGGAACACGACCACGAGCGGGAACGTCACCGCGACCAGGAACGTCACCACGACCGGGAACGTCACCACGACCGGGAACGTCACCACGACCGGGAACGTCACCGCGAGCAGGAGCATCACCACGAGCGGAATGGTCACCAAGAGGAGGAGCACCACCACGACCAAGAACACCACCGCGAGCAGGAGCACCACCACGACCAAGAACACCACCACGACCGGCGGCATCGGCAGGAGGATGACAGAGTGTCTGAATTACATCATTCCCTGAGGCAGCTTGAGGCCCGCCTATCTGAACTTGAACACCGGCTGAGACGTCTCGAAGCCGAGGAACGAACACAACGTGGACCACGAAGACCTCAGATAGGACCACGCCGCCCAGCCCAACCTCGTGGGAGGGGCAGGTAGGTTTGGTATATCTCTCTGAATCCGGTCTGGTCTACCTTTTTGCGACCGGATCTGAAAGGCCTGCTGGGGATACAAAAAAGGGAGAGCAATCTGCTCTCCCTTGGATGAAAAAAAACCTCGATCTTCTAGGCCATAATCTCATGGATGGGCTTGGCGCCCTCCACTCCGACCAGCTTCTCATCGAGTCCGCCGTGAAAATAGCTGAGGTTGTTCGGATCAAGGCCCATCCGGTCAAGCACGGTGGCATGCATGTTCCGCACGTGCAGACTATCCCCCACCGCAGCGGAACCTAGCTCATCCGTTTCTCCATGAGAAACACCTCCTTTAATTCCACCTCCTGCCATCCACATCGTGAAACCGAAGGAGTTGTGATCTCTGCCCGTTCCTTTCGCATATTCCGCAGTCGGTTGGCGTCCAAATTCTCCGCCCCAGACGATCAGAGTTTCATCAAGCATACCCCGCTGCTTTAAATCAGCTATAAGTCCGGCGATAGGCTTGTCGGTATTTCCCGCGTGCTTATTGTGATTTGCTTCCAAGTTTCCATGGGCATCCCAGTTCGCATCATTGTGTGCACCTCCCGAGTAAATCTGAATGAAGCGAACTCCTCGTTCCACGAGTCTCCGCGCCAACATACATTTTCTGCCGAAGTCATCGGTCCGCCCTTCTCCAACTCCGTAAAGCTCTTTCACGTGATCCGGTTCACTATCCAAGTCAATCGCTTCTGGCGCCGTCGTCTGCATCCGGTAAGCCAATTCATAACTGGAAACTCTGGATGACAAGTCCGACTGATCTCCCCGCAACCCAAGGTGCTCCTGATTCATGGTGCTGAGATAATCGAGAAGAGTCCGCTGCTGCTCCCGTGGCATATTATGGGCATTCTTCAGGTTCAGAATTGGGTCCCCCTGCGATCGGAAGACCGTTCCCGCATAGCTCGCAGGCATGTACCCGGACGTCCAGTTCTTTGCTCCGCTGATAGGTCCTCCACTGTTTTCAAGCATGACCACGTAGCCCGGAAGGTTCTCGTTCACACTCCCCAGTCCATAGTTCACCCAAGATCCAAGCGAGGGCTTTCCACTCACCACAGAACCACAGTTCATGTTCAGCATCGCTGATCCATGAATTGGCGACTCCGCAGACATCGAATGAATAAACGCGATATCGTCAGCTCTCTTGGCAAGATGAGGAAACAGGTTAGAAATGTGTTTTCCAGACTGGCCGTGTTGGGAAAACTCCCACTTGGGCCCGACGACCCGTCCTTTATTTTTCTTACCACCACGTCCAAATGTTTTGACGTCAATAGTCTTTCCATCAAGGGGGTAAAGCTTCGGCTTGTAATCGAAGGTATCCATGTGACTTGGACCTCCATACATGAAGAGGAAGATCACTGACTTGGCTCGCTGAGGGAGCATGGAGTCCTTCGGGGCCAGAGGGTTACCTTGGAGACTTGCCGCATTTGCCTTATTGAAGAATCCATCCTGAGCCAACATTCCAGTCAGAGCCAACGAGGTAAACCCGCCACCAAGATGGCGAATCGCCTCGCGCCGGTTGATCTGACCGCAAAAACTGTTCACTGGTTGTTTCATAATATTTGGGAAAAATTGTATTGGAAAAGAACTTCTCGATCAGTCGACAAAGAAAAATTCGTTAAGGTTCAGGACCAGGAGAGCGAATCGATTGAAAGCGTCTTCAGAGGATAGCTTATGTTCACGCATCATAACCTCTACAAATTCCATGCCATAGTCCAGCTCTCTCACTGTGGCCGACCTGGCGAGAGCGATTTCAAGAGCAAGACCTACCTGCCGGCGAGGATCATCAGGGGCTTCAGATCGAAGTCGTTCAGCGAAACTTACGGCCTCTTCGTTTACAAAGGTGCTGTTCATCATGGCTAGGGCCTGAGTGGGCAGTATACTCCGGAAGCGAACCGGGCAGGTGCCATCTGTATCCGCCAAGTCAAAATCCTGTAGAATCGGCGGAACGATCGACCGCTTCACCTTGATATATACGCTCCTTCGAGTCTGCTCTTCCGGGGGAGAATTGCCCCATTTTCCGCCCTTTGTCGAGGACGTCGCCAATACCTCCGGCGCGAGCTTGATGAAGATACTCGGGCCTCCCATTTTTCGGTTCAACCGCCCAGTCGTGGCGAGCACTGAATCCCGCAGCTCCTCGGCAGTCAAACGGCGCATGTTAAAACGCCAGAATAATTTGTTGTCCGGATCTTTTGCCAAACTTGCGGCCTGCCCCTTTGAGGACATCTGATAGGCCTGAGAAAGCATAATCACCTTGTGCATCTGCTTGAGGCTCCACTTTTTACTCACCAGTTCCGTAGCGAGCCAGTCGAGAAGAACCGGATGAGTTGGGCGCTCTCCGAGATATCCAAAATCATTGGGAGTAGCACAGATTCCCCGCCCAAAGTGGTGCTGCCAGAGGCGATTCATGATCACCCGCGAGGTCCGGGGATTGTCGGGTTTGATTATCCACTTCGCAAGGGCCAGTCGCCGCCCGCTGGTGTTTCGCCCATGAGCCGGAGACTCGTGCTCCAGCTCATCTCCTCCGAAGATCGTCGGGATCCTCGTGGTCATCACCTTCTCTCCCTTTACGTGGGGATTACCACGGTAGTGCACATAAAGAGGGGGCGGTGTTTTCCCATGCTCCTGCACGACCTGAGCGCTGACGCTCGTCGGCTTAGGACGGCTCTGAGCATGTTGTGCAATCCGCTTTTTAAGGTCTTTCCTCTTGGCGAGGAGGCCCCCATCAACACCCTTTGCTTTCGCCATGGCGAGGGCCACATCGATGGTAAACTTTTCCCCATGGTAGGACTTGACCCCAAAATCAAAGGACTGGCCACCCTTCGTCTGTCGCACCCTCGCCGCCACCACATTCCGACCCGTCTGGAGAGCAGAAAGAAACTTCTTGTCCGCATCGAAATCCTTATAATCGCCAAGGACTCCACTTTCCCTGAGAACGAGTTGCCCGTTCAGAAAGATCTCTACGTCCTCATCGTGGATCAACGAGAGTCTCAGCTTTTCGGGAATACTTTCCAACAAGAAGGTGCCCTGAGCCCATAGCTCCTTGGAACTCCATTCTGTGTTCACCTTGACGCCAGGGGTCCCTGCTTTTCCAAACCCTGCAAGCCCCCTTTTCCACTTCTCATTTTCAGCACGAAAATTGACCGCCGACCAGTTCGCCGAGGGCTTGCGGTTAGTGTAAAACCACTTCCCGGGGTTGGGCTCGCGGCCATCCCCTAGCAAGACCAGAAATTCATCCCCTGAGCTGCTAAGTCTTCCCTTGAGGCTCGGAAATGCCTTGATCAACTGTTGTCCAATCTTCTTCTCGGCGCTTTCCAGTTCCCCCTTAACCCTTTCTCCTTCTGCGTCGTGCTTTTCAAGAGCAGCCTGGTATCCCGCATCCTCTTCCCCGCCACCAACATTTTCAATGTTCGCTCCGCCCTTCCCGGGCTGTTTTACACCGCGGAAAAAAGCCATGAAGCTATAGTAATCTTCCTGTGAAATGGGGTCTCCCTTGTGGTCGTGACAACGCGCGCACCCCACGGTCATCCCCAGCATTCCCTCGGTAGTAATCCGCAGGTCGTCATCCAGATTATCAAACAAGTGCAATAGCCGATCCGCAGGTTCATCATCCCACTGCATGAGGCGATGATATCCCGTCGCAATCATGGACTGCGAAGTAGGCTTTTCTAGCTCATCGCCTGCCAGCTGTTCCAGCAGAAACTGATCATAGGGAAGATCCGCATTCAGCGCATCGATCACATAATCACGGTAACGCCAGATATGTGGTTTGTCGGAGTCCCGCTCAAAACCGTTAGACTCAGCGTATCGAACAATATCGAGCCAGTGCCGCGCCCACTTTTCTCCATAGTGCGGCGAGGCCAGAAGCCGGTCGATGACCTTTTCCCAGGCCTCGGGAGAAGAATCCTTTTCGAAGGCCTCCACCTCCTCCAGAGTCGGAGGCAACCCCGTGATGTCGAAACTCGCCCGCCGGATCAACTCTCGTCTCGACGCCGGGCCATTAGGTTTAAGTCCATTGGCCTCTAAGCGATCAAAGAGGAAGGCGTCGATTGGGCTCCGGTTCCACTCCGGATTCTTAACCTCCGGCACACTCGGCCGGCGGAGGGGCTTGTAGGACCAGAATGCCTTAGTGGTGGCATTCACCTTGGTAATGTCATCCTCGGCAGTCAAAAAGGTTGGGAACAGAGAGAGTCCCAACAGGATTGGCAGAGCGGTCTTCATGCAGTGATCAAGCAATAACAGCGTAAGCTGGTTGTGTTTCGGCAGCGCGTCCAGAAAACAAGGAAAGATATCTACAGATACCTCTGCTCATTGACTGACTCACACCCGCAAATTAGGGCAAAATTCAGCCTCCACATACAGAAAAAACGTGCCACGACGGTGTGACTAGGAGTGAAGATCCTCGGTGGATCCCCACAGGCAAAAGGGAAACGGCTGCAGGCCGTAAAAACATGTAAAAACCGCCTGAAATCTGCTTCCATCAACATTCTTTCTCCGTCTCAGGCAGCGAAATAGCCGGACGATTTAAGTCAATTCACCCCTGACTCCTCTGATTGGCCGCTACGGAGAGGAGAATTCAATGTTTCTATTGGTTTAAAGCCCCTGAATTGACGCCAAACGCTTGATCCCCGACGTTCCAGACGCGAACACAAGTCCCCCGTGGAAGAAAGGCCACACCTTCATTCTTCTCATTATCAGAGGATTACACATTTAACCACTTGCGAGCTCACCGCGTCCTGCGACAGATGAGCTCTCCTCACAGTCCCAACCACACTCGCCCGAATGCTATCGTAACCGGAATTGTGACGATCGCGACGATCGAGGTGGTAATCACGACATGCATTGCGGCAGCTGCATTCGCGCCATAATGCCGCGCGTAGACGATCGGCGCCACCGCACTGGGCATGGCGGCCTGCACAAGTAGAACTTGCTTAAACTCAACAACAACGGGCAGGAATTTCGCGATCGATAGAATCACCATCGGCATCACAATCATTCTTACAAGGATGCTCCCGAATCCAACCCGCAGCGAATACCGTTCTTTGCCGAGGACGTCGGATATCACCGTGCCAATTAGCAATAGACCGACAGGGAACGCCGCAAGCCCCAGCCAGTGAAGGAGATTGAGAAAGATCTCGAACGCAAATTGGGTCACTTTGCTATACCCGACCAGAGTATCAACCCGGGCAAGGACCATGAGCAACCCGATAACGACTGCCACCATGGGACCGGAGATGAACTCACGGGGCGACTTCATGGGCTCGCCCCGCAGAATAAACATTCCCAGCGTCCAGATTCCCAGTTCTACCCCCAGACTGTGCGTGAAAAGAACGCCAAGAACGGCGGCTTCATTTTCTGGAAAAAAAACCATGAGCAGGGGAATTGCAACGTAGCCGTAATTCTGGACACCTGCGGTAAGAGTAAAGCTACGCCATCCCGTCCCCTTTCTGAGACCAATGACGCGCCCTATCAGAAGAGCCACCATTAATCCGATTACGATCACCGCAAATCCCACGATGATTGCCCAAGCGACTACCGAAAAATCGCGCAGCAACTCAGCCCGGAGCACCTTATCAAGAATCAGTGCCGGATAGAGCACATGAATCACCAGCTTGGTGAGTCCATCATCCATCTGTGGGCCCAGCACCCGCGCACGCCGCAATCCTCCGCCAACCACCATGAGGCAATAGATCGGAACAACTGCGACAAGGATCTGAGGAATTCCTTCCACGGGGGGAGGGTAGCCTTTCGAGCACAAACTCAAAGCCCTTAGCGCGAATCTCTCAACATTCCTACTTTCGGACCCTCATTACGTCTTCTTCCAACAAAATCTTCGAACCTCTTTCGGAGTAACTTGGAAGTTCTGTGGTGGAAAATCGGGTGCTCAGTATAAACGGGGCTTCGCCCTTTATCCAGTGGCCATACGTCGTCACGACGATGGACCCACTATCATCCGGAAGGATTTCCACACCGGGGTATGTGGTGTCATGGCCTACCTTGTTATCAAGAAGGCGGAGGAGATACTGTCCCGGGGTGCCTTTTACAAGATCGTCGTAGAGCCCAACCCATGCCACGCAATCTCCATCCAGAGCCGGAATAAGGTTACCCTTAGCGTAACGCCCTCTGAACACTATGATCAAGCGCCCATCGGCCGCATAACGGCAAGTGTGACGATCCCCAGTGAGAGTAACGGGAAGCTCTCTTGGCCTGCTCCAAGTAGCACCCTCATCGTCTGAAAACATAATATGCGAGTTCTTTCTCCGCTTGTTCTCCCTCAACAGCATCGCAATTTGACTACCATCCGGCGATCGTACGAGACCAGGCTCGCAAAGATGAACCGAGCTGTCCTTCTGAAGAACCTCCGGGGAAGACCAGCTCAACCCTCCGTCCTTGGTCAGTGTTCTGTAGAGAGAGAACTCTACCGGTTTGGACGGCTTTCCCCGTTCTGAAAAAAAGCGGCCGTCATCATGAAAAACACTCATGTAGTGCCCTTGTCCGGTTCTCATTTCAAGATGACTTCCCATCACTACGATCCCCCCCCAGTTCCCAACTTTTTTCAATTCGCTCCAGCTCTCCCCTTCATCCTCGCTGATCGCATTCCGAGCGGGATACAAGCCCGACCAGAGGATAATGCGCTTCTTCCCGTCCGGGCCGATCATGCGATGTAAGGTTGGCACCTCCCGGGACGTAGCCCACGACGCTGGTGTCGGCAGCCGCTCTCCCCACGTTCGCCCGCCATCAGTACTTTTCTTATAAACTATAGCGCCCCGCCCATGCCCTTTGGGATACACCGCAAGGATGGTTTTTCCGTCATCCAGCAGACAAGTAGAAACGTGTCCCAGATACTGATCCTTTTCCCGGTCCACCACGATCATCCGCTTCTGATCGGCACTGAAGTCAATGACAGTAACCTCCGGAGCTGCACATGCTGATTCCCAAAAAGTCACTACAAGGAAAAGAAATCTGAGCATACTGAAAGCTGCCCCTTCTAAAAGGCATCGCAATCATATTCGACATGCTCAATGCTCCGCGCTAGCTAGAGATATGCCGGAAGGAAAACGTTGCTGCACCCCTTCAAGAGATCAAAGCGATTACGGGCGCAGGAAATCATGCGTCGTCCGGTCACCTGAAGCTGGTTCAAATAATGGCATGACCATGGTGGGAAGAAGGATGTTCTGCATGGGCGCCGAAGGACCCGAATGTTGGAGCGGAGACGGGGAGGGCCCGGTTCACCAAGTCAGCCTTGAGAACTATTTCATTGATCAAACCGCAGTCACCAATGAGTCATTCTCTGCTTTTGTGGATGCGACCGGATACCAGTCTCAGGCGGAGCACTTCGGATGGTCTTTTGTTTTTCACAACCAGATTCCAAAGGCGCACCTCAAACGCCTGAGCTTTGACCGGGCCTTTGGCATCGAATGGTGGGCAAAGGTAGAGGGTGCCAGCTGGAAAAAACCTGGTGGACCCGGCACAAATATTCGCAAGATCATGAACCATCCGGTTGTCCATATCTCGTGGCATGACGCTATGGCCTTCTGCCAATGGGCGGGGAAGCGCCTTCCTACTGAAGCGGAGTGGGAATGCGCAGCCCGCGGCGGGAAAGAGGGTTCGACTTATCCGTGGGGCAATGAACTGAACCCCGGGGGTAAACATCGCTGTAACATATGGCAGGGAAAATTTCCGGAAAAGGATGTTGGTGCTGATGGCTACTGCGGCACGGCTCCAGCACGCTCATTTCAAGCCAACGATATTGGACTCTACAACATGGTGGGTAATACTTGGGATTGGGTTGCTGATTGGTTTGACCCGCGCTATTACAACCAGTCTCCGTTCAGAGACCCCGGGGGACCCGTGAGCGGCACGGAAAAGGTCATCCGGGGAGGATCGTTTCTCTGCCACGAATCCTACTGTAACCGCTACCGAAACTCTGCCCGAAGCAAGGTCAGCCCTGACTCGACAACCTGTCATCTCGGCTTCAGATGTGCCCTTAGCTCGACTGAGTAGAAAGCTGAGAAAGCTGCTCCCGAGGCACGTCAATCCACCGACCTTCACTGCTCGATTGCAGGCTCAGCTCAGCAAGCTGAACACCTTTCGCTCCTTCCCGCAGAGTCCAGGGAAAGGGTTCTTCTCCGACAACGTGCTTGAGGAACAACTCCCACTGGCTTTTGAAGGCATTCTCAAATTCCTCCTGTGGTCGTACTTCTTCCCAGTCCTTAAAGAAATCAATCGGGCTCTCCACATCAGGATTCCAAACCGGTGTTGGAGTATCGGCCCGAGATTGAACAATACACTTACGGAGGCCTACCGTCGCACTACCCTCAGTGCCGTCAACCTGCATCGTGAACAGTTCATCACGCCGCACCCGAACGCACCACGAGGAGTTGAACTGACAAACCACTCCAGCGTCTGTCTGAAGGATCGCATAGGCAGAATCATCAGCTGTACACTGGTAGACCTCTCCATTTTCATCGACCCTCTCTGGAATGTGCGTAGCCGCATGACTGAAAATACGGGTTACTTTTCCAAAGAGGTTGTCGATTACATAACGCCAGTGGCAGTGCATATCGATTATGATCCCTCCCCCGTCTTCTTTTCGGTAATTCCAACTTGGTCGCTGCGCGGGACGTTCCGGATCGTGACCCGGATACACCCAATATCCGAATTCTCCACGCACTGAGAGAATTTTCCCGAAAAATCCCTGGTCTCGGAGAGATCGAAATTTCTGAATACCCGGAAGCCAGAGCTTGTCCTGAACACTTCCGTTCTTCACCCCCGCCTGCTCTGCCTTCTCGGCAATAGCGAGTGCTTCTCCATAATCACTTGCTGTAGGCTTTTCGCAATAGATGTGTTTTCCCGCCTCAATCGCCCGCTCAAGGAAGCCGACCCTGTAAGGAGTTCCTGATGCGTCAAAAAAGACAGGATACGCCTCGTTGGCAAGAACCGCATCCAGATCAGTCGTGTAGTTTTCCACACCATGCCGCTCTGCCAAACTCTGTAACTTGGTTTCGTTGCGCCCGGTCAACACTACGTCCGGAATGATTCTCTTGTCCCCGCACACGACTCCTCCCTGCTCCCTGATCGCCAGAATGGATCGCACGAGATGTTGATTGGTCCCCATGCGCCCGGTGACGCCATTCATGATAATCCCGATTCGATGCTCGTTCATTGTGCTTAGTTTTTGGACAGACGCGCGCCCTGTGGCTTTCACAGCTGCCGCTGAAAAGGTGGACCGGGTTGACTCCAAGTCAAACTCTCGCCTTTCATTATTCCATTATTCGACACGATACACCTTTTCATAGGATTCCAGGATACGATCCAGAAACTTATCCTGATCCTCGTCCCACCATTTGCGCGAAAATATCTCAACTTCGCGGCGGCCATCAAACCCGGCCTCTTTGACCCACTGGTCGATTTCCCCAAGAGCAATACAGCCTTCTCCCATAATCCCCCGATCGAGGAGAACATCCTCCTGATCAGGCTTGAAATCACATATGTGGTAGGCGTCCAGCCAGCCATTGTCCGCACAGCGCTGCAACTGTTCACGTAGATCCACCTCCCAGAAGACATGATAGACATCGACTGCCACCCCGACATTGGGCAGCGATAACTCCTCGGCAAGGGCATTAGCGTCACGCAGGGAACATATCCCGGAACGATCGCCAGCGTAAACGGGGTGCAAAGGCTCGATTGCAAGACGTATTCCCATTCGCTCCGCCTCTCCCGCGATCACTCCGATTCCATCGCGGATCTGCTCGTAATTCTGTCTGGCAGTCTGACCCGGAGTCGCACCACATACGAGCACCACCTGAGGAAGGCCAAGAGCTTCTGCCTCCTTCAGGCATTCACGGTTTTTTTCAATCGCTTCTCGCCTTATCTCCGCTGACGAACCCGTGAAGAACCCGCCGCGCACCAAGGCGAGCCCCTTCAGACCTGCGTCGCAAATATGCTTCCTGACCGAGCAAAGGTCTTCCCCTTCCAATGTCTCTCTCCAAACCGAAATACCACCGATTCCACGCCGGGCATAACCTTCGATACACTCGGACATTGACCACGGACGAGTCGTAAACGTATGGACAGCCAGTTCAGGATAGGACATCGGACGAGAGTTCAATCAAAAGGACGTGGAGCATCACAGCAAAACCACGATTTCCCAATCCAAGATTGCTCAACCTTGAAGTTCGTAGCCAAGGCGCAAGACACAGTCCTGCATGATCTCGCCTTCCCAATTGGGTCGCCGCGGACAACTGGGATGAGGCTCACTACTGGGAATTCGGCCGAGAAGGTGTTGAAAGACCGCGCAACTGTGCTTGTATGCGGGGACCGGAGCACGAAACCCAACGTTTCCAAGGTATTGGAGAGCGTCTGCCAGCTCATAGTAGTTGGGGTTCTCTTCCTCCCAGAGCCGGTCCCGCTCCGCAAACTTCTCGGGACAGAAAGCCGCCAAACCGAGCAGGTAGTCGGATCCATACTCAATCATGTCGATCCCCAAATCGTTTCCGGTGTAAATCCGGAATTCTGGTCTTAGCTCGTCTCGCAGAGCCAGTCGATTCATCTCCTCAACCCGGCTCAGGGAACTATGCTTGATTCCGCTGAGGCTGGGAATGCCCATGAGTCCCCTGATCGTCTCCTCCCCGTAAATCATTCCGAACGGGGCGAAGACCTTCCCAAGTTCGAACCCAATTACCTTGGGATAGGGCTCACAGATGGAAGCGTAGAGATCGATAATCCGCTGCGGCTCCCAGTCATGGAAACGGGTAGTCTGGAAAATCACTGGTGTCCCTCCGTAGGAGACGATTTCATCCATTTCTCTTCGGTAAAGATCCTCCAACTCACCCTCTCTTCCCTCTACAAAAGCACCGGCTGCAAAATCCTGTCCCCGCCCAAGAGTGTCAACCGTCCATTGCAGAACCTCTGTCCTCTCGCTGGGCGTGATGTAGTTCGCATATCCTGTGTCCATGTTCACCGCGCAACCTAGGCCTGCCTCAGCAGTCCGCTCCACTGCTTCTCTAAAGGCCTGCCCTGCGATTGCGCCATTATCATCAAACGGTAGCAGGCAAGCCGCTAATCCCTGCACCTGGCGCCCCGGGCGCTTCTTCTTCAGGCAATCCGAAACCTTCATAAAGGTTTGATGATTCCCGGTATCATAATCCGCAACACCAAAAACCGCGGCCCGAAATTTACCGGTAGTCTATTTCCCTCCTGGCTGTCGCGCGCTACCCCCCGGCTGGTTCGAAGTTATACACAATTTGTAGCGCCGTAACGGATTGAATTTCACCTCAGTGGGAAGACCTATTACCTTTAATTAGAATTCTTTCTCCACAAAATCATGATGCGTCCTGTAGCCGTTATTACACTGATCGCTGTCGCACTGCTGACCCCGGTTGCCGCCGCACAGCAGCTTCGCCATCCACCCGCTCGTCCAAATATTCTGTGGCTGGTTGCAGACGACATGAACTGGGATTCTCCGGGCTGCTTTGGAGGCGTAGCAGAGGGGGTCTCCCCCAATATAGACCGACTGGCTGAGGAAGGTATCCAGTTCTGGCACGGTTATGCCAACATTGCCATCTGTACACCCTCCCGTAGCGTGATGCTGACCGGTCTCTATCCTCAAAACAATGGCGCAGAGGGGTTTCAGCGCATCCGTCCGGGAACTCCCAACCTTCCTTCCCTCCTGAATGCAGCTGGCTTTCTCTGTGGAACTATCGGAAAGCCCCTTAACCAACAGGAGCTTTTCAGGTGGTCGGTAACATACACATGGCAAGGTAAGGGCGACGAGAACCTCTGGGGGCGAGACCCCGCGATCTATCGCCGTTTCGCACGGGACTTTTTCGCAAGCGCAAAGTCAGCGCGCCAACCCTTCTTCCTGATGGCAAATACTCACGACCCTCACGACCCGTTCGCCACCCCCGGACCGAAGGGCCGTCACCCGGGCAATCCTCATTACGAGCGGGCGGAATCATCGCAAAGCTACGACCCATCCGAAGTTAGGATCAGCGCTGGACTTCCCGACGCACCAGAGATCCGCAAACATCTCGCTCGCTATGCGGGATCCGTGCGCCGGACAGACGACATGGTAGGCGCCGTACTGCAGGAGCTGGATCAGGCCGGACTCGCAGATAATACGATCGTAATGTTCCTGTCCGACCACGGGATGGCGTTCCCGGGGGTAAAGGCAAATTGCTATCCCGACAGCACCCGCTCTCCCTGGATTATACGATGGCCCGGGGTAGTTTCCGGCGGTCAGGACGACAGGAAGCACATGCTTTCCTGCGTAGACCTTCAGCCAACCTTTCTGGAGGCCGTAAAATTACCCCCTGCTCCCCAAGCTGACGGGCGCTCCTTTCTCTCGATCCTCCAAGGGAACCAACAAGAAGACCGGGATTACGTCCTGACACAATTCTTCCATATTCACGGCAGGGATGCGTTCCCAATGAGAGGAATTCTGTCACGCGAATGGGCGTATGTCTTCAATCCGTGGGCTGACGGCTCACGGAATTTCCCCAGGCAGTGGAACGGATTTGATGTGTTGCGCGAGTTGGCGAGGGCCCACCCCCTCATGGAACGCCGCGTCCGTCATCTCTCTTTCCGGTCAGTCGAGGAGTTCTATGATCTCCGTAAAGACCCCCACTGTCTATCCAACCTGCTGGCGTCAGGGTCCTTACCCCCAAGGAACCCCATCCCGGTCGGCAAGTTCCGAGAGCATCTCAGGGAATTTATGCTTCATACCGCGGATCCCGCACTACCTGCCTTCGATGACCGCCATGATCCTGAAGCCCTTCAACTCTTCATGAAAAACTATACGAAACGTTCGATCCGAGAGATTGAGGAACTCAGATCCTACGAGGAGGCCAAAGGATACCGATTCTAGCGGGGGTCAGTCTCGCACTCCGAAACCCTCGCGGCGCCGCCTGGCTTCCTCCGCTCTCTTGCGCTCTCGTTCCGCAGCCTGTTCGGCCTTTCGCTCCTCTAATTCGCGGGCTGCCCGTTGAAAAGGCGATTCGCCCGGTCTTGCAGCTGGCGCTACCCTTCTTCCACCATTCCCAGCAATCGGCGGTCCTGCCGCGGGCCGGTCCTCCCCTTTCGTCAAAAATTCACTGGGCCTTAGAGAGCCAGTTGTGAAGCGCAATTCATCGACGACCACTGCCGAGCCGCCAACTGCTATCCTGAAGTGCTGACCGGCTGCCGGCTCCAAGTCTTCGAGGGACAGCTGCTCAGATGCAACGAGCTTGTTATCCAGAAAAATTCTCATACTCCCATGGGTTTCCGAGGATCTGGGATTCCAGACCGCAGCAAGGTGGTGTGGAAGCCCATCATATATGGACACGTTCTCGGCGATTGCCTGTGTTTTCTCTGATCCGGTATCATAGATAAAGGCCAGAAACCCTTTTCCACTCTTCCCCGGACTGAGGGCAAGTCGCCAGCCAGCCTCCCCTTTGTCATTCGTAGAGGGAACCGTCCCTCCCAGAGTGCCGGCCGTCAGCCGTCCTGGCTTGAACCAGCCCTCGTAGGTAAAAGGGCTGTCCCCTTTCATTTCAAAGCTGCCTGCCCCTTCCTTACTCTCAGCAACGTGGGATACCTGTGCCGCGACCAAGTTTCTCTTTCTCGTCATCGGAACCGGATCAGGAGCAAGGGGCTTGGCCGGCTTCCACCGGGCGTACGATCCCAGCGGCCGGGTTCCGATGTAGTCTCCAAAGACTCCTTTTCCCAGCTTACTCTTGTCGAAACCCCAGTAGGCGATCGACCTTGGAGGCGCCATGATGGGAGTGTCAAATCGTCCGAGACGATACAGGACACAACGCTCATCGGCGGTAAAACCGCGCGCCCATATGGCAGCTTCATCGATACAAAAGTCAGCATTCTTACTGCCCACCTGAACCGCTGCCCCCTCGGCTGCAGAAGGTCCAGCAACCCCTCGGATGATCTTGGATTGCACCCTGTGATCCAGCCAGATCGATGTTTCCCCATTCACTCGCTCGACGAGGATATGATGCCAGAGCAAATCCTGAGGAAATCCAATAGTGGCCGGCGCGCCCTCTCCAACCTTTGCCTCGATCCGGTCATCGACTACCCGGACTTCTCCAACACTATCAAAGGAGAGAAGTGTCGCATCGGTCAGCTTCTTGATTTCAGTCGGTCCGTCCGGCTCGGAAGGAGTCTGCAGGGCGGTATCGGGACGCTTCAGCCAGAAAGCCATTGTGACGTCCTTCAACTCGGGAAGAGGCTTCACCGGTGAGCGCATGGCTTCACTGCCGTTTTCCTCCACGAGCCGACAGGCCATACCGATCCGACCAAGGATTCCAGGACTCCCACTGGTGGCGTCCAAGTCGCGCTCTCCTCCGGAAAGATCACGTATCCGGAACTCCGTCGAATCTTCATCAAATGGCGCATAATAAATGAGGCTACGAGTAGGAGGCCGGAGTGATGCCACATCGGCTGGCTCCGGGGGTATGGGTGCTTTTCCCTCGGGCAGAACCGTCTCCGCCACCTCTTGTTCCGGGGTATCGGTGGACTCGGGCTGATCGGCAGGCTCAGGCGTATCAGCTGGCTCTGATTGATGAGTGAGCTCCGATGCTGGTGGGTCTGAGCCCTTGGCGGGATCATGCTCTGCAATGACATCCGAAGAATGATCTGGATCACGATTGACCAGCTCTTCGTTGCGTTGCGGAAGATCGACCAATGCGGGTGGCTTCTTTGCCAGCTCAATGCCATTTTGTGGGAGGGGCCGCGGCTGACGACCTCGTTCGGGATCCGCTTGTGGCAACGCCACGCCAGGAGATCTCGCCTCTCTGCCTCCCTGAGTGGTCTCTGCCTCCTGCCGTTTTCTGATTTCCTGATAGGAAAAAAGTCCTACCCCTGCCGCCAATGCCATCACAGAGACCAGCGCCATCCATGCCAGCACGCCCCGGCTCCGGCGAACCGGATAGTTCACCGACGACTGGACCGCAGGCTCCACAACCGTTCCTATCGACGCCAGCGCCACCACCGCCTCTTCCTCCCGATACTCGAGACCGAGGGACCCGGACGATGGCATCCCGGGAGTATTTCTCTGCTCGCCATCGGTGCACCATGGACGAAGAAAAAGGCCAGCGTCGAGTATGTCCGCCTGGTAGGCGGCAACATCAAATGCTACGCGCCGGAAAGTGAGCTCCTGCGTCTCGTTGTCATAGATAACATACGCCGCCGCCGGATCCTCTGTTGAGTCGGGCTCTCCCACCGATCCTACATTCACGAGATATCGACAGTCACTGGATAGCTTCCGGTTTTCTGCTGGAAGCCTGTCGATTACCCCATGCGCCCGCTGCCGGTAGACACCCGCCTCCTGTGCATGCCCGAGGAATGTGATCTTGTGCATGGTTGCTTCCAGATTTTCACGCGCCACTGATTCACTGCTAATGCCCCGATAGCGTCCGGGTTGTGAGCACTCTCCGTGCACAAAAAGGATTCCCCCGGTCTCCAGAGCGAGTGGGCGCTCCGCAAGATAAGACAAGGCATCTTGATGAAGGTGCTCACGGGTCCACCTGATACAGTAGTTTGTTTCCTCGTCCGGGTGAGCTTCTCCCAGTAAGCCCACGAGTGCCGCATCGCAGTCCCCCAGAACAACGTTTCCAGTACGAGCCCTCAGATCTTCCAGAATTTCTGCTGTTCCTGCACCGTGCCCAGATACGTCGCCAAGACAGATTGGCATGTCTACCCCGAGGCTCGTGAAATCGTCTACGATAGCGTTCCACGCCTGAAGATTACCGTATATCTCTGAAAAGATTGCGTATCGCATCAGATCCGAAGGACACCAGTTTGCAAATATCCAACACAGGAGACCGCTCCGCAATTTCCGAATACAATCATTCCATGAAGAAAAATATAAGACCGGGAGAATGGTTCACGCCCTCCCCATTCCAAGTTTTGATCAACGATAGAAGTCCACCCAGGACAACTCTATGGCTCGGACCTCCGGGTTCAGGAGCGCTTGAGGAAACTCTATTTCATAATACCCTTCCCTCCGGGTCGTATTCCCACCTTTATCTGACTCAACCAGATACCGCCCACTGAGTGGACTTCCCTCTGCATCAAGCATCTTGACCGGCAGGCAGTTGCCCGACTGCGGCGCGTTCTTTCCACGATAGGCGCCCGAGAAAATCTCGCCCCCCACCTTAACCTCAAAACCTTCCAGTCCGGAAAGAAGAAGGCGTAGAACAACTTTCTCAGGCCACTCCCCGTTGAGCAGGTGAATCGAACCACCACCAATACCCGATTCATCGCGAACCTCAAATATCACTCCCGGCTGCCCCACACTGACATTGATGCTGCTACTTTCCGGGTGGGGGCCTCTGTCATTGAGACGTATTTCAAACTGATCACGCTTATCCACCGTGACCTTCTTGGATTCCAGCTGGTTCATAAGCTTCTTTAGCTCTGATACAATATCCGGATGCTTTTCAGCGAGATTATGGCGCTCACCAAGGTCCACCTCGAGATCATAGAGCTCATCTACTTTCTTCCGTCCATCCTCTACAGCATAGCCATGAAAATGCGCATCCGGACGCAGATATTTCCACTTACCCTTCCGGACCCCGGCGCGATTGAAATAAAAATAGTCACGGCCCTTCTCGGTTTTACCTGTAAGCAGCCTGGTCTGATCAATGCCATCAATTTGACGGTCATTCGGGGTCTCAAAGCCACAGAGTTCAGCAAAGGTGGGAAGAAAATCTATGCTGGCAAAAATGGCGTCGCTGATACGATTAGACGGCACTATCCCTGGCCATCGCACAATACATGGGAGACGGTAACCCGCCTCATAGGGAGACCCTTTGCCATTCCGAAGTGGTCCAGCTTCTCCCCAGAAAATCGAGCCCTCCGGATGCCCTCTCTTGCGCTTGGTATATTTATCCTGGTTCCATGGCCCATTATCACTGGTGTAAATCACAAGCGTATTCTCAGAAAGATTCAGTTCATCCAAAACATCGAGTAGCCTTCCTGTTTCATGATCGAATTCCTCCACTACGTCCCCATAAAGTCCTCCCTCCGACTTTCCTTTGAAGGAGGGTGACGCATCAATAATTGTGTGCATCATGGTATGCGCCAGGTAGAGCATGAATGGCTTTTCAGGATCCCGCTTGTGCTTGAGGAACTCAATAGACTTCTCCGTGTAAAGGCGCACCAACCCTCCCATGTCCCGACTGCTACCTGCAGCCTTGTTGTTCTCGTGGAATTGAACTGATCCGTTATCGTTAGCCCCGAGAGCACCAAAGTAATATTCAAAACCCTGAGCGTTAGGCATGCGGTCTACAATTGGCTTTCGGTTGGAAACATCCCATTTGCCAATACAGGCCGTCTGATACCCCACCTTACGGGCCAACTCTGCCCATGTGACCTCTGACGCGGGCATTCCCCAGCCTCCACTTCTCAGTGGCTGGCGCCCAGTAAGAAGTGCTGATCGCGAGGGCCCACAGACCGTTTGAGAGTAGAACGAAGTAAAACGCGTTCCTTGCCTCGCTAGTTGATCAAGACGAGGAGTCTTGTTTTTCGTGTTACCGTAACACGCGAGGTCTGCGTAACCCTGATCGTCGGTGAAGATAATCAGAACATTGGGGCGAAGTGGCCTCTCCCCCAGTGCGGGGATAGCGAAAAGTATTAAAGCGTAGAGAGATATGACCGCTTTCATGTGAACAGAGAATCCGTATTTCAAGCAATCGGAGAGCCTTGTAATTCGAAAACGTGGACAATAAGGCTTTTCGAGCGCCACTGGTATGAAAATATAGCACCCATGAAGCTTTCGAGAAGGAAATTTCTGCGAACCCAAGGCGCACTACTGACATTGCCCTTCATGCCTTCACTGGCCTCCGCCAAGTCCCTCAAGGAGCGGAAAAAGCCGGATAAGAAAATGGTCATGTTCTACATTCCCAACGGCATCAACAGGCGCGGCTTTTTCCCCGGTGAAGAGCAGGCCCAGCTCCCGGGATTCGTGGGAGGCTTTAATGCAGACAAGACCAAGCAACAGAAGCGCGTTGAAAACAAAGCTGGTATCTACCCTCTGGAGTTCAGCTCTTCAATGCAACCCCTGCGTGAGCATGCGAACGATATTACTCTTGTCACCGGCATGGAACGTACCTTCAAGAACGGACAGGACGTTCACGCACAGGGGGCCTCCTGCTATCTCACCAGTGTCTCTCCTGAGCAGGCCACCGAAAAAGGATGGCGCTATCCCAACGGTCGCAGCCTCGACCAGGTTATCGGCGATCATGTCGGAAATTCCACCGTATTCAAAACTCTCGAGATAAGCTGCAATGGTTTCCGGGCCCCCAAGGAACCCATCTACTTCGATAACATCTCATGGTATGGTCCGGACAAGATTGCTCCTTCCATCAAGGATCCTCAGAAACTTTACGAGCGCCTCTTTAAGGCCGATAATTTTCAGTCTCACCTCAGTGATGTCTCTTCCCTGATGCTCGCCGACGCCAAGAGCCTCTCGAAGAAACTTGGCACAGATGACCGAGAGACCTTGGGCGAGTTCATGGAGATGATTCGCAATGTCGAAATTCGAATCGCCAAACAGAAGGAGCGAATCGCAAAGGCGGACATCCGAATCCCAAAGGACGAAATTCTACCCCGCGGTGAATACATTCGCCTGCAGACAGACCTGATGCTCCTCGCCTTCCAGATGGGCATGACGAACATCAGCACTTTCATGATCGGGCCAGAGCGCTGGGACGCAACACTCATGTATGAGGGCGTGTTTGATAAACCGGTCCAACACCACAACATGACCCATAACCAGAAGGGAGAAGGATGGAAGGAGGTTCAGAAGATCGATATCTTTCACCTTGAGCAGTACGCCTACATGTTGAGGAGAATGAAGGAGATACGCGAGGCGGACGGAAGCACGATGCTCGATAATTCGCTGGTCTCCTATGGGGCCGCTCTGGGTGATGGCGCAACTCACCAGTTTTATGATCTACCTTTCATTCTCGCCGGTGGTGCGCAGGGACAGATCAAGCAGGGCAGGTTCATCAAATGCAAGAGTGGCACTCTCAACTCTAACATGTGGCTCACCATGGCTCAATTGATGGGAGCAGAGATCAATTCCTTTGCGGACAGCTCCGGGGTGATCTCCGACCTGTGGACCTGAGGGAAGAAACCAAGAGCACTCTGCATCATGGCGACATCAAGCGCATATATGCCTGTGAGGGCTTCTGCTTTGATGTTGTTGAGCATGACCCTTCTATTGAGCCCGGCCAGCAACGCTACTGCTCCAAATTCAGACAGCAGAGCCCAGTTCGACTCCTTGCTCAAACCTCTCTTTGCACAGCACTGTATAAAGTGCCATGGAGGCGAAAAGACCAAGGGGAAGGTCAACCTCAGGGAAATCACCACCTCCGCTCACCTCCGGGCCAATCCAAAGCTGCTGAAGGAACTGATCGAGGCCGTCGATTCCTACGATATGCCTCCCGAAGATGAGCCTGAGATCCCGGAGGCCAAACGAGAGGAACTTTTGGCCAGCTTAAAAGCAACGCTGCGCGAGGCCACCGCGGCAAACCCCGAAGACCGACACGTTCAGATCAGGAGACTCAACAGGTTCCAGTATAATAACGCTGTTCGTGACCTTTTCGGGCTCAACCGCGATCTCTTTGCCCTCCCGGAAAAGCTCATGACCCGGCATAGCAACTATCTCGCACCGGATACCAGAAAGATGCCCGACAAGGTCGAAGTTGCCTGTCACTCACTCTCGCCCGCCGCAGGAATGCGCAATGTCAAATCCTTCCCTAAAGACCTTCGGGCCGCTCACGGGTATGACAATCAGGCAAATCAGCTTTCCTTGTCGCCCCTCCTTCTCGATTCCTTCCTGCGTCTCAGCGTCTCAATCATTGAAAGCCCGGACTTTAATGAGCAAACGGTGGGCATATGGAACGATTTCTTTCAGGCCCCCAAGGAGGGAGACATGCGGGAAGAGGTCCAAAAACGGTTGAAGAACTTTCTTCTCCTCGCTTTCCGAAGCTCTATCGAGGTAGATACCCTTGAGCGCTACACCAACTATACCCTCGGAAAGATCGAGCAGGGAACATCCTTCACCGACGCGATGAAACGAGTAGCCTCTGCTGTCCTCTCGTCTCCCCGATTTCTTCTCCGATATGGATCAACCAGCGAAGGGAAGGACCTTTTCGTCGTCGCAAGCAATCTTTCTTTCTTTCTCTGGAACAGTGGCCCGGATCTCGAGCTTCTACGATCGGCGGAGAGCGGGGAGCTCGCCAATCTGGAGGTCTTCAAGAAAGCCTGTGATCGCATGATGTCTGATTCCCGGATCGAGCGCTTTCTGGATGCTTTTCCCTCCCAATGGATGCAACTCGAAAACCTTCTTGGCGCTACTCCAGATCCAAAACTAGCACGCCTTTTCAACGTCGATAATTCCAGCCCGGCCAGCGTTCAGATGATTCTCGAACCACTTCTTCTTTTCGACGCCATGTTCCTTGAGGACCGGCCAGTCATTGAGCTTATTGCTCCCCGGTTTTCCTATCAGAGTGAATTCCTCCAGACCTGGTATAACTCCGATCTGAAACCACCCCGCTTTGACACGGAGGCCATTGTAACCCGCAACAAATCCAACGACCAGAAGCGTTCAGCCTTCAGGACTATAATTCAATCGAAAGAAGCGGAACTCAAATCCCTGCTGGACCCCGTCAAAACTCGTCTCCTAAAGGATCGCCGCAAGGGAGGAAAACCAGTCAACCTTGACCCCATAGCAGCATGGGAATTCAACAATAACCTTCGGGATTCAGTGGGATCGCTGCACCTGAAAAGCCACGGCAAAATCAGCTTCAGCGAAGGTATGGCGGTCCTGAAAAACTCCTACCTGCAGAGCCCTCCCCTCTCACTTGACCTGAAAGAGAAGACTCTCGAGGTCTGGGGTATGGTGCACAATATTGACCAGGACGGAGGGGGATTCATGGGGGTCCAGGGACCCGGCGACTTTTTTGATACCATCGTGCTAGGGGAGCGGAAAAAACGTCATTGGATCTCAGGCAGCAACCGCTTCGCCCGTACAAAGGACTTCCCTGGATCTACCCCCGAGATGAAGCCCAACCAGAAGATTCACCTCGCTATGGTCTATGGCACCGATGGCTCGGTGACCCTCTATAGAAACGGCATGCCCTACGGCAAGCCCTTCCGAACGAGCCTCGCCACATTTCCCAAGGATAAGAGCTCCATCATTTTTGGAGTGCGACATCTTCCTGCCGGAGGCGGACGATACCTTGATGTCAGTCTGGCTCGAGCGCGACTATACAACCGCGCTCTCGATGCGGAGGAGATTGCCGGTTCCGCCGGTGGGCTTTATGTCACCGAGTCGGAACTCGAAAAGGCCCTTACCCCACCCCAGAAGGACAGGCGCAGTAGTCTCGTTCAGGAACTTCAACGGGCTCAGAGCTCATTCGATAATATTCCTCCCAATACTGACCCGGGCCGGGCGCGGCAGGACGCCAAGAAGATATTTGAAGATGATATTCGTAGCAAACTGCGCTCAAGATCTTTCTCCCGTCGGGCGGCTGACGATCCCCGCTACGGAGGGATTATTACCAACGCAGCGATGCTGAGCATGACCTCCGGCCCCAAACGCACTCATCCAATTGCCCGGGGGGCATGGGTGATCGAGGTGATTTTCAATGATCCTCCCCCGCCTCCGCCCAATGATGTACCCCCGTTGAATGAGGATGCTGCCGACGAGAATCTCACCATCCGCGAGAAGTTCGCCAAGCATCGCGAGAATCCAGACTGCGCGGGCTGTCACTCGCGCCTTGATCCACTCGGTTTTGCTCTTGAGAACTATGACATCATTGGCAGGTGGAGAGACAAGTATCCAAATGGCCGGGATGTTGACGCCAGCGGCACCCTCATGAAAAAGTATCCCTTTGATGGGGCAGTTCGCTTCAAGGAATCACTGGCAAAAGAGGAGCGTCGTTTCGCTCGAGCCTTCACGGCGCATCTCATGCGGTATGCTACTTCGCGGGAGTTGAATCCAGCGGACTTTCTCGTTGTTGAAGAGATCGTGGAGAATACAGCTAACGAGAGCCATCGGTTGAGATCTCTCATCCGCGCAGTACTTCTCAGTGAAAGTTTTCTCCAGATCAACTGAGACTACCGTCAAGTCCTGCCACTGACAGGCTGGGTGTATTTCCAGTTTTATTCCCTCTGACGATCATCCAGCCTCAGAGATCTATTCGCCTCGCCATGATCCATTCGTCGTGGTATCGATCTAGGCGAGGTGAATGACCGCAGCGACTGCTTCCGGACAAGTGAAAATGAACATGGAGAGAATGCTACCTACTCTCGCTTCGCCTTTTCACAAGGGGAGCTCGTCTACGTCGTCCGCGGCGAACCCTCTGCAACGCGGACCCGGGAAAGCATCGAAATTGCACCGGAGCAGCATGTGGTAGATGACTATGCGGTCTGCCTCAATCACTCTTTCAATCAAAATCTCCGCCTTGAGGGCCGCCAGTTTTTTGCCCTTCGTGAAATCGAAGAAGGGGAGGAGCTTACCTTCAATTACCTCGCTACCGAGACCGAAATCGCATCCCCTTTCACGTGCTACGCCACAGGCAGAAGCGTTAGTTCGCAAGATCGCGAGATCCCGCCGGAAACACCCTCCAAGACTTAGGGAACCAGAGAAAGAGAGCTTATCCCCTTCTTCAGCGTTCCTCCACTCAGGATGCGGGCGCGGAGTCCTCCCTGACCTTTGAGGAATTCATGCACTCCGTCCGCTGCGGCCTCGTTCATCCAGTAACAGGGGGCCGCTTCCTCGGTTCCCTCGAACTCGAGGCCCCCGATCGTGAAACGCTTTCCGATGAGCTCCGAAAGAGGCACTCCCCTCAGCACCACATTCCTGCGAAAGACCGAGGCAGCGAGGTCTGGCAGTCCAAACGCCTTTTTCACATCGTTGTAGACCTCATGATCGAAAAACGTGATCTGGCCCTTGAAGTTCTCCTGATGGTCAAAAAACCGGTCTCCTCGGATCCCCCTTTCCGCCACACATTCAATGAGATCAGGATCCTCTATTTGATGATCGAGGGAGCCTTTGCCATGCCGCCCCCGATAGTTGTGTCCACCTGAAACAAATAAATGAATGATATTAATTTCCCAATCCATAACTCCTATCCTCCTATATAGCTCATTTCTACCTTCTGGTTTTTTCCTGCCCCCCGCCGCTCCGAGTAACGATCACTGCGATCAGCCCATACGCCTCGAATCGCAAGGCCCAGAGTTTCCTCTTTGCCCGCCCTCAGCAGTTCCCGGACATCAAATCCGCTCTCGGCAAAGAGGCAGGTATACAGTTTGCCCTCAGCAGAAAGACGGAGACGATTGCAATCACCGCAGAATGGTTCAGTCACCGACGAAATAAACCCAACTTCTGCCTTCCCCCTCCCGATCTGGTAACGCCGCGCAACCTCGCCTCGGTGAGCAGGCTCAAGTTTGTTCAGGGGAAACTCTGCCGCAATCATCTCGAAAACCTCTGCGCTGGGAACGACATGCTCCATCCGCCACCCGTTAGTCTCACCGACATCCATGTATTTAATGAACCTCACTGGTATATCTCGCTCGCTGCCCCAGCGGACAAGCGGCAAGATCTCACTCTCATTGATTCCTTGTTGCACGACCGTATTGATTTTGACGCCCAACCCTTCAGAGAGCGCTTGCTCGATTCCATCCAGCACTCTTTCCACCCTTGCTCCCACCCCATTCATCTGTCCGAAAACCTTTCTATCCAGAGCATCCAGACTAACCGTCACCCGGTGCAAGCCAGCTCGCCGCAATTTCGCCGCGTAGGCTGCAAGGAGCACTCCGTTGGTCGTCATTGCAAGATCCTCAACGCCTTCGAGGTTGGACAGCATCATTACCAACTCCTCCAGCCCCTGCCGCAGGAGAGGCTCTCCTCCCGTTAAACGGAATTTCCGCACTCCGAGGCCGGCGACCAGCCCTGCCAGATTCTCAATCTCCTCATAAGTGAGAAGATCTTTCCGCTGCAGGAAGCGGTAACCGGGACCAAACACCTCTGCCGGCATGCAGTAGCGGCAGCGAAAATTACACCGGTCGGTGACGGAGATGCGGAGGTCCCGAAGCGGTCGATCATACTCATCCAGCAGCATCGACCCAAGCCAAGCGTAGCAACGCCATCTCGCAACTAAATACTTGGGTATTCATCCATTCACTGTGAAATGGTGACGTTCATGAATTCTCTCATCACTCCCCAGGCTGCAGAAGAAATCACGCTGTCCGCTATCCCGGATCTCGGGGAGGAAGACGTGCCTCTGGAAAATGCTGGAGGAAGAGTCCTCGCACGCCCCCTTGTAGCTGACAGACCTCTTCCTCCCTATGACCGGGTCATGATGGATGGCATATGCTGTAAAGAACGCGATCTTGAGGAACACCCGACTCTCGCAATTGTGGGCGAGCATCCAGCTGGAGCTCCGGCACCGCAGGCGACTCCACCAGGACACTGCTGGGAAGTCATGACTGGAGCCTGCCTCCCACCCGACTGCGATACCGTCATACCCTACGAGCAGGTCACACGGCAGGATCATCACTTCGCGATTGAAGCCGGTTCAGCCATCCGGGGACGCTTCATTCACCGACGGGCCAGTGACTACGAAGCCGGTGCGATTCTGGTTCCATCAGACACCGTCATTGATTCTCGCGTAGCTGCTGTCGCGGCCACCGTAGGCGCTACTAGACTGCAAGTTGTGAAACGACCCCGTGTCTCTCTTTTCACTACCGGCGACGAGGTGGTCGACCCCAAGTCCACTCCGGCAGATCACGAAATCCGTCAATCCAATGCTGCAGCCCTCCACGCTGCCCTTTTCGAGGCCGGTGCCGAATTAGTTCATTATCAGCACCTGCCGGACGATCCCTTGGCCACCTTCACTGCGGTGGAAAGACAACGACATTGTGATCTCCTTATCCTCTGCGGTGGAATCTCGAAGGGTAAATACGACTTCGTCCGACCAGCCATGGAGAAAATGTTTGGACCTCCATCCTTCCACGGAGTTGCTCAGCGCCCCGGCAAGCCCCTGGCTTTCTGGGAAGGAATTCCCTCCGTCTTTGCTCTCCCGGGCAATCCAATGTCGGTTCAAATTACCTTCCATCGCTACGTCCTGCCCTTTCTCAAAGCTGCTCTCAGACAAAGCCACTCATCGCAGATAGTGTCACTCTCTTCCAAGTTCACCTTCGATTCATCCTTTTCCTACAGCCTCCCGGTCAAAACAAGGCAGGAAGATGCATGCATTGTCGCCGAACCTATCCCCCCCGCAAATTCCGGGGACTTTGCTTCTGCCATTGAATCTGATGGATTTATCGAGCTCCCCGCTGGGCGAGGTTCCTTTCCCAAAGGTGCCCTAACCCGGTATTGGTCGTGGCTCTGACTTGAAGTAAATCCTCTCGTTTTTTTTCACCATTGTCCTAGCCTAATACCGTGAGCGAACACTCTCATCTGGATGAAGCAGGCCATCCTAGGATGGTTGATGTTGGCGCAAAGGCTGTTACCAGCCGGTATGCGCGAGCTGGCTGCAGTATCGTTCTCGGATCTGAACTCCTGTGCCAGCTCAAGGAAGAGGGTTTCCAGAACAAAAAGGGCTCCATCCTTAATACTGCAATTCTGGCAGGCATCATGGCCGCCAAGCAAACCTCGTCCCTTATTCCCCTCTGTCATCCTCTCCCCCTGGACAAGTGTAATGTGAAGATTGATCCCCACGACGATCACTCGCTCAAAGTAGAGTGTGAATGCTCAACCAGCAGCCGGACAGGAGTCGAGATGGAAGCCCTTACCGGCGCCTCCGTTGCCGCGCTGACTGTCTACGACATGTGCAAGGGACTTAACCCGGCGATCGAAATCACCAGCCTTCAGCTTGAGGAAAAGCGAGGAGGTAAAAGCGATTTTTCCCCCACTCAGACTTCGTGAGGACCCCCACCTACGGTCTCCTCCTTGCAGGAGGGAAAAGCTCCCGGATGGGCCGTGACAAGGCTGACCTGAAGATTGTTGATGGGCTCTCCATGCGCGACAGTGGAATGGAACTTCTTGGAGCAGTTACCGCACAGTCTTATCTGGCCATCGCAGGAGATGACACCCGGAATTATAACCATCCGACCATTCAGGACCTGCGAGATAATGCCGGTCCGTTGGCTGGACTGGAAGCCGCTTTCCGCCATTCGCCTGAGGCTGCGTGGCTCGTCACTGCCTGTGACCTGCCCTTTCTTACCTCATCCACCCTGAAATATCTGGTGGAATCCAGAGCCCCCTCCAGCGATGCGACCTGCTTCACCAGCCGCTTCGACGGAAAACCCGAACCTCTGTGCACGATTTACGAGCCCTCCGCCCATCCCTCTCTGAAAAAGGTGCTCTCCGAGGGCATCCGTTGTGCACGTCGATTCCTCTCCACTTTGAACCGCAAGGAAATTGAACTACCCGAACTATCGGCTCTGGATAACTGCAACCGCCCCGAAGACCTTGAGGAAGCGCGCCTGAGCCTCAATCACGGACGAACTCTTAAAAAAGTCTTCGTCGAATACTGCGGAGTCCTGAGGGAAGACGCAGGCTGTCATTCCGAAGAGTTCCAGACACGGTCAGTCACAGCTGCGGGTCTCTGGGAAGAACTGCGTCTATCCCGGGCGCTTTCCCTTGAAATCGATTCGGTGAAAGTCGCTATCAATGATGAATTCAAATCTTGGAATCAGCCTCTCACTGAAGAGGATAAAGTAACCCTTTTCCCTCCCTTTGCAGGAGGCTAGATCCATGTTCTGCCTTACTTCAGAACCGATAGACCGAGGCACTCTGCGGGATGAGGCAAATAATCCTCATGCCGGTGCGGTATCGATCTTCGAAGGTCTGGTCCGGAATCATCACCACGGGCGAAAAGTGCTCCGATTGGAGTATGAAGCTCATCGCCCGGTAGCGGAGAATGAAGGCCGGAT
>PARF01000078.1 GCA_002709915.1 Roseibacillus sp. | reverse complement strand
TATTTGTGGTCATGGCATTGGGCACAACCTACGGTTGCACCCATCCAGACATTGGAAAGGTTACGAACGCGGTCCGCGAAGTAGATGGCGAGGTATTCCTTGGCCTGAACACCGCCCTCGTGTGAAGTCTGGAGAAGACGATTATATCCTGTGGCGATTTTCTGGTCGATCGTAGGTGAGTCGAGAAGATCCCCTGCTAATTGCTCCCGGGTAAATTGATCAAAGGGCAGATTGTCGTTGAAAGCATCAATGACGTAGTCCCGGTAGGGTGAAATACTGTGGTCCTGATCTCCATGGTAACCACAGGTGTCCGCGTAGCGCACTAGGTCGAGCCAGTACATCGCCATACGTTCACCGAAATGAGGAGAGGAGAGAAGACCCTTCACTGTCTTTTCCACGCTGGCGGATTGGTCATTCTTCCACTCTTTCAGGAAACGCTCGACCGCCTGTGGGGAGGGGGGAAGACCAATAAGGTCAAAATGGAGGCGCCGGACGAGGGTAACAGGATCAGTATCCGGGGCGGGCTCCAGTCCCTCACGTCGCAGACGGTCCAAAATGAAGTTGTCAATCCAGTTTGCGGGCCAATCCGAAGATTGAGCCTTGGGGACGGGATGCCTTTCCGGGGGACGATAGGACCAGGGCTCAGCGTAACCTCCGCCCTGTTCGATCCATTGGCGAAGGAGGGTTCGCTGCTCCGCGCTGAGCGCCTTGTTCGCGTCGGGCGGCGGCATGACTTCCTCCGGGTCGTCGCTGAAAATGCGATGAATAATCTCGCTTTCATCGGGCTTACCAGGAACAAGGGCATCGCCGATGTCACCGCTCTGGAGGGCTCCTTTTTCGGTATCAAGTCTCAGTTCCCCCTTACGGTCGTGCTCGTCCGGGCCATGGCAGGCGAAACAGTGGTTTGAAAGAATAGGCCGGATGTCCCGATTGAAATCGACCTCGGCAAAAAGCCCACCGGTCGCAAGGACAGCGGTGACCAGTTGAACAGCCGGTGGGTTACGAAACATCACTGCAAGGTTAGCTTCCTACCAGCGCGATGCAATGGAGGACTGATGAAAGGAGTCAGCTGACTTCAACTTTAAGGACCTTGACCTTACCCCAATCGGACTTTTCGATATCCTTAATCTCCTTGGGTTGCCCCGAGCCGCCACCGAGAAAAAGCTGGGTCCCGTCTTCATTCCAGATGGCCTTGCTTACTCGCATCTTCGTGTCAGTAGCTGCGAGAAGTGATCCGGTCGCCAGATCGAAAACTGCCGTGTTCCACTGCCCCTTGAATAATCTCCCGGCCATCGCGAAAATTTTCCCGCCGGGGTGAATCGCAATGGTTTCCATCAGGCCCTGTCCGATCTCGCTGTCGTTGGGGCTTCCAACGTGCTCAGCGGCACCGCCTCGCCGTTGCCAGCGCTCCAACAATTGCTCGGTCAGGTGAAAGGTCTGAAGGCAGTGTTTCCGCAAGATATTCCGAACCTTGGTCTTCGCTGGTTTCCTCCTGATAGCGAAAGCGGGTGACCCACTCCTGCATGCGGATAATTTCAGCCTGACTAAGCTGGCCCTTCGGGGGCATGTGGGTATCTGCCCCGGGATGTAGTTGAGAGATCAGCCGGCTCTTTTCCGGATGGCCAGCCACGAAAATGGGACCGCTTTCTCCACCCTCGAGAAGGCCTTTGAGTGACCGGAGGTCGAGACCACCTTTCTTCGTAGCGCCTCCGTGGCACTTGATGCAATGCTCTTTCAGCAGCGGGGCGATTTCATCGAACTGCCCTGCCCAGCCAACCGATGGCAGAAGGGCAAAGATCAGGTAGATGGTGTGGAACTTCACCTCGAAAACAATAGCGGACCATCCGGACCGTGCAATCGCGTCTTTATGCGGCCAATGGTCCCCGCTCCGAGGGCCATCTAATCATGCAAGAATCGGTGTGACAGGATGAACCTGTTCAACGCCGGTAAGGCGTTGGTCGAGACCCTGATGCCGAACAGTGAAGCGGCTGTGATCGATACCCATGCAATGGAGGATGGTGGCATTGAGCTCGTTGAGATGCACAGGATTCTCAGCGACGTTATAACTGAAATCATCGGTTTCGCCGTAGGTCATTCCGGACTTGATCCCTCCTCCGGCCATCCACATGCAGAAGTTGCGTGGGTGATGGTCCCGGCCGTAGCTCTCCCGGGTGAGTTTTCCCTGACAATAGGCAGTACGCCCAAATTCACCACCGAAGACAACAAGGGTATCCTCAAGCATTCCCCTCTCCTTCAAGTCCTTGATCAGGGCGGCGGTTGGTTGATCTACATCGAGACACTGATTCTTAATTTCCTTTGGCAGGTTGCCGTGCTGATCCCAGCCTCTGTGAAGGATCTGAACCACTCGGACCCCTCGTTCAATAAGCCGTCGAGTAAGGAGCGCAGAGTGGGCGAATGAGCCGGGTTTCTTCGAATCTGGTCCGTACATCTCCAAGGTCGCCTTACTTTCTCCCTTCAAGTCAGTCAGCTCCGGTACGCTGCTTTGCATTCGAAATGCCATCTCATACTGGGCGATTCTGGTCTGGGTTTCCGGATCTCCAAAACGCTCGAAGGCCTTTTCGTTCAGTTCCCCCAGGGCGTCGAGCATGGTTCTCCGGTCGCCAGGAGATACCCCTGGCGGATTCTTCACGTAAAGAACGGGGTCTCCTGCGCTTCTCAGTTTGACGCCGTCATATTTCGAGGGCAGAAAGCCACTGGTCCACATGCGGCTGAAGAGCGCCTGGCTTGGATTCTTCACAGTTGGAGTAAAGACAACAAATGCGGGTAGATTCTGGCTCTCGCTACCCAGTCCGTAGCTCAGCCACGAACCGAGGCTCGGTCTGCCGGGGACTTCACTGCCCGTCATTACGAAGGTGCAGGCAGGGTCATGATTGATTGCCTCGGTGTGCACCGATTTGATCATGGTGATCTCATCGGCGATTCCCTTCATGTGAGGAACAAGTTCGCTCATAAGGATCCCCGCCTGGCCGCAGCGTTCAAAAGCGAATCGGCTTGGTGCGACAGGAAAGCGTTTTTGCCCGCTGGTCATGGTCGTGATTCGCTGGCCGTTCCGGACAGAGTCAGGCAACTCCTTGTCGAAGAATCGCTCCATCTGTGGTTTATGATCAAAAAGATCCTGCTGCGCGGGGGCCCCATTCATGTGCAGGTAAATGAGATTCTTTGCCTTGGGGGCAAAGTGGGGAAGGCCGGGTAGGGCAGGATGGATATCGGTCCGAGCAGGTGCTTCCTGACCTGGGGCCTTGTTTGCGAGGAGCTGAGCAAGCGCGATACCCCCCACTTTGAGGCCAGCCCCTTGGAAGAACTGACGGCGTGACTGGCACAAGTGGTATTCGAGGTCAGGATCCATGGAAGAGCTTAGTTCTTGTTAACTACCTCATCGAGATTGAGGAGCAGGTTGGCGATCATAGTCCATGCAGCCAGTTCTCCTGCTACAATGCCGGGGTCTGGCTGGCTGTCTCCAAAATTGATGAGTGCGGTAGCCGCCTCTGCGTCTTCCAAATAGCGCTTCTGGTGCAGTTGCAGAGCATTGAGCACAATTCGGGTTTCTTCCTCGGTGGGGTAGCGGGCGGTAGCGAGTCGCCAGGCCCATCGTACGCGATCGCCAGAACTGACGCCCCCCTCCTCGAGAATACGCTGAGCCAGCGCGCGCGCTGCCTCCACGTGCTGGACGTCATTCATCAGATGGAGGGCCTGCATAGGGGTGTTGCTCCGTCCTCGCGCCGCACAGCTTTGCTCCCTGTTGGGGCCATCAAAGGTTGCCATGAAGGGCGGCGGAGCAGTGCGTTTGAGAAAAGTATAAATGCTCTTCCGATACAAATCGTCACCCTTTCCCTGATTATAGTTCCTCGTGTTGCTGGAGGCGAAACCCACAGGTTCCCAGATGTTGGGTGGTTGGTAGGGGCGCACGCCGCGCCCTCCGATTTTTGACACCATGAGGCCGCTGAGGTTCAGGGCCTGATCGCGAATGACCTCAGCGTCCAGACGGTGACGCGGACCCCTTGCCAGGAGGCGGTTTTCCGGATCCTGTTTCTGTAGCGCAGCCGAGGTGAAGGAGCTCTGACGATACGCGTGGCTGGTCATGATGCGTTTTACAAGCTGTTGGATATTCCAACCCTCGTCGACGAACTGGACCGCCAACCAATCCAATAATTCAGGATGACTGGGAAACTCTCCCTGAGTGCCAAAATCCGCGCTGGTCTTGACCAGACCGGTGCCAAAGAACTGTTGCCAGAAACGGTTGACCGCGACGCGGGCGGTAAGCGGGTGTTTGCCATTCACCAGCCAGTCAGCGAGATCGAGGCGATTATAGTCACGATCCTTTGGTTTCTCGGGAAGCTGAGGAAGAAAAGCGGGGACGCCACGGGTGACCTTCTCGCCCGGATTGTCATATTCGCCGCGCTTCATGACGAAGCTCTCCCGCGCTTTTGGCAGATCCGCCATTACGAAGGTGACGGCCGAATTTTTACGGACCGTCTCTTGCTCGGCCACCAGTTTGTCTTTTTCAGCTTTGAGATCGATCAACTTCTCTGGGGGATTCGCATAGATCCGCGAAATCCATAGATTGAAGGCCTCCTTCTGTTCTGCATGGGTCCACTCATCAGGTAACCTGCCGCTCAAACGTCGCCAGATGGCAGCAGGTAAATCCTTTCTGCGCACGTTTTCAGGTTGTGACTTCCATTTTTTCCAGGATAAAGCGGGATCTTGGACAGGATCAGTAGTGACCATCGCACCTGATTTATCCCAGTAGGCTTTGCCGTCAAAATGGGTGTAGGCCCAGCCGTTGATCTTCGCGCCCGGCTTCAATCCCACTTGCGCGACATCTACTTCCAATCTGATCCACCTGCCGCTCTCGGGCAGATCGCCCATGCGACGACGGCTTATCGTACCCGCCTTGCCCCACTCGATTTTGTTGTTCCCCCAGTAAGCACGGTGCTCCCAGTTGTCCGAATGAAACTGCAGCATGATCTGCTGGGGTGGATTGAGTGTGTCGATATAGACGTGGGCAAAAAGTTTCATTCCTTGCTCAACTATCAAGGGGGGGTTAGCTCCGCTGAGGACGAGCTGCTCCAGCTCGTTTGCCTCCAGCACGAATGCCTTGGATCCGCTTAACACCGGATCGGGCCTGCTCACGGTTTTCCAATCCTTGTTGCCGAGCTGAGTCGCTTCGTTAGGGAAACCATCCTCGATCCAGACAGTTTCCCTTATTGTACCATCGGGGGGTGTCTCAAGATCGGCCGGATCACGGTAGGTCACCTCCGAAACCGCCCGGCCAATACGCTTTTCAATACCTTCAATTTTCTTGTCCAGCTCTGCCAACCTCGCCTCATCTCCGGGCCGTGGCACCTTTAAAATCGGAGGCGTGTCAATCTTGTTGCCATCGAGAGCTGGATCGGCCGTGCTGTGAAAGAAGGAATACATGGAGTAATATTCCTTCGTGGAAATGGGATCAAATTTGTGGTCGTGGCATACTGCGCAACCGGCGGTCAGACCCATCCAGACTTCCACGGTCGTGGAGGTTCGTTCAACCGCATTACGGTAGATCCATTCCTCATTGATGCTTCCGCCCTCCCCGGTAGTGACATTGCATCGGTTGAATCCTGATGCGATTTGCTGATCCAGAGTTGCGCCAGGCATCAGGTCCCCCGCCAGCTGCCAGCGCGTGAAGTCGGCGAAACTGATATTCTGATTGAATGCACGAACAACCCAGTCCCGGTAGGACCACATGGAGCGTTCGTTATCGAGGTGGAGCCCGTGGGTGTCGGCATAGCGAGCAAGATCCAGCCAGTAACGTGCCATATGTTCCCCATAGGACGGGCGCTTCATCAGACTTTCAATCAGCTGCTCGATCGCCTCGGGGGACGGATCCGAGAGGAAGGCATCGACTTCCTCCGGACGAGGGGGAAGTCCGATGAGATCGAGGTAAATCCGTCGGACGAGGGTTTCAGGTTGGGCGAGAGGGGCAGGTTCGAGTCCTTCGCTTTTGAGACGCTGCTGTAAGAAGAAGTCAATCGGGCTGTTGTTACCCTCGGGAATGGAGGCTTTTTTAGGAGCAAGAAAAGCCCAGTGTTCCTCGTAGACTGCTCCCTGAATAATCCATTGCTTCAAGAGGTCTTTTTCAGCAGAGGAAAGCTTTTTGTGAGAGTCGGGTGGCGGCATGACTTCGTCCGGATCCTGAGAAAGAATCCGAATCCACGCCTCACTATTGTCGGGATCACCGGGCACGATAGCCTGCACTTCATTACGATCTCCGAGAGCGCCTTCATGGGTGTCGAGCCTCAGTTTTGCCTTTCTTGTGTTGGAATCCGGGCCGTGACAGGCAAAACATTTATCGGCGAGGATCGGCCTGATGTCCCGGGTGAAATCGGGCGCACCACAGGCAACCCCGGTGAGAAGCATCGCGCTCGCAAACTTGGCGATGGTTAGTCGGCTCACCCTTGAAATTTACCAGAGCTTCTTTTGGGGTAAAGAGAGGACTGCTGAGATATGCAACAGGTTGTGATTTATCTCTGTAAGGGTCATTTCAGCTCGTTAAAGCTTTCTGGCGAGAGTTCGCAGATAGTCTTTTAGTTCTCCAGAAATATCATCGTGGTTCAGGCCGAGCTCGATGTTCGTCTTGATGAAGTCGAGTTTGTTGCCAATATCGTAGCGCCTACCGGTGAAGCGAAAGCCAAACATCTCATGGTCCTTCATCATGGCCGCCATGGCATCGGTCAACTGGATCTCATTGTTTTTTCCCCGGGGGGTTTTAGAGAGATACTCAAAGATCGTCGGTTGAAAAATATAGCGGGCCGCAACTGCCATATTCGAGGGAGCTTCCTCGGCCGATGGTTTCTCAACGATTTGATCGAGAGCGAGAAGGTTGTCGGTAATGTTGGTTCCGCCTGCGATTCCGTAGCGGGAAACCCTGTCACGATCAACTTCTTCAAGGGCGACTACGGAGGCGTTCTTCGCATCATGAATTTCCAGCATCTGCTGAAGAATCGACTGTGAAGAATCACTTCCCTTTAAGATGGTGTCGCCAAGAAGCAGGGCAAACGGATCGTTGCCAACAAACGTTCTGCCGTGAGACACAGCGTCTCCCAAGCCGTTGAGCTCTTTTTGCCAGACGAAATGGATGTCCGCCATTTCCGAAATACGGCGAACCTTTTTAAGAAGGGCGAACTGCTCGTTGTCCTCTAGACGTTTTTCGAGTTCCCGAGAGCTGTAGAAGTGCTCTTCAAGGGCATGTTTTCCCTTTCCGATAACCATAAGGATATCGGTAATTCCACTTTCTACACATTCCTCCACGACATACTGAATTGTGGGCATGTCGACCACCGGAAGCATTTCCTTCGGGACGGACTTTGTGGCAGGGAGAAACCTAGTGCCAAATCCGGCGGCAGGGATGACGGCTTTTGTGACAGGCATTGATCAGGAGTGAAAAGTATGGAGTCCTTGCGGACAACCTGTAGCAAGATTGGAAAGGCGGATACACAGTGAGGCAAGGAGGAACTGCGAAGGTCGTGCGGGTTCACCCATGGAGAATTTCTAGAATTCCTGAGGCGCGATGATGGGTTTCAGAACCTTGGCGCCGAGGGGGGTGAGATTGGAGATGATCTGCTCAAACATGTCCTCTCCGTCGTAGACGCCAACGATCGCGCCTCCAGACCCCGTGAACTTGGCAGAGGCCCCCGCAGCGCGGGCAGCCTCAATCATGGTCAGGTTTCCTTGAGAGAGGTGGTATACTGACTTTCGTATATCGAAATTACGGTTGAGAAGCGGTCCAATCTCTTTTCCTTTGCCCTGAGATAGAAGGTCCCGGCATTCTTGGGCGAGGCTTGCCCATTCGGCCATGGCATCAACGATTTCCGAATCCCCGCGCGCGAAGCGACCTTGGATGTCGTTGTGAAAAATCTCGGTATTTTCAGAGAGGTGAGGGCTGTAGGCGATATAGAGAGGGGGCAGGCCGGAGGGATCGAGTTCTTCATAGGCGCCATGGCCCATGTCTTCGAAGTGCTTTTCAGCAAAGTCCATGAAGACAAGGCCCTCGTAGGCCTGTACGACCCGGTCCTGCAGGCCTGCGGGAATGCGGAGCTCTTCGGTCTCAACGGAGAGGACCAGATTAGCAAGGACTGGAGCCGTGATCCTGACCTCATAAAATTTCATCAGGGCTCGAAAGCAGGCCGTAATGATAGCGCTGGAGCCGGCCATGCCAACATGAGGAGGAATATCACTCCTGTAGCGGATCGTGAAATTTCGATTGTGCAGGGACAAGGCGTTCTGCGTGCAATGGTCGTGGAAGCGCTTCACCGAGGCCTTGAGAAGTCGCAGGCCCCCATAGTAGCCAAATTTCCGGGTGTCCTGAACCAGACCCTCGAGACTCTCGAAGGCCATTTCATCTCTTCTCGCAGGCTGGATTTCCAGCTCGGGAGATTCCCATAAGGTGACAGAGGCCGAGAAGTTGCGGACAATGAAGGAAATGGTTTTCCCGTGATAGCCGTCCGACGGATTCCCGATGAGCCCCGCACGGGGGTAGGACGTGGTTTGAATGACCATGAACGGAAGGAGTTTACATCGAAGGGCTCCCATTTGGAATCGCGAAAATTATTGGGTTTTTCACAGGAGCTCTCCATGGCAAGACAAGGTATGAACCAGACACTGCGATGGCAGGACAAACCCCTGATCGGGGTAGTGCACCTCAAACCCCTCCCGGGGGCTCCTCGTTTTGAAGGGTCGATGAGCGAGGTCTGCGCGGCCGCCGTTGCCGATGCGCAAGCATATGAAGAGGGTGGTGCTCAAGCCATTATGATTGAGAATTTCGGGGATCTTCCCTTCGGGAGGCATTCGGTGCCTCCGGAGACTGTAGCCTCCATGGCGGTAGCCGCACACTCCATCAGGGAAGCGGGATGCAAGCTTCCCCTTGGATTCAATGTTCTTCGCAATGATATCTCTTCAGCTCTTGGTCTGGCAGCTTCCTGTGAGGGGACGTTCGTCAGAGTTAATGTCCATACCGGGGCCGTGGAGGCGGACCAGGGGATCATCCAGGGCGAAGCTCATAGCACTGTCAGAAAAAGGGCGGTATTATGTCCTGAGGTAGGTATCTGGGCAGACGTTCTCGTTAAGCATGCAGTTCCAATCGGAGACCTTGGAATCGCGGAGGCAGCGCGGGATACGTTTCAACGTGGTCTCGCAGACGCGCTCATCGTATCGGGAGTTGCTACTGGTGAGCCCACCGGAGTCGAGGACCTCAGCAAGGTCAAGGGGGCCTGCCCGACTGCGCCTGTGCTTGTGGGAAGTGGGGCCCGGGTGAGTAACGCAAGGGAGCTTCTTGAGTATGCCGACGGGTTGATTGTGGCATCTTCTCTCAAGGTGGATGGGATCCTCAGTAACCCGGTCGACGTCGATCGGGTGCGTGAATTGAGAGCGATAATGGACTGAGCTCCCGGGACCTCGAGTGAGAGATTGGAGTGAGGTTTCTCAATCCAGAGGGAAAGCCCGGGCGGTCGATCTAAGAAAAAGTTCCTCCGGACTGTAGAGTGTTGACAGGCTGTCGTTTCCGATACCCTGCAAAGACATGCCAGACTGAGCAGGAGAGAGCCGAACGACAGAAAGACCAAGAGAGGCGCTTACGGTGAGGAGAAGAGCGGCTGCGACAATGAAGGGGTGGCCTTTGCTGCGGCAGCGCACCACCCGTTCGATACGGGCTCGAAGTGGGGCTCGTCCAGCCATCGCCATTGCTGAGGCGGGAAGAGCTGAAGACTCTGCCATGTCACAAAGCGCACTCGCGTAATTACCCGGGTTGGTCCCTGCGGCAATAACCCTGGCATCGCACGCGAATTCACACTGCGCGACAAGCTTGCGGCGTAACCACCATACAAGTGGATTGAACCAGTAGACAACACATGCGCACCGTGCGGCAAGATTGGTCCAGAGGTCGTGGCGGGCAACGTGACCGAGTTCGTGCATGAGCACCATTCGGAGAGTATCTTGCTCCCATCGATTACAATCCTGTGGAAGATAGATTACAGGACGGAAGAGCCCAGCCACGAGTGGTGTAGGAGTCTGGGGATGAATATGGATTCCAACTCGACGGCGGAGGCCTAATTGTGAGCGACATTCCCGTAGAACCTGAGAGACGACAGAATCATTCGAGGGAATTGATTCAGCCCTGAATTGGCGAAGACCTCCCCAGTCCACCAGTATTCTCAGGGTGAAGAAGATCATACCTCCAACCCAGATCAGTGCGATGGAATGGAGTGTCGGCGCGGAGGCTGCAGGCGAATCCGGTAGAGGCAGAGTCGACAATTCAAGAGTGACTTTCGGGAGCAAGGCAAGGAGTGGCAGAGCAAGAAGGGTCATCAGGCTTCCCAAGGTAAGCATGGGAGACTCTGCAGGGTCTCTTCGTCCTGTAATCCAGACTATGAGGCCCGCAAGGAGCGAAAGAGCTGCGCTGCTGAGAAGAAGAGACATTGTTGTGAGCTGATTTCTAAACGTCGCAAGCGGCCTACTTCTTCCGGATTAATTCCCGGATACTGTCAATTTCACTTTTGCTGAGCTGCTGGTCGCGTGGATCGAGGAGAGCCGCCACGAGGTTCTCAGGCTTTCCTTCAAAAAACGTGCGAAGGAGGCTGTCCAAGGCAGTCCGCTTGGCTTTCTTGGGAGACTTTGCACGGTAAACGTAGCGCCTTCCCTCCTTAAGATGGCTTACCATGTCTTTAGCCTCAAGAGTAGCCAGAAGGGCTCGCACGGCAGAGTAGGACGGAGGATCCGGAAGGTTTTCCTGGACCTCCTTCGCGGTGCCCTGTTCCAGTCGGTAAAGAATTTCAAGAATCTGACGTTCGCGCCGCGAGACCTGACCCTTTTCCAGACGATTCATGAGCGGGAACGTAGACGAGTGCTATAAAACCTGCAATAGTTAATGTTGGAAAAGCAGCATAAAATAATTGACGACTACTCTTAATTGCTGCTTTTCTAGCACCGATGAAGGTGAAAGGGTTCAGTTTGCGCAACGCGATGAGGGGTCTCCTTTTGGGACTGGCTCTGTGGTTGCCAATTTTTCTGAACAGCTGCGCGAATATCGATTCGTTGCAGCGGGGAACCGCCCCGGAAGAGAGATCCCGCACTCTGCCTGTTGGGGACTCGTCGAGTCCACGTTCGTTGATTGCCCCCGGGGATAATACCCTTGCTGCTCCACCCGAATATTTTCGTAGGCCAAGCCCGCGACCAGGCTATGCGACCGCATGGGGCCCTTCTCTCTCCTCGCGGATGACCTACACGAGTTTCCGGCGATCCAATGATACTCCGCATGGGGGAATCTCCAGCGTGTACTATAATGACAAGGAGGGTGTTGCGGAGATGACTGGGCGTGACTACTACACTTCGACTGGGCGAAAGCGAGCTGCTAACGGGTTGGTGGAATGGGGTATACGCAGCGGCTTTGGTATCCTCCGGAGCTACCACTCACAGGGCAAGCGCTACGTCGTGGGACGACGGAATGCAAAGTATTCCATTTCGCTGAAGAATAATTCCCGCTCTCGCCTCGAGGTCGTCGTGAGTGTGGATGGGCTTGACGTGGTCGATGGAAAGCCTGCGAGCTTGCGCAAGCGGGGTTACATTCTGGCTCCGGAACAGACCGTTGAAATCAGAGGATGGCGATTCAGTGAGAAGGAAGTGGCTTCCTTTATGTTTTCCCCGGTAGCGGGCTCCTACTCCCATCTTAGACACGGGGAGACGCGTAATATCGGGGTAGTAGGACTTGCGGTGTTTACTGAGAAGGGAATCGACCCGTGGAGTGGGCGATCTGGCGATGGTCCTCGCCGGTTTTCGGCTTCGCCGTTCGCGGAATCTCCCCTTCGGCGGGCACGCTGACGCCCCGCTTGATAACCCCTAAAGCGCTGGTAATTTAAACCTCCTCGGAGTCTGGTTCCTCCGTGTCAGGTTCCCGGTCGGGTCTCAGGGACGGGATCGTCCTTGGTGTCATATAGTTCAAAGCCGCAACGTTGATAATTACCCAGAGCTCTGGGGTGATCCTGTTCACAGGTATGTAACCAGACGTGATACACCGCCCCGATTGTCCAAGAGTAGCGCACCACGAGTTCAAGGGAGGGGCCTCCCAGGCCTTTGCCGATAGAAGAGGAGAGAAGGCCAAAACTGAGAATTTCTACGTCCCCGTCGCGATTGATCAATTCCCCATAGCCAATTTCGCAATCGTCAAGAACTACTACGACGGTGGTTACAGGGTTGGATAGAAGATAGTCGTTCCAGCGCCTTGTAGTCCATTCGGCACACGCCTTCCAGTTCCACGCGTGGCCGACTTCGCGGTAAAAACGCTGATTCACTGCTCCGTCAGGAGGATCGATGATACGTAAGCACAGGCCTGACCTGGGAGGAACAGGAACGAGATCGTCCGGTGAGTTCATTTGGAGATAATAAGTCCTCACAAGGCGTGACAATGATTTGGCCTTCGTCAGATTGCGAGTCCTTGAAAAGGGATAACCCTGCAGTTTTTTCCGGTGTTTGAGTTCTTTCTGACTTTAGGCTTCCAGTTTCCGGTGAGCGCGGTCTACCGTGGTGGTCCACTTCCCGGGTGATCGCGGGGTTTTCGTTTCGATGAAAGCCTCGAGGAAAGTCCGGACACTACAGGGTGGCGCGCCTTACGAAAGTGAGGGACGGGTCGGCGAAAGCCGGCTCGGACGGAAAGTGCAGCAGAAAAAATACCGCTCCAGGCCTCGGCAGGGAGTAAGGGTGAAAAGGTGGGGTAAGAGCCCACCGCTCCAAGGGCAACTGAGGAGGCATGGCAAACCCCGCGTAGTGCAAGACAGAACAGGGGAAGGGTTACCCGCCCGTAGTATCCCCGGGTAATAGTCGCATCCTGCTTCGGCAGGATCCGCCCAAGGTGACGCGGGCGGAAGAGAAATGATTGCCACCCGGTGTCGGACTAAGGTTCGACACGGGAGACAGAATCCGGCTTACAGGGGAGTGGACTGTCTACGAATCGACAAGGAAATGGTAATGGCCTTGGTTCGGAGGCTGCGCTGACCGTTTCTCAGATCCGGATTGCACCAGAATGGTATCGGATTTAAGAGGAGGCGTGCCTGAATTGGCTGAGACTTTGTTCAAGTCCCGGGATCTGCCGGAGCGTCTTGGGCCCATGACCGTGAAGGAGTTGCGGCAAGGGCTCCGTCGGGGCATTTTTGTCTACCCTTTTATTGGCATTCACCTGCTCGCGGTCGTCGCCGTTGCAACTGAATTTCAGATGAAGGAGGTCGAAACCTTCACCGAGTATGCCGGGCTTCTTAATCTCCGGCTCTTTTTTCCCGGGGAAATGTTCTCCGGGGTCTTCTGGGTGGTGGTCGGAGTGGTGTGTCTTCTATTGATGCCTCTGGGTGGGCTTGCATTGATGGGGCAGGAGCTCGACAAGGGGAACCATGAGCTTTTGCTCATGACGCCGCTCTCACGGTGGAAGGTGGTGCGCGGTAAGTTTTTTGCGCTCTGGGGCCTTTGTCTTCTTACAGCCTCCACCCTCTTACCCTATCTTATCGTTCGTTATCTTATCGGGGGTATTGATGTCTGGCGCAACGTGATCATGGCCCTGACTGTCGCTCTGTTTTCTGCGATGATGTCTGCTGGGGCAATCGGGGCATCCTCCTTCAAAAAAATCTCACTGCGTATTATCACTTTGCTCCTCTTTTCGGGTTCCATGTTAACATCCCTTTTAATTGTAGAAACGGGAGTAGCACTTAGCACCAAGAAAGCGGGGGTGGTATTTAACCTCAATGGACTTTCCGTCGCTTTTTGCTACATCATTCTTGGTCTGGCTCTGGCACGCTCACGGATCCGACTTGTCGTGCATCATTATGAAGTCAAACCCAGCTGGATGATTTTTGGTACTCTGCTGCTCACGCCTGTGGTCGTTTTGATGGCGACGCCGATGACATTGGGTTGGGCAGGAGGGTTAGCTTTAATCGGGATGGGCCTGGTGGGATGGTTCGCTGACCGTAGTCCCAAGGCCCCCAAGTGGGTTGAAGCGCCCATGGCATCAATTCCGACGGTCACGCTTGGTCGGGTGAAGGGCGAGCCTCCTCCTTTACCGGGCACTTCTGTCCAAATTGGGCCGGAGAAGCGAGATTCCGGGGCTTAGATCGCAGTGGCGTGGCAAGTTAGCCAATGAAGGGGTAACTATCAGTTCTATCGATCTTATGGGTTTGAGAATCGATTTCCAGTGAGAGGGGGTGTAAGTTAGCATCCTCACAAGTGCCACCTTCAGAACAGAATGAAACGCAAGGCTTGGAAAGTCCGGGGCCGGATCGTCGTCAGTGGATCTCCTTCTGGAGCTTGATGGGTCTGCAGGCCCAGAATGCGTTCAATGACAAGGCGCTGCAGTTCACGCTGGTCCCGCTGGGGGCATGGGTTGCAGCCATGGTGGGAGCACAATGGGGGTCGACGCTGCCTCACCTTCTGGGAATGCTGATTCTTCTTCCCTTCATCCTGTTTGCTCCGCTTGCCGGGTGGGCCTCGGACTCCTTTTCCAAGACCCGGGTGATCCGGCTGGCAGCTTGGATGCAGTTGGTGGTTTTCGCAGTTGTGCTCTCCAGCTTCCGGATGGAGTTCCTACCGCTCGCGGTAGCCTGTTTCTTCTTTCTCGCGGTACAGTCGACCATCTTGAGTCCGGCCAAGAATGGCATTATCAAGGAGCTTCTGGGTTCCTCGCGGCTTGGGTTTGCAAGCGGCATCATGCAGATGTTCACGATTCTCGCCATTCTCGCGGGACAGATTCTCATTGGTATCTGGTTTTCGTCGAGGCTTGAGGCCACCGGAAGTGGCTGGACCGCTGGATTGTTACCCATGATTCTTGTGAGTCTTGGGGCGGTGGTGACCCTCGTGATGGCATATATGATTGAGGTAGTGCCAGCGCCTGCGAGAAAGCCCTTCCGCCTTTCTCTGGCCGTTTCCCATTTCCAGCAGCTACGCCAACTTCTCAATTCGCGGCCTCTGCGGCTTAGTGCTCTGGGAATCGCCTACTTCTGGGCGTTCGGGGCCATCGTGCAGTTTATTACGCTCCAGATCGCTGGGGAACTCTACCCTGACGGGCATCCAAATTTCGGTAGGGCGACGTCCTACATGATGCTGGCAGCCAGTGGCGGTATCGGAGTCGGGAGTATTCTTGGGGCGCTTATCAATAAAAGGCACATAGAGCTCGGACTCAATCCCCTTGGAGGAATCATCATGACGGTTTCCAGCCTTCTGATTGTTTTGGCCCGGCCCGAATCATGGTTCTTTTACACCGTTCTCGCGATTGCAGGCTTGGGAGCAGCTTTCTTTTTTGTGCCGATCAACGCGTTCCTGCAGGATGAGTGTGACCCTGACCAGAGAGGGAATATCCTCGCTGGCTCAGCGCTTCTGAATTGCCTTGGGATGGCTGGAGCAGTTGTTCTCCAGCTTGCGATGCTGAAGCTGGGCCTTTCGCCTGCGACACAATTTCTTCTACTAGCTCTGGTCTCGGTGATGGCGACGTTCTACGTCATGCGGTTGCTCCCGAGAGCCTTCGTGAAGATGCTTGCGTTCAGCGCCCTGCGGGCCTTCTACCGGATCGAGACTATTCACCCTGAAAGAATGCCTGAAAAAGGGGGCGTTCTTCTGACCCCGAATCATGTCAGCTACCTTGACGCCTTGATCCTCACTGCCGCTAGCCCACGGCCAGTAAGATTCCTGATGGTAAGCGACTATTTTGAAAAACCCATAGTGGGGAAGGTCGCCAAGCTCTTTGATACCGTTCCGATTTCCAGTAAACGCGCCAAGGATGCGATTCAAGTCGCAGCGGCGGCGGTAAAGGAGGGGACCGTGGTCTGCATTTTTCCGGAGGGGGAGTTGTCTCGCAGCGGGTTCATGGGCGAATTCAAGCGTGGAATGGAACTGATCGCTCGCAAGGCGGATTGTCTTATTCAGCCGGTGTATCTTGATGGTCTCTGGAAATCCATTTTCTCTGCCGAGCGAGGTAAATTTTTCTGGAAAAGACCGAGGGCCATTCCCTTTGGGGTGCGAGTGGCTTTTGGTGAGGCCTGGCCCGCAAAAGAGTATCGGGCCGGGGATGTCAGGCGGGAACTGAATATCCTCGCCGGAGAGGTCTTTGCGAGGCGACATGAGTCGGCCAAGAAAGTGAAGGACTTCCTTCGGCAACGACATCTTGATCACCGGGCCCTGCACTGGGTCAACGGCGTGCAGGCCTGCTCTTGTACCTGGGGTGAAGTGCTGGAGCTTCTCGAACAGGGAAAAGAGCCCTCCGCCTTGGCCCACGGGCATCCCGGGGCGGAGCAATGGCTGGAGGATTGGCGGGCCTTGGACGGATTAGACGAAGAGGAATGGGGTGGGCTTTTACTCAATGCCCATCAGTTGGCGGATCCTTATAACCTTGGGGACGGAAAGGCTGCGGTTACCATCGACTCCTTGGCCCCCTTGGCGGTGCGGCGGGTCTGGGGCCTCCTGCTGCCGGTCATTACGCGTGTTGAGGTCGTTGTGCTCGGGCCGGATGACGGGGCCGCCGAACTGGGGTTGCTGTCCAGAGAGAAGCTTCTATTGCGTGATCTTATCGGCACGGATCGGATGCGGGAAGTTCACCGGGTTGCCGGGGCTGCAGGGGTTCCGCTGACGCTCTATCTGTTTGGGGAAGGACCGCAGAATGCAGGCGATGCCGGAAAGGGAATCTTCACGGCCCACGAGTCAGCAGGCCGTGTGCTTAGTTTTTCCATGCCACCTGACCCGGTTATTAACAAGGGAGACGTGGCACATCCAGGCTGGATGGAACAATCATACGGGCGGATGCTGCCTGGATTCGTAGTCCATGGAACCGAGGAAGGGGTTGAACTAAGCGGAAGGATGCTGTCTCAAAAATTGGTATTGCCGGGTTGGTCAGTGGACGAACGAGGGTTTCTCTCGGAGTCGTAATGGTGAGCCGTTCGGCCGGGTCTGGTCAGTTCCCTGTGTGGGCTCTGGCGATGCCTATTTCCGATGGCCACCGGAGAGGCTGACTGAGCCTCTGCTTCAGGGGGCAAGACGTTCTCCCAGCGTCTGGATCATCTCACTGATGACTTTCCCCACCTCAAACTCATCGGTAGGAAGATCGGCTGTTATCGCTTCTGAGCCGGGATCGGAGTAGCCTTCGATGATCTCTTTCTCTCCGTTAACGACGATAGTTATTCCGTCGTCGGCAGGCTCTTCACTGATTGTTTCGCTTACTACGGCGATCTTCGGGTCGAGGACGCCTTTGATGGCCTCGACTCTCCCGGGTGACAGCCCATAAAGAACAACAGATGTGACAGGATTGTCTGGAGCCACAATTTGTTTTCCGCGCATGCCTCCACCAACTGGGCCATCGCGTTCAGGAATCAGGAGAAAGGCTGCTACGGCGATGAGCGTAACCGCAGCCATTGCCCCAGTGAACTGAGGCTGGGCAAATAGGCGCGAAATTCTTGCAATGAACGATTCATCGCGACCCTTGGAGGTTGCGTTGGAAGTGTCATTTGTTCTTCCGTACTGGGCCTGAATACGATCACGAATTTGATCCGGGATGGGCGGGACATCTTCGCCTTCCTCAGCGCTAAAGCTTTTTGAGAGCAGGGCTTTCAGCTCCTCGTACTGGTCGGAGGGTTCAGATTTCATCATCCTTTCCCCTTTCTACCGCAATCGATTTCACGCATTTTTAACTTAGCAGGCATTTTTGTAGCTTCGCGAGAGCTTCCTCCAGCGCCTCATTGAGAATTCGGCGTTTTTTGGAAATAGAGTGAGAGGCTTCGAGCCCTAATTTACCGAGAATTTCAGGATCCTCGCACAGCTCGCCCATGGTTGCACTCTGGGAAACATAGACGGTAAAGATCAGCTGCCATTGGCACTCGGTGAGGATTTCTCCACATTGCCGGTATATTTCGTCGAAACTCAGAGCGCCCAAAGACCGGCCGGGATCTGCACTCTCGTCTTCGAACTGCATGGCACCGTCTTCTCTCTCGGTAAGGTCCTCGAACGAACTCTGGGTGTTGGGCTGGTTTTTCAGAGCGCTCTGCCTGCGGCGCCAGTCGATGGCCCGAAATTGCACCATCTTGGAAAAGAGAGGGATCACCTCCTCGAAGACAACAATCGACTCAATGGGAGCTTTTCCGTCCTTTGCTCGCTCGCGGGCAAGCTCGGCAAAAGTCTCAAGGTATACGTCCTCTGCGTCCTGATTTCCCAACCCTTTGCGGAGGAGGAGATGAAAGCCGAAGGGACGCAGGATAGGATCAAGATCATTCCACTCTCGGTCTGAGAATGCACCTTTGTTCTTTTTCTTGAGGCGGCCAAGGTCCAGGTTCCGCTCGTAGCGCGTATCTTCTGGATCGTGCCACAGCTGGGGATTTTCCTGCTCAGTTCGATCAGAGGAAACGTTGTGGCGGGAGTGGTCGTAGGCACCCTCCATCGCTTCGGCTGAGAATTCAGCATCGGGCGGCCGGGACTTGTAGCGATCGAGAAGATTTTCGAAGATCTCCGTAGTGAGGGATGCCGCCGCTCCCTCGGCAACGAGCACGCCCTCTACCGGCCTCCTGGCCCGGCGGTATGTCGCGCGCCAAAGTTTTTCGAAGAACTCAGGATCAACCTCTCCGGAGCGATTCATAGCAATGTTCCCACAGGAAGAGTCTAGAAAACAGTGCCTGTTCCCTAAATCAAGGACTGTTTCCTCATGGTGGAGATCTTTGGATCTACGTCATTCCGCTCAAAAAACTTGGAAATCATTTCCTGTGCACTCCGGTTGGGATAACGTGCTTCAAATGTGGTCAGGAGGTCGTTCCCTTAAATCTGTCGCCTATGCCGGTATTTTCACGGCATTGCAGGGCAGTGTTACTGGTCAAACCCCCTTGTGTGATCAGCAACATCCGGGCAATCCGGAGTTAATAATGGGAGCGGCCTCCTGCTTTTATAACGAGATCAATGGGAGCCGGACGTTGATTCAGTTAACTTCGGGAAGTATTATTCGTTGGGAAAATCTGGGGTTACAGGATCCTTCCAGTAGCCTTGTCTTCGAGTGGCTCGGTGGTCCGGACGCTACCGGAGTGGTCTTGAACCAGGTCGAGCAGGCTGGCAGGCAGGAAGCGGTTCTCGCTGGAAGCCTTTCGTTCCCGGATGGCCATCTTGTTATCACCCACCCCAACACTGGCCTGAATATTCTGGGAGCGGTGGAGGCTGGGTCTGTGACGGTTGTCACTCAGAACCTCAATGCGCAGGCCTCCGTGCAGCTGATGAGTGGAGAGGCTGCAAATTTCATGAACGCGGACCCGGGGAGCCGGCTCAATATTTTTGGAGGGAAAGTTTCTGCGACATCCGGTGATGTGGTCCTGGGGGGAGCTGCGGTTCTTATAGGGGGTAGTGATAACGGAGGTAGCGAGATTCTTGCACCTGCGGGGGCGGTGAGAATCTTCGGGGGGCAAAGTTTCAGACTCCTGCCCGAGAGCGGCACAGCGGGTTCGGCCCGCATCGAACGGTTACCTGGTAGCGTTAATGGCAACATTCTGAATACTCAGGTTATTCGCGCCGGACAGATGGTGGAGATCACCAGCGAGGCGGGAATCAGTAACAGTGGTGTTCTTCAGGCAGACCAGCTGGGCGGGATAGTGATGATGAGAGTTGATGAAGGTGGAACTCTTATCAACGAAGGGGGCGCACTCATTTCTGCAGATATCATCATGCCGTTTCCTACCCCGGGCCCCGGGGCCGTTCTGAATCCAGATCGAGGAGATGCTCCCTCTCCTCTGAGCACAGGATTGAGCCGGATTCCAGTGGTCTCGAGTCCAGGACAGTCAAAGAGTTCAAGGCGAGTCATCGTCCGGGAGTCGGCCCCGGTGACTGGAAGCGCAAGCTCCCAGAGACAGAGAGCCAATCGGACCGAAGGGGATTCCAAGGAGCGCAAAAACGTCCTTGCGGGTAATACGGCGAGAAGGACCGGGTATCTGGCGCGTGGCCGGAGTTTCTTTGGAACCCGAGGCGGCTCGACGGCAAAGAAGCGGTAACGGGGGGACACTCCGCTAGCCGGAATCTTGTCGCGATCAAGCGGGGGCTGCTGCTATCAAAAGAGAAGGGGGAGAACCGAAGTTCTCCCCCCTCTGTTGGGTTGCCTATGGAAATGGGTTTACTTGTTAAAGATGCACTGGGTTGACAGCTTTTGAAAGTATCGACCTTCCCGGCAGGGTGCGTCAACCTTGAAGTTGCGTGTTTAGTTCATCGGATATTACGTTTACCCGAATCAAAAAGAGAGATGATGAGAGAGTGGATGAAGCAGAAATATGCCCGGGTCACTGACATTCCCTTACGGAAGCGGGCAGCGATGAAGTCCTATGGAGCAATCAGTTCTGGATACTGACGGGGCGGTGAAGACGAAAGGATTGCGGCCGCGAGACACTCACGTTACTACCCCTGAAGTCCTTGAAACACTGAGACACATTATGAAAATTTTGACCTTCCTGGCAGCCATGATCACGTCCGCGTTACCGAGCTTGAGCGCTGCTGAAGACAACAACCGTATTTTTGAGTTAAGAACATACTATGCCAACGAGGGGAAGCTTGATGCTCTGCATGCGCGATTCCGTGACCACACCTGTGAGCTTTTCAAGAAACACGGGATGCGTAATGTCGGGTATTGGGTTCCCGTGAAGAATGACTCCAATACGTTGATTTACATTGTCTCGCACGAGGATCGCAAGGCGGCGCAAGCGTCATGGGGAGCTTTTCTCAAGGATCCGGCGTGGGTAGCTGCCTACAAGGCTTCAATTAAGGGAGGGAAACTTGTGCGTAAGATTGACCGGGTATTCCTCACTGCCACGGATTACTCCCCTCCTCTCAAGGTTGCCGCTGAGAACCCCAGCCGACTCTTTGAACTCAGGACCTACACGACTCACAAGGGCAAGCGGGCCAATATCAACAAACGTTTTCGCGATCATACATGCGCCCTTTTTACCAAGCATGGGATTACCAATCTTCTGTATTGTGACCTGATGGAAGATCAGCAATCCGCAGATGTCACCCTCACTTACCTTATTGCTCACAAGGATGAGAGTGCTCGTGCTGCGTCGTGGGAGGCCTTTCGAAATGATCCGGCGTGGCAGGCTGCCCGCAAGGCCTCTCAGGTAGACGGGCCGATTCTAATCAAAAAAGGAGGGGTCCAGTCGACTCTGCTTATTCCAGTGGATTACTCCGCAATGAAGTAGCGCGTCCTTCATGGGCGCGTTACTCAGTGAGATGGCTCCGGGCAGGGGTAACCTTCCATCCGGAAAGTGTGACTCT
>PARF01000077.1 GCA_002709915.1 Roseibacillus sp. | reverse complement strand
GGAGCCGGGCGGGTTCTCGATCCTTTGCCCTGCCCGGGCCGGAGTGTTACTCACCGGAACCCGGTTTTCCGCAATATTTTGAACCGCTGCGCTTGTCGGGGTTGCGCGCGACGGAACTTTACTTAGCAGCGCTCCGTTCTGCTGAACGGCCGAAAGTAAATTTCGATTTTCACGGAACATGAATCCCACCGCAACAACTGACATTACGAGGAGGCTACAAACAGCTACCATCGCCATCCCACTTCGACGGGTGCTCTTTGAAATATAACTGGTGAATTCCCGCTCTGCGTCCCGCAACTGGGCAAACGATTCATTCATAAACTGGCCCGTATCTGCCATGCGATCTCCAAGCAACTCCATGTTACGCGCAGTGCTTTGATTTGATTGATCCATTCCCGCCAAGGTGCGATCTAACTTGCCAAAGGTTTCCTCTACGTGGGACATGGTCGACCCCATCCTGTTGAGAGACTTCAGGAGCAACCCATCCCGATTCGCCCGCTGCTCGAGAGTCTTATGAAGACCCTCAAGGGTACGACCTGTTTCGGCCTGCCGGTCGCTCATTGACTTCAGGCTCTCCACGGCGGTGGGAAGTGGACTTAGCGATTTCAGGATTCCATCGCGATCTACATGCCCACCTTCAAGATGGTCTCGAATCGAACGCATGAGCTCCACCATTTCCGTAGCACCCTGCCGGAGTGTCTCTGCCTGCTCGTTGCGCTTTGTTGACCGTTTCCAGAATTTCCAGCGGGGCACAACCTCTGCCCGGTCACTTTTTCCTCTACCTACACGCTCTACCTTGGCAAAGACACTCAGACCGTCTTTTCCGGTCTTGCATTGCTTCGCATCCTTTTCCACATCGACTTGTCCAGATGGTGGAAGCTCTGCCATCACCGGTTGCGGCCGGCCTGGGACTTGAGACTTGTCCCCTTTTTTTCGCGGTAGTGGAGCCAGCGGCTCATTGAAGGGTTCGGACTGGGTCTCAGATTCGGTCAGGCTCATTACTTACGCCCCTCCAAACTATTAACAGATCCTAACCAAATCAAGAGGAGATCGCCGAACCCTTGAATCAAATTTTTATCCGAAGCTTCCTAGCCCCAGTGCAAGGGATCCAAGCCGTAAAATCGCTTCAACTGCCCATATAATTCAGGGTGTTTGTCCTCCAGCTGTCTGGGTTTTTCAAAAAAGGTCTCGGTCGCAACCGCGAAGAACTCCGCAGGATTTGTCGCTCCGTAGTCATCCAAAACCGTTTTACGCCCTTTCGCGACCCTTTCCAGAAGCGCTTTGAACGAGGCGCGCATCACCGATGCCCACTCCGGGTAATCCTTGCGGTCCTTGAGAACTGGCAAACCGTCCGCAACCCCATTGAACTGGTCGAGCTGATGAGCAAACTCATGAATAACGACATTGAGCCCATCCTCTTCATTTCGGGAACCCTGCTTCACACTCTCCCAGGAGAGCACCACACTTCCACTCATCCAACTTTCTCCGAGCCGTATACTTTTGATTCCTAACTCGTCTTCTACCTCGTAAGCGGTCGGATAGACGAGCACTGAACGCAACAAGCCGAAATGATCATAGCCGCTTGCCAGAAGAAGCAGGCAGGCTTGCGAAGCGATGATCAACTGCATCTCCCTCGTAACCTCCTCCAAATTGCTGCAGGGCTCGAACCCGACATCATGAAGAAAAATCTGGATTCGCGCATCCATTTCCTTCGTGAATTCAGCAGGGAGAGCTGCGTAGAGCGGGACCTCCTTCTGAAGAAGCAAGCGATCCGCCTCCGAGAGAGGAGTCATGCCAACCTCTCTGCGTTGTTGTTGTTTGCACCTACGATAGAGCACCGCTGCGAGGATGCCGGCCATGACTATTAAGAGGATGATGCCAAGCTCCTTCATCACCTTTTCCCTTCATTCCAGGCGACCATCGAATCATAGGCTACTCCTTCACCTCCGAAGAGATCAAGAGAACTTCCCACCGTCACATCAACCCTTCCATCACTGGCCTTCTCAACCTGTTTAAGATCGTCCAATCCACTTACCCCTCCAGCATAAGTGACTGGGATCCCATTCCATGTCCCCAGGAAAGAAACTAGTTCCACGTCTACTCCTTCACACTTCCCCTCCACGTCGGCGGCATGGATCAGAAATTCTGCACAATACGGTGCTATCTGATCCAGAACATCACAAGTAACGAGAAGATCGGTGGGCTTTTGCCACCGATTCATCGCCACCCTCCACCCTTCAACTACCCGCCGGGCGCTCAAATCGACCACAACCTTGTCACTCCCGACTTCCGTTGCCAGCTCGGTGAGTCGCTGCAGTTGAAACACACCGTTTTCGTCAAAAAGCCATGATGTAACTATCACGTGACTCGCGCCCGCTTCGAGCCATCCCGCCGCATTTTGGATCCCAATTCCGCCCCCCACCTGCAAACCATCAGGCCATGCAGCTAGCGCTTCCCGGGCCGCGACTTCATTGCCTGGACCTAGCATGATCACATGTCCCCCAGTAAGCCGATCATTTCGAAAGCGGCCTGCAAACCATGCCGGCGGGTCACTGGCCACAAAGTTTTCTATTGGTCCTGAGCCATTATCCCGTAAGGACCCGCCTACAATCTGTTTCACCTTGCCCTCGTGGAGGTCAATACATGGCCGAAATTTGGTCATAGCCAGAGCGTTAAAATGCCTCTTTATTACCAGAAAGCCAACCACCAATGCCCGCCCCCCTTCCTTCGTTGTCTTTCCTGTTACTCACCGCGGCTGCTGTACACGGACAAGAACTGCAACAATCAACCTCTCCGTCCTCACTAGCGGCCGACACCAAAGAAGCACCTGCGGGAATGGTTTTTATTCCGGGCGGCACCTACCGGCGGGGATCAGACCATAAATTCAATGAAACCCAGGCGGAATATCCCGAGGAAAAACCGGTCCACGAGGTCACCGTCGATGGATTCTGGATCGACGCTACTGAAGTGACCAACCGCCAATTCCTGAAGTTTGCCACTGCTACAGGCTATAAAACCCAGGCCGAAAGAGGCTGGGATTCCAAGGATTTTCCAAACGCGCCACCCGAACAACTCAAAGGTGGATCTCTCATTTTTAAACCAACGCCCCGCAAGGTGGAGCTCTTCCAACCCGGTGCGGAATGGCAGTGGTGGCAATTCGTCAGAGGAGCGAATTGGCGACATCCTGAGGGACCCTCCTCAAGTATCGAGAGCCGCATGGATCACCCCGTTGTATGCGTCACTCATGAAGACGCGGTCGCGTATTGTGAGTGGGCGGGGAAACGGTTACCTACTGAGGCCGAATGGGAACGAGCAGCACGTGGGGGACTGGATGACAAACTCTTCAGCTGGGGTGATGAACCGAAGCCCGGAAATAAATGGCAGGCTAATGTCTACCAGGGGGAATTTCCAAACAGGAATACGGCCGAAGATGGATTCCCGGGAACTGCTCCAGTTAAGTCCTTCCCTCCAAACGCCTACGGCCTTTACGATATGGCAGGTAATGTCTGGGAACATTGTTCGGATCTCTACCGACCTGATTACTACAAAACCTTCGTCAAACTTCCAGAGCCAAAGGCGAATCCAAAAGGACCGGAGCAACCTGTAAGCCAGCCAATGGTGCAGCAGTATCTGCAGACAAAGAACTATCCGGCCGAAGCGCCCTTCCATCGTCTGGCCTGGCTCTGGGTCACCAAGGGAGGATCACATCTTTGCCACCACACCTACTGCCTCCGCTATCGACCAGCTGCCCGACATTACTCGGAGTCCCTCTCCCCCACCAACCATACCGGTTTTCGGTGCGTAAGATCTGAGTAAACGGCCGTCAAATCTGGAAAGCGTCAATCCAAGCTCATCTCAATTAGCGTGTCCTGGCTGAAATCCCACACTTTCCACCACCGGGAGTTCAGTGATCTAGAGGCCCTCTACCGGGCAAAGCAGAGAGCTGGACTCAAGGTCTCCCTCTGCATTCCGACCCTCAACGAGGAAAAGACCATTGGTAAAGAGATTGCGATTCTCAAAACCGCCCTGATGGATCGCGTTCCTCTTATCGATGAATTTGCCGTCATCGATTCTGGCTCAACAGATCGGACCGCCGAAATCTGCGCTTCTTATGGAGTCGATTTTCTCCACTCCGGCGATATTCTTCCAAGGTTTGGATTCAAAAGAGGTAAGGGTGAGAATCTTTGGAAGGGCGTCTATCAGCTCACGGGTGACATCATCTGCTTCGTGGACGCGGACATCAGTAATATTCATCCCCGCTTCGTTTATGCCCTCATCGCTCCACTTCTTCTCAACCGCAATACCCACTACGTAAAATCGTTCTACGAACGGCCAATGGTCCACTCCAACGGAGACATCCGATCTTCCGGAGGAGGGAGGGTAACCGAAATCCTGGTGCGCCCCATGTTCTCACTGTTTTACCCAGAACTCACCCAGCTCTTCCAGCCACTGAGTGGGGAATACGCGGTTCGCCGGGAGATCCTGGAGAAGATTCCTTTCCCTGTCGGCTACGGGGTAGAAACTTCTCACCTTCTAGATGTCTATGAACATTGGGGAATGGATGCTTTTGCTCAGGTGGATCTCGATAAAAGAGTCCATCGCAATCAGTCCACGTCCGCCCTCGGACGCATGTCCTTCGGAATTTTGCAATCTCTGCTCGGCCGATTAGCCGCGCAGGGAAAAATAACGACCTCTATGAAACTCTCCAGCATCTATCGAGCGCTGGAAATCACAGGCCCTCATTATCAGGAAATCAAGACTGAGATCCTCGAGGAGGAACGCCCACCCCTCGTCGAAATAGAGGAATATCTCTTGAGATTCCCCCGCCTTCCGTCGGAGATCCAGGGCATCACACGTGGTAGAACACATGATCCCACGAGCCCTCCACCGAGGCGCTAGAAAGGCCTCCCTACCTCATGTCCATTGCCCTCGTCCACTATCACTTGCGCCCGGGAGGTGTTACCCGGATTGTGGAACGCCAGTCGCAAGCGCTGAATGCCGCAAAAATCCCACATGTGATTCTTACCGGATCTCACCCAGAGCAGGAGTCAGCTCTCCCTGTTAGGGTCATCCCAGACCTCGATTATTCGGCGGCCCATTCTCGCCGACACGCCGAGGCTTCTGCTCTCATGGGGAAAATGCGCGCTTTAGCGAAGGAAGTGCTCGGTCGTGAGCCTGAGTGCTGGCATCTCCACAATCCAACCCTGGGTAAAAATCTACTATTTTCTCAGTTGGTGAAGATTCTCGCCGAAAGTGAAGTTCCTCTCGTAATGCATATTCACGATCTTGCTGAGGATGGTCGTCCGGAAAACTATAACAACCTTCGTAGAGACAGAGAGATCTATCCTCTCGCACCTCAGATTCACTACCTGACGATCAATTCTCGGGACCTCGCCTTGCTGAAAAACGCGGGAATACCATCACAACAGATATCGCTGCTTCGGAATGCAGTCGGACCGACAGAGCAGACCTCCGAGATCCCATGCGGTGAGGCAAACTCTCCGCTGGTCCTTTATCCCGTCAGGGGAATCCGCCGGAAAAACTTGGGAGAGCTTTGTCTCCTCGCCGCCTTGGCACCAGAAAAAAGCCGATTCGTCCTCGCTCTGCCACCGGGAGATTCTGGAGACAACGCAACCTACCGAAACTGGGTAGCAATGGCGGGAAAGCACCAACTACCAGTTCAGCTGGGAGCGGTCGGAATCGATCCTCCATCTGCTTCGGGGAATTCAAGCTTTCAAGCATGGGCCCACGCCTCCACACACTTTATTACGACATCTATAGCGGAGGGATTCGGACTTACTTTTCTCGAAGCTACCGCCTTTGGACGTCCTTTGCTCGGAAGAGATCTGCCCGAGATTACCACAGACTTTCGCAATCAGGGAATCCATCTCCCCTCTCTCTACTCTGGGCTGCTTATTCCCCGGTCATGGATCGATGAATACCGCCTGCTGAATCTTATCGAGACGCACCTGCAGCATCTCTACCAATCCTACGGTGAACGCCTGCCCGACTCCCTCGTAAACGAGACTGCTAATTCTCTCTTCAGTGGGGAGCTCCTCGACTTTGGCAACCTGCCTGAGACCATCCAATTGGAAATTATTCCACGCGCATTGGCATCTCCGGATGAATTCCTCTGCTGCGAGGCGAACAACCTGATTCCTGCCAGCCAATGGCTGGCAGCTGCGCTCCAGCAGAAAGCGAGCAATCGTCCTGAAGACCTTGATCCATGGTCGTTGACCGCATTCACCCATGCCCACGAGAACCTCTACAATTCCCTGACCCACTGTCGCACTGCCAGCCCATGCTGGCTGGAACCGAGAAAGGTTCTCCTCCAATATCTTCAACCTGAGAGATTTCATTTCCTTCGCTCTTGAAAATGAACCTTTCTCATCTCGAAACCATTCGCAACCTGCTCGCTGAAGGAACAACTAAACCTGCGGACTGCGAACCATTACTTCCAAGGATTTCTGGAATCAGAACGGTTGTTTTTGATGTCTACGGCACCCTCCTTACCTCCGGCTGCTGCAAAAAACACCCCCATGCTGAATCCAAGGTGGATAAGCTCTTACCACCCATTCTTAAAGGGTATGAACTAGCACTACCGGAGACTCCACATTCTCTCGCTGACAGCCTTGACGCATTAATAGAACGAGAGCATCAGGCCGCGAAAGATCGAGGAATTCCATATCCTGAAATAGATATCTGCTCGATCTGGAGCGAGCTGCTTCATCATCCTGTCGGTGACACCATTGAGGATATTGCGTTGCAATATGAGTGCATGACGAATCCAGTATGGCCGATGCCAGGAGCAAGCGAACTGATCGCAGACCTGAAAAAGAAGCAGCTCTCTCTGGGCATTGTGTCGAACGCCCAATTCTACACGCCCCTACTCTTCCCTGCCCTTATGAAGGCAACTTTGCCGGATATGGGGTTCACTGAATCCCTCTGCGTGTTTTCCTATCAGTATGGACTCGCAAAGCCAGGCGATGACCTTTACCGGATTCTTAAGGAGAAACTAGCCCCACACGGTATTTCTCCAGCCCATGTTCTTTATATCGGAAACGATGCCCATAAGGATATTCATCCCGCCGCCAAAGCAGGATTCCGAACGGTCCTTTTCGCTGGCGATGCAGAATCTCTTAAACGCCATCCCGAAAAATCCGGCCTCCTGCCTCCCGATGCTGTCATTACCCATCTTCAGCAAATCTGTCAGCTTCTGAGCTAGGTACCACAATTCACTGAGAGACAAAACTGCCCTTTCATGAAAGCGGACACAGACAACTGGCTCCAGATCTCAATCAGACTCTTGCACACCATCACGGCATTAGCTCTGGGCGTTTTCCTTATCCGTGTTGGCATCCTCCACTTTACCAACCCAAATTGGTTTGCCCCAATTGTCCCGGGCATCCTAGGATCACCACTTTTCTGGGTTTACGTCAGTGGTGCAGCCGAAATCCTGCTTGGTATCGGGCTCGTCGCTCCTGCAACCCGAAATGCGAGCGCACTGGCCACGGCTGCATTCCTCGTCCTCGTCTATCCCGCCAATCTCAACATGTGGATCAACAATCTCTCTCTGGGCGACGGGACATCACTTTCCCCTCAGGGGCATCTCATCAGGCTCCTTGCGCAATTGACCGCTATCGCCTTGTGTCTCTGGCTCTCTCGCAAGCGCCAAAAATAGGGATAACATCAGAACGGATCGGAAGACCGCCCACTGATAACTCGCGGATCATGCAGGAGAGACAATGGGACGTTAATCTTTTGCAAGCAAGCGGCAGCTTCAATCCGCTTTCTAGGTTACAACAGAATCGTGACGTAACGATCCCGCAAATAACTGTCTATTCGGTCCACTATGCATGTTGATGGGTTTTCATGCGGGCTGATAAAAGGTTTCTCAAACTCCTAGTGAGCATTGTAGGTTAACCGTTTCATAACAAGGCAGTGCGGGGTCGTTCGTCACCCTTTTTTTGTTTCCGAGCCCCCCGATCTTAAGCGGTGCACACGATGGTGTCCGGGAAATAATCCCACGCTTAACAACCGCAGCGCTACCAGTATGCCTACCCTCCGGACAGCTGTGAGGCCCCTCTGACCAAGCTTCCTGCCTCAAGCTTCGGCCCGCAAAGCCTTTTCGTGCTCAACGATTTTTTCGATCCACGGATCCGACAATTCCTCAAAATCGATATCACAATCAACTCGTTCAAAGATTCCAACCCCACCGAGGCGAACTAACTCCGACTCAAGGTCCTTTCCGAACCCATTAAAAATGTCGTAACCCGAATCACCGAGACCACAGATCGCGAACTTCTTCCCGGCGTAGTGTCCATCGGGATACTCCTTCAACTTTTCGAAATACCCTACCGAATCATCAGGAGGCTCACCTTCTCCCCAGGTGCTTACAACGTAATAAAGATGCGAGAGCTCCGAAATTTTGTCAGGATCAGAGTCAAACATATCGACACATCCAACCTCGATTCCACTAGCCTCCAACTCTTCCTGTAACTTTTCCGCGACCTCTTGCGAGTTCCCGGTTTGAGTAGCGAAAAAGATTTGAGATTTCTGCATACAGGTTTCTACAGGATTTCTTCGGTTTTGGCTAATGGTGGATTGTCATTATTCCTATCTCTTCTCCACAGAACCTCCAGAAGTTGCACACCACACCGTCTCGAAATCCCTTGCTTTCAGGTTTTCTGACCAACGCCTCTCTCTTGTTCTTTCAGAACAGCATCAACTTCAATTCCGACCTGATCCCGAGGAAACCCTCTCCACGATTGTCCCTCCCACTGGATCAGTCAGGATTCGAACCCGATCCTTATCCCGGAGCGCCCTGAGACCCCGGGTTCTTTGCAGGATAGTTACCACCTCTCCTCCGTCCTTGTTTATTCGAATCTCATAGGCAGTTTTTCCTGAGAACTTATCCCCTAATCCACCCAGAAGCCCGCCTACCAGTGCGCCTTCGAATGCTGCCCCATCATCTGACCCGATAAGAGCTCCCGCGATCATCCCGCCAACTACTCCGCTACCATCATCAGGCGTGTCATTATAAGCTACCTCTTTGATGCTCAGCACCACCCCGAATTCTTCCTTATAGGATTTCTGTAATTGCGCGCTGGTCATCGGAGTTTTGACGCTTTGACATCCCACGGCAAGCAATCCGGTAAGGATCGTCAAGATCATCAGGTGTTTCTCTGCCCACATTGTGCCAGAGTGATACCACCTCTTCTGCACGAAGTGCAAGCGGGCAAAAAATGCTGAGCAGCTCCACTCTTGTTTTTCCATTTATGCAGCACGGAAGCAGAGATGGTTATCAGGCCAAAATAAGCAGGTGCTCACATGCCAATTGAGGATTGGCTTCATCACGCAAATCGATGAAGTAATGTTTTTCGATTGCCTTTACGCACCCCAGCAGAGGAAATAAAATACTATGAACAATTGGCGGATATTCCTTTGGATGGGCGCAATCTCATGGAGCCTTTCGTCATCGGCTTATGCCACGGTCTCAGACTGGCAGGCGGCTGCGCGGTCTCTCCCCGACCTGCTCCATCAGTATAGCTTTGATGGTATTACCAATGAGGAGCGAACGAGCGATTTCAAGGGAAATGCTGATCTTGCATTACGGGTATTCGGCAGCGGAACTTCTGATCAGTTGCAGCTGGGGGTGACTGGCTTCGACTCATCTTCCGACGCGGTTCAGACTCATCGGGGCCCGGGCACCGACAACGCAGAGGGAGCTTACCTGCGAGCGGAATCCATTACCCTTGGAGATTCAACCTCATTTGAGATCCTCTTTTCGCCCCTTGCTCCGGAAATCACCGGAGGTCAGTGGAATCTTGGCTATATCATTTCTACACGCTCTGGAAATGACCGTGGCTATTTTCTTACCCAGGGAGGTCCGCTTCCAAGCACGGGAAGGAGAATCGAAAGCACAATAGGAAACTCCCATAGCGATTCAAATACCACTACGGTGCTGGAGAGCTTCATCCCGGGGCACTGGTATTACGTCGCAGGATCCTACACAAGGGGGCGGAATAACGTGACTTGGACGAACTACGTAGCGGACCTTACACTCGGGCAAAGGAACCTGACAACCGTCGGCCCATTTACCAATTCTGGAGGAAGCTACCCGCTGATCTCAACTCCCCTCGGAATTGGTGGTCGCTGGGATGCTCAGGAATCCTTTTCCGGACTCATTGATGAAGTAAACTTTTACAATCAGGCCCTTTCTTCTGCAGTCTTCCAGAGACACTTATCCATCCTTCTTGGTGATCGGATCAATCTCGAGATCAGGAAAGAAAATGAAAGCCTTGTGCTCTCGTGGAAGAGTAAAGCAAGCAAGCGCTATAACGTTCGCAGCTCTACCGATCTTTTGGGTGACCCTTCCAGCTGGCCAATCGTTGCTGGACTTGGCAATCTCGCAGCTACCCCTGACGAAAACACCATTATTATCCGTCAACCTCCGGAGCCTCAGCGCTACTTCGTTATTGAGGAGTTTCAACCACCTCCCCAAATTTACTACTTCTCCGACTTTGAAGATGGCGGCGCAGAATGGATCCCCTTGATCAATGATCAAGATGCGGCCACTACATGGGAGTTGGGAACCCCCTCCGCAAGCACCGGACCCCTTACCGGCGCAGATGGCTCGACCCGCGCATGGTCTACCAACCTTGGTGATTATGGTCCAAACTCCAACATTACTCTGAGATCTCCCAGCATCGATCTCAGCGCCGCCTCTTCCGCTGAGTTATCTTTTAGTGCATTCCGAGATGCCGATGGCTTTGGTGATGCGGCAGCTGTCCGATTTTTGAGGTCCACCGACTTAACTCTCCTCGGCGACGAAATTCCCATCGACATGAATGTTTTTGATGACGACTGGCGCACTATCCGAATTCCTCTACCCGAGGACTCTTTTGGAAACAGCATTATCATCGAGTGGAATTTTATCAGTGATGATACCCCGGATGCCTTCAGTGGGCTGTCTCTCGATAATGTAACCGTGAGCGATTGATTCCTTTAAATCTCGGGGCTTTGCATCCCGAAACCCCTCAAACCTTACACGTTCGAATGCAACCGGGAGCTCCACCACGGTCTCATTTAATTCGGAACCTGTTATACTGCGAAACCTTGTAGGTCTTTGCCTGGATCGTAAGGCGAGTCAGATCGGCAAGCCCTGGACGCTTGAGTTCTTCTTCAATAATCAGAAAGGATGGTGCCTTCGCGGTCTTCCGGCCGTATTCAAAAGTCGACTTGCCCGGGACACCAAAGCCACCTCGTTCCACCACCTCGGCTCCCCACACCTCCAATCCGTGAGCCACAAGGGCTTTGCGCATGAGCGCCTTTGTCCGATCATCGGCCGAGGGGATATCCACGATCACCGCGATACACGGCATGTCCCTCTCCCTGCGCGCCTTCCGGAAGGTATAACGAACGTTATATCTGGACAAAAGGCCATCGCTAGCCCTGAAGCAGGAAAAAGTTATGCTCTCTTTATCGATCTTGGGCACGAGCGGAATGACTCCGGCAAAATCCTCACAAAATGTATCAAAGGTTCTGAGCAGACCCTGCCCATGCGCTGTCCCCCAAAGAAGAACAAGCGCTCCTGCAACTATTCGGACTGAGTTTACCGCGAACACGTGACTCCTATGCCTGACCAATAATCATCGCACACTACGACTGACGGGAGAGGAGCAGCAGGACCCACGCTCCTGCATTTAATAGTCGCCTCCCTCTTTGTCCGTGTGCTTTGAGAGAAACACTATTCCTGATCCTGGCGAGCGGGTGTGCTCGCTTTCGGATCACGAGAAAGGGCTCGATCGGCAGGGAGTTCTGCGGCGGTCACCGGTGGAAAGGTAACCTTTCCGGTAGCGGCCCACTCAGTCCCTCGAAGCAAGGTCTCCTGAAACGCTACTCCCAGCATCGACTTGCTGTCGTGACCCATTACCGTATGGAAGATTCGCCCCTTTCCGTAGGTGATAGTCATCAGTACTGGCTCATGGCGCTCAGAGCCTCCTTTGGCTAAAGCAGTCGCTAGAATTTTCATATTTTCACCCGGACCGCGCAGGCGATCATAAAGCTCTTCCTTGGCCTGAAGAAACTCCTTGGGCAAACCTTTTGTAATCGGGTGCTCTGTATCGCGAACTACCACCTTATACTCCCATGCGCGACCATGTGAACCTCCCCGTCCCTTGGAGTTATCCCGGACCACTTTACCGTCCTTCCAATACACATAAGGGCCGTCCTTTTCGTTGCGACCGCCCCATCCTCCAAGGCCGATCATCAGATTATACTCCTTCCATTCCCGGAACGAATTGTCTGCAGCGTGAACGACTACCAGATTACCACCCTCCTCGATATACTTAACAAAAGCCTTCTGGGTTTTTTCCTGCCACGGCTTGCCGTTATAGTTTGAGAGAACTACATCATAGGCCGAAAAATCAACAATCCAGTCAATAACATCTGCCTCGGTGACCGTTTCGGTATGAACAGTGAACTTACCACTCGCCTCGAGGGTAGAAGTCATCACCGGTGAACACCGTCTCCAATCGTGATTGTTCTGGCCGTCAATAAGCAGAACCTTGATCTTGTCTCCGCCAGCGTGATGATCGGCAGAAGCAACGCTGGAATTAATGAAGAGTAGCAGTCCTGCTGCACCACAAAGCAGTTTTGGAATATTGAACATATTGCAGCTAAAGTGCTCTGCCGTTTTGATGCAATCAGAATTAAGAGACATCTAAATAAAGAAGAAAATTCTCATGATATCCAGATCCCGTATGAACTGGCTCTACACCCCTCTTTCTCCATAAAAGGAATCCAGCACATACCTTTCATCCATATATTATTTTTCCGAACAGTTCCCTTGAGGATCACTCTCGCAGGAGATTGAAGAAAGGATTTTCTCCCATCCTCTGAAGAGCCAAGCCTCTCCCTTCAGAAAGAACCGTTGCTCTTTCATCCTCAAAAAGAGACGGTCATCATAAGTCCATGCCCCTGACCGAGGGCAGCGTTTCTGCTCGTCCGAAAGTGTCTATCGGCACCTTCCCGCAAAACCTGAAAAGGTTATTTTATTCGCCTGCGCCACACCGAGGTACGCAGTTTTTGATCACAATCAACAAATTCGTATCCGGCGTCACCAACTCTCTTAAGACCGTCCGCATCCACAAAAGGAAGGATAGTCCATTCCCACTTTTGGGACTCATCCCAGGAGGGCGATTTCACCCCTTTATCTTGCGGTCCAGTTGCTCCAAGGGAAAGAATGAAGGTGGTCGCAAAAAATACTCCAATAAGGACTGATTTGAGGTCGATCTGTTTCATGGCACTCCCCTATTAGCAAAGCGGCCTCTCCCCAAAAAGCGCAACATCAGAAATCCCTTTCATCGAAAGATTGAGCGGTGAAGGTTTGACGCCTGTTCCTGGTATACTGCTGAATTTGAAAGTACTGGCGGCGCTTTGACCTCGATGAGAGCGGGGTTCTCTGCAATCTAAGGACCGCGCTAGCCATCACCAGAATCACCTGCCTCCCACTGCACGGGTCACAAAACGAGGATCCGTTGCCTTTGCTCCATAACTGTCCAGTCAGTCATGCGGATCGTCCTTGGCCTTTAGCGCACCATGTCACACGGTCCGAGCCTTTCGATCCTTGCTAGTCTTTTGGCCACGGGAGATCAAAGTGGTTTTCACGCTCGATGCAGGCCATCATCCATTCCCCGAAGGCATCCCAGGAATCGAGGCTGTTGTGAAACGCCACTCCTTGGAAACCACGACCACCACGAGCTGCCGAATCTGGGCCAATCTTCCCGTGGGCAAGCAGATGATCGTGGACGAGTTGCCATTGATACCAGCCGACATTTCCCCGTTCCCCGCCCGAGACGTGATGCGTGAACTCGTAATACGAGGCCCCCCACTTGGTTGGCCAATCGCCCGCTACGGCATTTGGCCCCTTCCGCGGGACGGGTCCGAGAGGACTCCGATACTTGTCTCCGTACCAGCGCCCCTTCTGCCCGACGAGAGCACCGGGATCTGGTAGAGCAAGAATCCCTTTCTGGTCTGAATTGCGGGCGAGCTTCACGTTGCGCTCCTGCAGGCAACGGCGCGCCGCGTCGAGCCGGGCTTGCAGATACTGATCGGCGGTGTAGCTGGTCGGATTGCTGTAGTATTTCTGGAGCGCAACACGGCCCCCGCGCTTGTGCTCAAGGAGCGCCCGGCGGATCTCGCTGAGATCGTTGCCAATCGAACAATGGCACATGTGGCGACCATAGTAGGCTTCATCCCTGCTATAGATTTGCAGCCATCCCTGCGATTCGCTGAGGGACCGCCGTTCCTTTGTTGCCTTCCCCGCCTTTGTGATGGTGACTTCGTGACTCTGAACCGGAAGAAAGCGACCGTATTTCTTGCGACGCTCCTCGTCGATGGGATACCAGACGAAGACGTTGTAGCCGGTCACCCCACCCCAGTTAGAGCCGTCGGGAAGCCAGGCACTTCCCCAGCCTGGACGATAGCAGTAATTGTGCCCGGCTTTGGCCTGATGCTGGTTTAATTGCGCAAGGAGTCTCCAGTTTTCCGGCTCCAGATCTCGTAGACGCATCTCCTCGTGCCAGTCGTAGGCCTTGCGCAAGAGTTCAATCTGCTCCTCCTCGCCAGTGATGAGGTAAAGCCAGACTAAGAGGGGACCCACCGCACGGGTGAGGGCGTAGTTACTGGGAAGCTCGATTTCGTAACGGCGGGCCCGCACCGGGGTGCCATCATCGTTGTATTGATCCGCCCATCCGACCACCGGGTCCTTTTCTCCGAGGTTCGCTTTTTGAATCCAGGGCCAAAGTTTATGAAGGTTAGCGATATACTTGCGATCCCGGGTCAGGTGATAAATCGCCACCATCATACGAAACTGCGCGTTGGTCGGCCCGTCGTTAAAGGAGATTCCGTGGTAGACTCCACTATTGCCTGACGCTGACCCATTGAAGGACCACTGGTCGCCCCATCCGCCCCCGGGGCGTTGGAGCTCAAGCATCACATCGGCACAGCGGCGTGCGGACTCCAGGTATTTCTTATCTCCAGTTACCTTGTGGGCGTAGAGCATGATCCAGAACGGAGTGTCATTGAAACCGTCCTGTATGCGGACAAAGTTCGCGCTCTTGCCGGGCCACGGCCAGTGTCCCCGCGGCCACTGCGCCTTCAGAATCAAGTCGGCCCGGTCCAGCCCCGCTTGCAGGTAGTCCTTCCGGCGGAAGATCTCGTAGGCCCTGAAGAAGACCGCCGCGCCCGTTTTGATCTTGTGCATGTCGCGGCCCGCGTAGACCGCGGGAAGATCAGCAGCCTGCTGCATAAGCCACCGGTGAATCTCGGTTCGGCACTGCTCTACCAGCTCCTCGTTGATCATGCCCAGCATGTCTGCCAACTCTGTTCGCGCCGCGAACCTCTCCTTTTCGGTGAGTTCACCATAATGAACGGTTTCCCCGCCAAAGAGGCGCGTGCGCTCTTCTGCTGACAACCCCTTCTCGGTGAGCGCCGCGTAGGAAAGATCCCGATACTGGCCGGTCTTAGAGTCAATTTCCAGCGAAGCGGCCTGCGCGATCGCGAGCGACACAGAAACGAGAGACAGGATACGAAGAAGGTTCACGATCATAAGGTGATCCGGGCACGTCGGAGGCCTAACCTGACGACCTCCCGCTATGGGGTCAATGCTCCTTGTGAATGACCCACGAAGCGTTCCTGATGCCCGCCACCACCAGCACCGGCTGGCACCTCGGCTTGCCCCCAGTCTAGCGAACGTCTACGCGGCTCAATCACGGACGCTTAAGCGCATACTTTTGGAGCAGCTCAAGCGAGACGAACTCAAGAGCTTTTTCCTGAGTGGCTTCGAGGTCGACGAGGGGCGCCACCCCTGCCCGCTCGGCCTCAGCCCATCGTGCGGCGCAGAGACACCATCGGTCACCGGGCTTGAGTCCAGGAAAGCCGTACATGGGAGCGGGCGCGCTCAAGTCATTACCTCGAGCACGGGTGTAGGAGAGAAAGTCCTCCGTCATCTGTGCACAGACGACGTGCACACCTCGATCATCAGGACCAGTATGACAAAAACCATCGCGCTCAAAGCCCGTTAAGGGAGATGTGCAACATTGGTGCAACGGCTCCCCGAATACATTTTCAGCACCTCTCGGGCTACACTTCCGATTCGTAATCTTGTTCATGCTTGGAGGATATTCATGTCTCTACTCTGTGCGCTAGGCTATCGAGAGTCCGCCCGCGAGTAGCTTTGTATAAAAAGGCTCTCGCGGCAGGCGCTCGTTCCAGCCAGGGATTTTTCGGGAGAATTCGCACTCATTTTCCGTAGGCGGCTGCGTCTAGCAGCCCCGGAGGCCACTCGAGCACCAAGGAAAGGTTTTCCTTGGGATCAAACGGACGGGTAGAAGCAATAGTCGCCCCGGTCTCGGTCAGTTCGGCTCGGTAATCTTCTCCCTTCTCATTCAGCTTCCCGGTGTATCCCCGGATCTTGGTTCCCTTGATCCCTGCCGGCAAGGTCACCGTGGCACTCATCTCATCGATCGGAAATGACCATCCCGTGCCATTAACATTCCAATACACGGCGTCCCTGCCTTCGTCATGGGAGAGCTGCCGCCCTGTCCGATAAGTGATTTCATACGTATAAATGCCCGGCTTCAGGAAGACCTCTCGCCGGCCGATACGAACAGTTACTCGATCTCCATTGTTTTCGACCCCGTAGTGCTCTCGCTCCCCGTTTCGCTTTACCGAGACGACTCCGATGGGTTTTTTCAGAGCTTGATCAAGGTCTTTTGTAGGCGGCTTGGACTCAGCGTCGAAGAGGAGTGGAAGATCACGCAAAATGCCCCGCTTTATAGCCCTTCCCGCTGCTCGGACCTTGATAGTCTCGGTCACCAGCAGATCACCACTTTTTTCCACTACAATCAAGCTGTGCCAGGAAAGGATACGCTCTTCAGATTGCGCTCCACAGCCGGCGACAAAGAGTGCTGCGCACACTACGAGAACTTTATTCACTCCTAAATCTTAACTCTGCGGAACCACAAACGGCAAGCACGGACGCTTGTGGCTGCCGGGGATGGCATGGTAGGGGTGACGCACTATGAACAGGTTCGAATTTATCATGGTTCTGGTTTCGATAATCATCGGACTTGGCGTCGCTGAATTACTGCAGGGTGTAGCGAAGATCATCAGGGTCGCATGTAAGGGGAGAACTCTCAGTCTGCTCTGGATCATCAATATGCTGAACATGCTCATTCAGTATTTCTGGGCTTCGTGGGTGCAAGCCGACAAGCTGGAGTGGTCCTACTTTGAGCTCCTGGTGTTACTGATGGGGCCGATCATCATGTATATTATCTGCTCCCTACTGCGTGTGCCAGAGCCGCATTCCGAAGAGCTGGACGGACAATTTATTAATCAGAGGAAACCATTTTTCATTCTATTTATCAGCCTGATGGTGACCTTCAGTCTGTCAGATCTCTTGTTCGGCGGCTTCGTGATGAAAGACGGCGAGTATGGTCTAGGCCAGCATCTCGTCCGAATCATCGCCACCGGGCTCTTTATTTTCCTCATGGTGACAAAGAGGCGCTCCTTTCATGTCACCGGCTCCCTCCTCTTTCTCCTGATTCAGGCCTTCTTTATCATGAACTGGACGTGGCTTTTGTCGTAGATCGAGGTATGGGCAAAAATCGTACTGGGAGGCAGCGACAGCCCGGGAAAAACTCATGTTGAACAATTCTCCAACAGTTTTCAGAAACCATCGTGCATCCCGAAAAATTTGTGCAACCCTTAGGAGTAGCAAAGAGACTGAACATGGTTCTTATCCCCGGCTACCTGGCGTCTATGAAAAGTATACTCGTGTTTTTCCTTATGGCCTCCTTCCCGCTTTTGGGTGCCGAAACAAAAGAGGTCGCGATCAAATCGCTGCAGAAGCGGGGCGAGGCTGGCAAACAACGTCATTACCTTCCTGACCAGAACACTCCTTTTACTGGTAAAGCGGTTGCTTACTGGCACGGCGGGCAAAAGATGACGGAAATAAGCTACAAGGATGGTAAACGGGACGGAACCAAGTTCCATTGGTATGAGAATGGTGGGAAGCTGTCTGAGATAAACTACAAGGACGGCCAACATCATGGGCCTTTGATTGCTTGGGACGAGTTCGGACAGTTGAGGAGAAAAGGAACTCACGTGGACGGTCAAATGGACGGTATCTGGAGGAACTGGTATAAAGCCGGGCAGAAGGAAAATGAAGCGACCTACATTGACGGCCTCATGGTGACCGCCATTGTGTGGACACCCGAAGGCGAAAGGTGTCCCGAAACCAATGTTGAGGATGGTAATGGAATAATGGTCAGATATACCGAAGGCGGGTGGCCATGGCTTCGCATCACTTACAGGCATGGCAAAATGACTGGTTGGAGACACTTCCCCCACCGTCCCGAAGTTGCTTCTTACTAACTAACGCACCAGTCAAATCCACGCAGATCAGGACAGGGTGAGGTCACTTCCGGGCCTCCTCCTCCGTCTCAACCTCTTCGCCTTTGCTGTTCCAGTATTTGGCGGAGACCAACTCGCCGTCTTTGAAGGTTGCTTCTGCCGCCTTCTGGCCATTCTCGTGCCACCTCAAGAAGAGGCCGACCGGTTTGCGATCCTTGAAGGTTGCCTCGCCCCACTTTTGGCCGTTCTGGTGCCACTCTATCATGAGGCCATCCGGCTTGCCGTCTTTGATTTCAACTAGTCGGAACGCTTGGTCTGAATCATACATTTCCTTTCCCCACCCGCTGTATGGTTTGTCGTCATGGTAAATGAGGCCGTCTCGCTCTGGCAGTGATTCAAAGTCAACAGCTTCTTTCAGCAGTCGCTCAATGTCAGCATCGCTCAGCGAGGATGGACTGGGTTCCTTGCCCGGAGACTCGGTGGGGACGGGCTTTACAGCATCGGCAGAAGGTTCTGCGCTTGCTCCGGTTGAAT
>PARF01000076.1 GCA_002709915.1 Roseibacillus sp. | reverse complement strand
TGGAGGAGCAGGAGGTTCTGCCGGGGGAGCAGGAGGCTCTGCCGGAGGAGCGGGAGGCTCTGCCGGAGGAGCAGGAGGCTCTGCCGGAGGAGCAGGAGGCTCTGCCGGAGGAGCAGGAGGTTCTGCGGGGGTGCTGGTCAGTGATTCCGATGCGGGTTGGGGCGGTGTCTCCGGCTCCGTGGCGGTAGTGCTCGTCTGAGACAAGGGGTCTTGATCGGAAGGAAAGTTCAGGGACGGACCGGATGGTGATGACGAATCTTCCTCTGCCCCTGGAAAGATAAATTTGGGAGCACTTTTCGGAGCGGCCTTTTCGGAAGCCGTTTGCTCTGGCGCTTTATCGTCCCCGGTATCGGAATCTGGTGTATCAGTCATGAGAGTTTTTCTGCAAGATTGTTGTCAGTTAGATGGGGTCTTGTCGATGCTCCGTTAAAATGGGGAGCCGGAGGAAAGAGGTTGCGAGTGACTCGTGAGTTAACTGATCAAAATTAGTCACAAGTGTTTACCCTATCTCCGTTCAATCGGGTCCCGATTGAGCCGGGTGATACTTCCAAGAGTGTGCCAGATTGTATCGGTGGGACAATTAGGCCACCAGAAGAGGGACAAAGTGAGTCATAATGGCACTCTTGCCGAATAGATGGAAAGATGGAAAAGAAACATTAAGAGCTGATTGTTAGTTGTTTATACAAATACAAGCCTTGGTTGGTACGGAACCTGCCAAGAGAAACGGGATATATTTCGTGGAGAACACTTTTTAACGAACCCCGAAGCCGCAGGTAGGGACCAAAGCCGGAGGGAAAAACAACAAAAGCAAATGGGAAAAATACTAGGAATCGATCTTGGGACTACAAACTCGTGTATGTCTGTCATGGAGGCAGGAGAACCTGTCGTATTGGAGAATTCTGAAGGTGCGAGGACGACACCCTCCGTTGTGGCCTTTGCCAAGGGGGGAGAACGGTTAGTGGGGCAGGCTGCCAAGCGTCAAGCGGTTACCAACCCACGAAACACCATTTTTTCAGCGAAACGGCTGATCGGGCGGAAGTTCGCGGAACTCACTGAGGAAGATAAGAAGCTTCCCTATACGATCGTCGAGGCTGAGAACGGAGATGCTCACATCGAAGTCGAGATCGACGGGGAAACAAAGGCATACTCTCCCCAGGAGATCTCCGCGATGGTTCTTGCTAAGATGAAGGCGGATGCCGAAGCAAAGCTGGGAGAGAGCATTGAGGAGGCCGTTATTACAGTCCCAGCATATTTCAATGACTCTCAGCGGAATGCGACCAAGGCGTCGGGAGAAATCGCAGGGCTCAAAGTTCGTCGTATTATCAACGAACCAACGGCAGCATCCCTGGCCTACGGTCTCGACAGGAAGAGCGATGAAAAAATCGCCGTTTACGATCTGGGTGGTGGAACGTTCGACATATCGGTTCTCGATATTGGAGATGGAGTGTTTGAGGTCATGGCGACCGATGGCGACACCCAGCTGGGTGGTGACGACTGGGACAGTGCGATTATCGACTGGGTTGTCTCAGATTTTCAATCGAAGGAGGGGGTTGATCTCAGTGGCCAGCCAGATGCTCTTCAACGGATTAAGGAAGAAGCCGAAAAGGCAAAAATAGCCCTGAGTTCTTCCAGTAGTTACGAGATTAATCTTCCTTTTGTAACGGCGGACCAGACAGGGCCCAAGCATATCCAGATGGAGCTTTCCCGCTCAAAGATGGAACAACTCACCGAGCCGCTTCTCGATCGAACGAAACAGCCCGTCCGCGATTGCCTCAAAGAGGCAGGAGTAAGTGCCAGCGAAATTGATGAGTTGGTTCTCGTCGGGGGGATGACCCGCATGCCCAAGGTGCAGGAAGTTGCTCACGAACTGGCAGGGAAGGAGCCGCACAAGGGAGTAAATCCTGATGAAGTTGTTGCCATTGGAGCAGGTATCCAAGGGGGAGTTCTGCAGGGTGACGTGAAAGACGTAGTCCTTCTCGACGTGACACCCCTCACCCTTGCGATCGAGACCGAGGGAAGTCGGGCAACTCCGATGATAGAGCGAAACACGACAATTCCGGTGAAAAAGTCGCAAGTGTTTTCAACCGCTGCAGACAACCAGCCGGAAGTGACGATTCGAGTCTGCCAGGGAGAGCGTCCTCTTTTTGCTGATAACAAGATACTAGGAACCTTCAATCTGGAAGGAATCGAGTCGGCTCCCCGCGGTATGCCACAGATTGAGGTGACCTTTGACATAGATTCGAATGGAATTCTGCATGTCACCGCTACCGACAAGAAGAACAACAATGAGAAAAAGATCTCCATTGAAGGTTCTAGTGGTTTGAGTGAGGAGGAGATCGAGAAGGCGAAGCAAGAAGCTGAAGCTCACTCGGAGGAAGATAAGAAGAGAGCGGAGGAGGTTGACGAGAAAAACAAGGCGGAGAATCTTGTTTATCAGGTCGGAAAACAGCTCGAGGAGCTCGGCGACAAGGTTCCCGCAGAGTTAAAGGCCAGCCTCGAGAGTAAGACCGAGGCAGTAAGCTCCGCACTCAAAGCCGATGATATCGAAGCAGTGCGTGCAGCAACAGGCGATCTTGAAAAGACCATGGGTGAGCTCATGGCTGCCGCCCAGCAGGCTGCTGGCGCAGCGGAAATGGATCCGGCGGCTGCAGCCGCAGCAGCTGCTGCAGCAGGCGGTCAGGGAGGTCCGGAAGATGCTCCCGATGAGCCCAGAGAAGCAAAAGGGAAGGTCGTCGATGCGGAAGTCGTTGACGCCGAGAAGTAATCTGTCAGTTTCCCGCCCCGCTCTTCTCCGGAAGGCGGAGCGGCTACTCAACCAAACCAAAATAAAACAAACCAAAACCACAACGGAATCATGGCTAGTATCAAACCACTCGGTCAGCGCGTGCTCGTAAAACGGCTCGACGCTGAAGAAGTCAGTGCCGGCGGCATTGTGCTTCCCGACAGTGCCCAGGAGAAGCCGCAGGAAGCTGAAGTCGTCGCACTCGGCACCGGCGGAAAAGATGAAAACGGAAACGAAATCCAATTCTCGGTCGAGGAGGGCAATAAAGTCCTTATCTCGAAATACGGGGGAACGGATGTCAAAGTCGATGGAGCAGATCTCCTCATCATCAACGAGGGAGACATCCTCGGGGTGATCGCGGACTAACTCCCGCTCTCGGAATCGGTCCCCGGTAGGGGCGCGGTCCGGGGCTCAACACACTCAATAGAAAACTGAAAGAAAAACAATGTCTGCCAAGCAACTAAAGTTTGACGAATCTGCCCGCCATGCGCTCCTGCGCGGGGTAGAGAAACTGGCCGCTGCGGTGAAAGCCACTCTTGGACCAGCTGGACGGAACGTGATCCTCGATAAGAAATTCGGGTCCCCCACTATCACCAAGGACGGTGTTTCGGTGGCTAAGGAGATCGATCTCGAGGATCCTTACGAAAACATGGGAGCTCAGCTCATCCGTGAGGTCTCAAGCAAGACCTCCGATGTCGCAGGAGACGGAACCACCACCGCGACCGTGCTTGCTGAGGCCGTTTACAAGGAAGGTCTTCGCAACGTGACTGCCGGGGCCAATCCTATCAGCCTGCAGCGGGGAATCATGAAGGCTTCTGAGGCTATCGTGAGTCGTCTGGCCGAAATTTCGCAAGAGGTTTCTGACAGCGACCAGATCGCCCAGGTAGCTACTGTTTCTGCCAACTGGGACCGCGAAATCGGCAATATCATCGCCGAGGCCATGGACAAGGTCGGTAAGGATGGGACCATCACGGTGGAGGAGGCGAAAGGCATCGAGACAACTCTGGACGTGGTCGAGGGGATGCAATTCGATAAGGGATATCTCTCTCCGTACTTCGTGACCGACTCCGAGAGCATGGAGGTCAATCTGGATAACGCCTATATCCTGATCCATGAGAAGAAGATCTCCAGTTTGAAGGATATGCTTCCGCTTCTTGAGAAGGTGGCAAAGACCAGTCGCCCTCTTCTGATTATTGCGGAGGACGTAGAAGGCGAGGCCCTTGCAACCCTCGTGGTCAATAAGATTCGTGGAACACTGAATATCGCGGCTGTGAAGGCCCCTGGATTCGGTGACCGCCGCAAGGCCATGATGGAAGACATTGCTATCCTGACCGGTGGCCAGTGCATCACCGAGGATCTCGGTATCAAGCTCGAGAGTATTGAGCTCGACCAACTCGGGGAAGCAAAGACCATCAAGATCGGGAAGGAAGATACCACAATCGTCGAAGGTGGAGGTGGCAGCGAAGCCGTCCACGGACGAGTTGGTCAAATCCGCAGGCAGATTGATGAGACCACCTCCGATTACGATCGTGAAAAACTTCAGGAGCGTCTCGCCAAGCTCGCTGGTGGAGTTGCTGTTATCAATGTTGGTGCAGCTACCGAGACGGAAATGAAAGAAAAGAAGGCCCGCGTGGAAGACGCTCTTCACGCCACCCGCGCAGCGGTGGAGGAAGGAATCGTTCCTGGGGGCGGAACTGCTCTTATTCGTGCGCAGGATGCCCTTGACGAGGTGAAACTGGAAGGTGACGAAGCTACCGGGGTGGACCTTGTTCGCAGCGCGGTAGAGGCACCCCTCCGGCAACTGGCGGCTAACGCTGGCCGGGAAGGAGCTCTCATCGTCGAACACGTCAAGAACTCCGACGGTTCTACCGGTTACGATGTCGCCAAGGATGAATACGTTGACCTTATCGGTCAGGGTGTTGTCGATCCTACCAAGGTAACACGAAGTGCGCTTCAGAACGCGGCGTCCATCGCCGGACTGCTTCTGACCACTGAGTGCGTGATTACTGATATCCCTGAGGACGAGGCTCCTGAGCCGCACGGCCACGATCATGGTGGCGGCGGAATGGGATTCTAAGCCAAACCTCGAAGTAGATAATCAAGGTCGTAAGACCGCGAGAAGCCGGGCGGGAAACCGCCCGGCTTTTTCTTTCGAGAAGAGGCAAAGATCGGGGGAGTCCGGTATTTTTCCTGATCGCTTATGACCGGCGCACTCCTGAGTATTCGTAGCCGGATACAGTGTCTGCGATACAAAAAAAGCTGGCCGGCGGCCAGCTTTTCCATAAGTGGATGGAATCAGCCTTACTTAATTCTTACCACGCCACGAGTAAACGTTATCCCTGTTCTTGGTGGCTCTTGCCTGACCGGCTGTATACTGCCCATCTTTTCCGGTGCTCCACGCGATTACCCGGCGCCCAAAGAGTGGCTTGGCACCATCGAACGGATCCACCATCTCGTCATCAAGATCAGTGTCCATGACAACGAAGTAGTGGCGATTGGTCGCGGCGGTTCCTGTCTTCTTCCACGCGTCGAACAGCTGTACGGATCGCTCGGTGTAGAAGAGGCCGCCGTAGGCACCGTTCAGAGTTTTACCCTTGGCTTCTTTTCCCTGAAAGTAGCGGACCTCCTTAGGATTATTTTCAACATCGAACCCAACGAGCTGATCCATCAGTTCGGCAGTTGTCGGCGCCCCTGGAGCGGCCCCAGCCTCGGGCGCATCAGGCAGGTAGTTGTAGTCGTCATAGAAGGTCTGCACTGCTGTTACGAGGCCCGTGCAATCGTTGGCGGCAACGGTTTTTTTGGCGGTGTTCATTACGGCTCCGCCGGCGCTGAAGCCGAGCGCGGCGAGGATCGCAATGATAGCGATCACGACGAGTAGCTCGATAAGGGTAAATCCGTCTTTTCGGGAGGGCTTGGAGATGATCTTCATGGATGTTGGGATTTGGGGAGTCTACCTCCCGCGGAAAGGTGGGGGGATCTACGGACTTTGGCAATCTCCTGATTTAGGAATTACAATGTCAATACCAAGCTGAAGGAGTTAAAGCAGCCATGCAACTCAAATTTTGTCAGCGCAGCGGTCATTTGGTCGAAGCACCTCGGTTCGAGCTGTGATTGCAATGTCAATCTGTAGTGGGAGCTTGGGCAATTGATGCCCAAAATGGCCACCTTCGTCGTGTTGATGTTCCCGGAAGGCGCCCACGAAAGAGAGGAGTGTTCTTTTTCATCTTGGTTGAGGTATCAATGATGCACGTTTTTTTCGGAGGAGGCCGGTGGGGTTAATGGTGACCGGTCGGTCGCTTCGGATCGCCAGCATGGGGCCTCTGAAAAATTATGGCTTTCCCTGTGGGCTTCGGAGTTCCTGCACTCTGGGCGGCTGAAACGGAAATGTCTCCGAGGAACGGACTGTCACTTTTTGTGGTAGGCCTTGCCAGTCCCTCTGCTCAGGAAGGGAACCAGTTGAAGACGCAATCTGCCAAATAAACCTTCATGGAGCATGCCATGGAAGTGTAGTGCTGCATAGGTTGCGGAGCAGGATAACACTGTTTAAATTTTCCGTTCATCATTGCTGCTTGTCGCACAGGGATCCAGAGTGACTGCGTGCCGGAGAGAGGGACATTACGAGAGAGGATTCTCGCCTTGATGCATCTGCCTGCCTACCGCCCGAAAAATAAAGGGGAAATTTCTCAAGAGCTTGGCCTATCGGCTGAACAACGGTCAGACCTGCGTGCCGAACTTGCGTCTCTCGAAAGGGAGGGAACGGTGGTGAAAGGGAAAAAGGCCCGCTATCGTCTGCGCGGGCAGGAAGGGAATCACCTTTCTGGAACTCTCCGCTTTAAGGCCCGGGGAGCGGCGTGGTTTTATCCTGACCTGCAGGATCCGGCTAATGTAGCAAGTGACATTGATCTGGAACGTTTCAAACGTATCCATGTAAGCGCGCAGAAGACCTCGGTGGCGCTGGATGGTGACCGGGTGGTCCTGAGTGTAGATCGTCTCGGCCCCCCGATCTGGTGGAAGCATGCCCGGCATAAGAAAAGGATTCTCGATGCTCCAGGGGCAGAGGATCATGCCAGTGGAAGGGTTGAACGGATTCTGGAACGTCGGAGTGGCGTGGTTGTTGGAACGTTGATTGAACGTAGAGGGTTCATCTACGTTAAGCCTGAAGACCGGTCATTGCCCTCAACAATTGAGTTGGATGATTGCGCGGGAGGCGAATCAGGACAGAAGGTCGCCGTGCGTCTGCTGGAGTGGAGAAGCCGGCAGTTAGCGCCTAAGGGAGAGGTTGTTGAAGTGCTTGGCTGGCCTGACGATACGGGAGTTGATATTCGGGGGATTATTCTCAGGCACGGATTGCGAGAAGAATTTTCCAGCGAAGTTCTCGAGGAAGCGGAGCATGTTTCTTCGGATGTAGATGGCGAATCATTACTAGGACGCGTTGACTGGAGAGAAGCTGTTGTGATTACGATTGATCCAGCGGATGCGCGGGATTTTGATGATGCGATATGGGTGAGAAAAATGGACGACGGATGGGAGCTGGCCGTTCACATTGCTGATGTCGCTCATTACGTAAGACCCGATACCGCAATCGACCAGGAGGCCCGGAAGCGGGGTAACTCGACCTACCTCGTCGACCGCGTACTTCCGATGCTGCCCGAGCAGTTGAGTAATGGAATCTGTTCATTGGTTCCCGGGGAGGATCGGTTTACGCGTTGTGCCGTGATGCAATTCGACCGGAAGGGAAAAATGATTCTTTCGCGTCTTGAGCGAGCTATTATTCGATCGCGAAGAAGGCTCACCTATGACGAGGCGCAAGCAATCCTTGATGCGGGAGGAAAAGAGGCCGGGGCAAGGTCGGACGAGGTTGAAGTTCTTATCAACCAGAGCTGGGAACTCGCTGAAATCCTCCGCCAGCGAAGGTTTGCTGAGGGTGCCCTCGATCTCGATTTCCCGGAAGTGCGCATGGAGCTGGATGCGCATGGGCGTGCGGCGGGCTACCGTCGTGATGATTACAATGAGAGCCACCAGCTGATTGAGGAGTTCATGCTGGCAGCCAACGAGGCGGTTGCGCTTGCAGTGAAAAATGCGATGCGTCCATCGATCTACCGAGTACATGATGATCCAGACCATGACAAGATTCATGAATTTGCGGAGCTGGCGAGGATGCATGGCTATGAGCCGGGAGATCTCCTGAATAAGAAACACATTCAGCGGCTGCTTGACGATTGTCGGGGGCACCCCGGGGAACACTCCATCAAGCTTGGATTGCTCAAGAGCCTGAAGCGGGCGAGCTATCGTGAGGAGCCTTTGGGTCATTACGGTCTCTCCAAGAGTGACTACTGCCATTTTACGAGCCCCATCCGCCGTTATGCTGACTTGGTGGTTCACCGGGCAGTTGACCCACTTCTGACTAACCCGGAAGAAGAATCCGGGCGCAGGATGACCCAGTCACAATGTGCTGAAATAGCCGGGCACATTTCGACCTGTGAGCGAACGAGCGCGAGCGCGGAAGCAGAGTCCCACCGCCTCAAGATGCTCGAGTGGTTGGCACTCGGCACGCACTCCTCGCACCCTCCCGTTTTTGAGGCTGTCATCACTGACGTCCGCCAGATCGGATTGATGGTTGAAGCGCTCGATATCCTACAGAGAGGGTTAGTTAGAAGAGATCATTTCCCGCCAGGGAGCTGGCGCCTTGAACGCCACCGGATGCGATACCTTACCGCAGCGGGAGGAGAGCTCTTTCTGGGGCAGCTCGTCCGGGTTCGAGTAGCGCATGTAAATATTGAACGGCAGCAGGTTGATTTCATCCTTGTAGAGGAGTGACATGGAAAAGATGTGGCACATCCCACAATTGCCGCTAGCTGAATGCAAGGAACCTCCCCGACCCGGAAGATGCATTTAGGCCATAGAGAGGCTGCAGCTGATAGCCAAGGTATGGGCGTCAGAGGGGAATATGAAGCGGGAATACCTTTGAAAGGTTTGATCCTTCCGTTTTGAGGAATTTGTGGCCTCTTCGGTTGATATTCCGAATGAACCAGTCACCAAGCTCAAAAGTTCTTTTCCTGTCTACGGGAAGACGCCATATCTCTTCCGTCATGAAACAGACAATGCTGTTTGGAGCAGCACTCTTACTTCCGCTCTCCTTATCTGCACACCCGCATAAGGGGAGTGTCCCGCAGGGTGAGCTTCTCACTGTAGCTGTTGCTACCGGGTCAGGGACTCACACATACAAGAACGTCCCATGGTGGGGGATGGCAGAAAATCGTGGAGTCGGCAGTACCAATGGCGGAGTAGCGATTGATCAGGCAGGAAGAATTTACTTCAGTACTGATACATCGAGCGGGATCCTGATTTACGATAAGAAGGGAAAGCAGGTTGGTAAAGTCGGCCCCGGAAATATCCACGATCTTTTTATCAAGGAAGAAGAAGGCGCAGAATATATCTGGGCTTCTCACACGGCTGGAAAGCGACTGGTAAAAATGACCCTTGAGGGCAAAGAGGTTTTCCAGATACCCAACGAAAAGACTGCTGAGGTTAAAGGAGGCTGGGGGGGAGTAACCGCAGCGGATATTGCTCCTGACGGGTCAATCTTTGTGGCTCTTGGGTATGGCTCAAATTTTATCCATAAGTTTGATCGACAAGGACAGTGGATCAAGACCTTTGCTGGTCGTGGGAAGGGTGTCGGGCAGTGTAATACTGCGCACGGGATGGCTGTTGATCACCGCTTCGACCCTCCGCGGATTCTGGTAGCAGACCGGGAAAATGGTCGCCTGACTCACTGGAATTTGAATGGTGAGTGGATCGGAGTGGCCGCAACGGGGTTGAGGAGGCCGACAGATCTCGCTTTTCGAGGGGATGTCGTAGCCGTAACCGAACTGGCCGGGGGCGTGAAGATTCTCGACAAGAAGGGAAAGGTAATTGCGCTGCTTGGGGAGAATCCGAATTCTGGTCAGCGAGGAAAAAACGGCGTTGCTCTTAATCAAGCCCGGCCGGGTCATTTCACTGCTCCGCACGGGCTGGCCTTCGACTCCACAGGTAACCTATACGTTCAGGACTGGAACCGATTCGGACGGATTACAAAACTGGTGAAAGTGAATACATTGGAGCAATGAGTAGTATTCCCCTGGAAGATAATTTTGATGACGTGCTAGGTAAAGCACTGCGGGGTACTGGTATCGCGGATGGCGTTCTTGAGTTTCTGACCGGGGTTCCGGAGGAGACAATTGGGAAACTTAAGGAGGGACATTTTGAAGAGGAGGCTCTCCGACGGGTCGCGTCTCCCCTGGGTCTTGATGCAGATACCCTCGTAGAGCGTGCGACAAATTCATGGTATCCTGAACCGGTTCAGATTGATGGGCTGCGTCAGTTCAACACGGTTTTCGATGATATGACCGTCAACAATTACCTGATCTGGGATTCCGCCTCAAAAGCAGCTGCGCTTTTTGATACAGGGACTGATGCGAGTAAAGCCATTGCAGCAGCAGTAGAACTTGGTCTTGAGATGGGGCAACTTTTTCTTACTCACACGCATCTGGACCACATCATCGACCGGGCTGCGGTGGAAGCCCATAACGCCGATCTGCAAACTTACGTTAGCGCATTGGAGCCAGCAGCCGGAGCGACACGGTTCCAGCCGGGAGATTGCTTCACGGTGGGATCATTACAGATAAGTACCCGATTGACCAAGGGGCACTCGCCGGGCGGGATAACTTATGTGATTGAGGGGCTTGAGCGTCCGGTCGCGATAGCCGGTGACGCTCTTTTCGCTCAATCCATGGGTGGAGGAATGATTTCCCATCAGGATGCATTGGCCACCAACAGGTCTGAGTTGTTTACCTTGGCGGACCATACGGTCGTCTGCCCCGGGCATGGACCGATGACAAGCGTGGGAGAAGAAAAAGCCCACAATCCATTTTACCCAGAATTCAAGTAACGTATCAAAGAACATATCCAATGAGCCAAAAAGTAGCATTTGTCGGAGTGGGACGCATGGGAGCCAACATGGCTCGTCACCTGCAACTTGACTGTGGTCACGATGTGACTGCGGTTTACGACATCAATAAGGAAATCTCCGCCGCACTGGCGGAGGAACTATCGGCAGTGAACTGCAAAACGCTGGCAGAAGTTACCGCTTCTGCCGACGTCATTATTACCGTGATAACGAATGATGACGCAATGCGAGCAATTTACTTTTCTGAAGGAGACAATCTTCTCCGGGAGGCGAGCGGTAAGACCTTCATAAATTGTGCAACGCTGTCTCCTGCGGCACATCAGGAGGCCTACGAAGCCGGGAAACAAGCAGGTGCTTCTGTTCTTGAGGGAGCCATGGCGTCGAGTATCAGTCACGCCCGAGAAGGAAATCTATACCTCATGATCGGCGGAGATGAGGAAGTTTTTAATTCCAACAGGGCACTGCTGGATGATCTGTCTCTCAATCTCCGTTATTGTGGCGTGGCAGGGCAGGCAGCGAAGGTTAAGGCCCTCGTGAACATGGTGATGAATATTAATACGGCTGGTCTGGCGGAGGGACTCGGTCTTGCCTCGGCACTTGGATTGGATTTACCCATGATGTGCGAAATCTTCTCTCAGACAGGTGCTAACTCACGGGTTCTTGAGACAGACTCCGAGGACATGATTGACCGGGATCATGAGTGCTGGTTTTCAGCAGAGCATGCCGCAAAGGACTCGGGTATTGCCCAATCGCTTGCTGCAGATGCCGGATTAAGCCTGCCAGTCAATGATGCGACCAAGCAACAGTATGATAAAATGACAGCCGAAGGGCTGGGGGACCTCGATAAATCTGGTATCGCTGAACTGACGTTTCCCGGGCGCCACAGAGGCTAGACTCTCAGGTGGGTGTTTCCTCACCAAGAAAAGAGCCCCGCGGTTGGCGGGGCTCTTCATAATTAGCGTGAGAATTTTCTAAGGACTCACTCAACCGGCGATTTCTGCGCCGTGAAAGTCATTCCAGTCCTCGAGGTTGTTGAGATTTACAGCATCGAGAATTCCCGCGTCGGCCGCGAGGCCTACGGCGCTGAGAATTCCGTTGCGAGTGTCCTCATCATGATTGTAGCCGTTGACTGCTGCGTTGTGAGCAGCGACCTTCTCGGCATCAAAGTTTCCGTTGGCCTGACACCATGCCTCGCACGCGACGTAGTTTGGCTTTTCGGCCGACACGTAGTCGAGGAAGGCTTGACGATCGATGCCAAGGGCGTCGAGGGTCATCTGGTCGAAGCCGGCTCCCGCTGCTGGATAATCGGAATGAAGCTTGCCTGCGGCATCGAGTGAAGCTTTCTGCCAGAGGCGCGGAAGATGTTGAACACCGAGAGGTCCTGCGGTGCCTGAACTGATAGTTGGGATAATGCTCATAGTCTTTTTGTACGTTGGACGATCCCACGGATAGCGCCCACTACGCTTTCTTGGCAATAGCAATCGGAGCATAGTAGAGAAAATTCGAGGAAAACAGCCACAGATAGCTTACAAGAAGATTACGGTTTCCGGCAGAGGTGTTGATATCCGTGCAACGATCTTGCGCGGCGTCCAGCCTCGCTGGACTCTCTCATCTGTTGATCGTTGAACTCTTTCGGGCTGGCTTTGAGGACCGTTTTGGGGCCGAACTGGCTGATTGACAGCTCAGAAACGATTGCTAAGGTGCGCGCCCGCGAGCGCCGGCCTGCGCAATTCTGTCTCACCGGCGATCGCATCTGTAACGATACCAAACCCCTTCCCAAGATGGCAATCAAACGTAAGACAGCCCGCAAAAAGGCTCCTGCCCGTCGCAAAGCTAGCACCCGTAAGAAGAACCAGAATGTCTACTACTTCGGCGCAGGAAAGTGCGACGGAGACGGATCAATGAAGGCTCTCCTTGGGGGCAAGGGCGCAAATCTCGCTGAAATGAGCAGTATCGGAGTTCCCGTTCCCGCTGGTTTTACCATTACGACCGAAGTTTGTACTTACTACTACGACAACGGTAAGAAGTATCCCAAGACCCTGGATGCCGAGATTGAAGCGAATATAGCCAAGGTCGAAAAGGCCATGGGTAAGAAGTTTGGTGATCTTGAGAATCCTCTCCTCCTTTCCGTCCGATCCGGTGCTCGTGAGTCCATGCCCGGCATGATGGACACCATCCTGAATCTGGGAATCAATGATGAAGTGGTCGAAGCGCTCGCCAAGAAGACTGGTAATGCAAAATTTGCCTGGGATTCCTACCGTCGTTTTCTTCAGATGTACGGGAGTGTCGTAATGGAAGTGGAAGCCGAAGCTGGTGAGCATCACGACCCTTACGAAGTCATTCTTGATAAAGCCAAGGCGAAGGCGAAGGTGAAGGATGACTCCGGGCTCAAGGAGAACGATCTCCGTGAGGTGGTGGCGGCGTTCAAAGCGCTGATCAAGAAGCGCTCTGGCAAGAATTTCCCAGAGGACCCACGGGAGCAGCTCAGGGGAGCCGTCAATGCGGTCTTCAACTCATGGCAGAATGATCGCGCGATTGTCTACCGTCAGAAATACGGTATCCCCGCTGCCTGGGGAACCGCTGTTAACGTGCAGGCCATGGTCTTTGGTAATACAGGAAAGACCTCTGGAACCGGAGTGGCGTTCACCCGTGATCCAGCCACTGGCGAAAATGTTTTCTACGGTGAATACCTCATCGATGCACAGGGTGAGGACGTCGTGGCAGGTGTGCGCACGCCTAAGCCCATTGCCAAGATGGCCAAAGACCTTCCCAAGTCCCATAAGGAACTTCTCGTGACTCGAAAGAAGCTTGAGAAGCACTTCCGCGACGTGCAGGATGTTGAGTTCACCATCGAGGAAGGAAAACTCTGGATGCTTCAGACCCGTAATGGAAAGCGCACGGGTTTTGCCGCTGTGAATATCGCTCTGGACATGGTCAAAGAGCGTCTCATCAAAAAGGAAGAGGCGATCCTTCGTATCCCTGCAGATGATCTGGGTCATCTCCTCGCTCCGATCTTTGATGCCAAGGCCGAGAAGTCTGCCAAGAAAGTTGGCAGTGGACTCCCTGCCGGTCCTGGCGCTGCCTCCGGGAAGATTTATTTCTCCGCTGAAGACTCCGTGAAAGCTGCAGCCAAGGGCCAGCAGGTCATCCTCGTTCGTCAGGCCACGTCTCCGGAAGACCTTCGTGGTATGATCGCGGCTGACGGGATTCTCACTACTGAAGGTGGCGCTTCCTCACATGCCGCTCTCGTAGCTCGTCAAATGGGGAAGGTGTGTGTTTGTGGTGCTCACGGCATGACTATCGATTATTCCAAAAAGACCCTCTCTGGGAATGGGGTGACTCTTAAGGAGGGTGATGAGCTTTCACTGAATGGATTTGTGGGAAATGTCTACAAAGGCGGCATCAAGTCCTCTCCTTCTCAGGTCATTCAGGGTCTCATCGAGAACAAGGCTGCCGCCAAGCGTTCGGATACCTATAAAAAGTTCATGGAGCTTATGAGCTGGACAGACAAGCTTCGTAAGCTTGGGGTCCGCACCAACTCGGATACGCCAGAGCAGGTGCAGCAGGCCATCAAGTTTGGTGCGGAAGGTATTGGCCTGACCCGCGCCGAGCACATGTTCTTCGAGGGTAACCGTATCGATGCTGTTCGCGAGATGATTCTCGCTGATGACGACGCCGGCCGCGCCAAGGCACTGAAGAAGATCAAGGTCTTCATGAAAAAAGACTTTATTGGGATCTTCAAGTCACTTGAAGGTCGTCCAGCCACTATTCGCCTTCTGGATCCACCCCTCCATGAATTCATTGGGACTATGGATGCCGCTCAGAAGAAGGATCTCTCCAAGAAGATAGGGATGAGCGCTCCTGCCATCACCAAGCGTATCCATGCTCTTCACGAAGAGAACCCTATGCTTGGGCACCGTGGCTGTCGTCTTGGCATCAGTTATCCGGCGGTCACGGCAATGCAGGTTGAGGCCATCCTCGAGGCTGCTCATGAGGTTCAGAAGAAGGGTACGAAGGTTCTCCCTGAGATCATGGTCCCACTTGTTGCCTATGCGCGTGAGCTTGAGCTTCAGAAAGACGTCATCGACACTACTGCTGCCGAGGTTCGTAAGAAACTCGGGGTCAAGAAGAGTGAGCTGAAATACACAGTTGGAACCATGATTGAGATTCCTCGCGCTGCAATCACCGCTGAAGAAGTGGCCAAACACGCGGAATTTTTCTCCTTCGGCACCAATGATCTCACGCAGACTGGACTTGGTCTCTCCCGTGACGACTCCTCCAGCTTCCTTCCCACCTATCAGGATGCAGAGGTGCTCAACAACAACCCATTCGCAGGTCTTGATCAGGAAGGCGTGGGCAAACTTGTTGAAATGGGTGTCAAAGGTGGTCGCAAGACCGTGAAGAAACTGAAGATCGGTATCTGCGGCGAGCACGGTGGAGATCCTGATTCTGTGAAGTTCTTCCACCGCACCGGGCTCAACTACGTGTCCTGTTCGCCATTCCGTATTCCCGTTGCCCGTCTCGCACTTGCGCAAGCGGCACTCGAGGAAAGAGGAATGGCTCGCAGTGAAGTGAGCTAGAGGCGAGAAAACCAGAAGCTTTTAAAAGCCCTGTTCGTGAAAGCGAGCGGGGCTTTCTACTTGAGCGGTGAATTCGCCTTCACTTCTTCGAGAAATTCCCAGCGGTCAACGAGTTCATCAGCCACTTTTTTAGCGGCCTCAAGCTCGGCTAAGATAATAGGAATTTGTTCAAAGTCGGTTTGCACTTCAGGGGATGCAAGTCTTTCCTGCAGAGTAGTGACCAATTCGTCGGCTTCCATGGCTTTGTTCTCAAGGCTCTCGAGTTCCTTGGCTTCGGCCATGGTGAGTTTTCGCGGCTTTTCTTTTTTGGCGGATGCGCGCTTTTTTGCGGCCCGGTTGGCGGCTGTAGCCTGCGCTCGAGCGGCATTTTCCCGCGCTTTTCGTTTCTCTAGATAGTAAGAAAAATTGCCGGGGATGACTCTTACTCTGTCGTCTTCGAAGGCGATGATTTGATCGCAAATACGGTCGAGAAAGTAGCGGTCATGAGAGACGACAAGAATAGTGCCCGGGAAGGAAGCAAGGGCCTCTTCGAGCATCCGGAGCGATTGTAAGTCTAAATCGTTAGTAGGCTCATCGAGAACGATGAGGTTGCCTCCGTTCTTGAGAACCTTGGCGAGCATCAGGCGGGCTCGTTCGCCTCCTGAGAGGAGATCGACGCGTTCGTTGATACGTTCGTCCGAAAAAAGAAAGCGGCGCAGGTAGGCACGGGCTCCGAGGATTTCTTCCCCGAATTCGATCTTCTCATTGCCATCGGAGATTTCATCGAGGAGGGAACCGGTGCCATCGAGCTGCATACGAGACTGGTCGATATAGTTGATTTTAACCTTTTTGCCGAGAGTGGCCTTGCCGGATGTGGGTTGAAGTTCTTGAAGGCAAATTTTGAGGAGAGTTGATTTTCCGACGCCGTTTTTACCTACAATACCGGTGCACTGACCTTCTTCGAGAGAAAGGTTCATATGCCTGAAGAGAGTTCGGCTGCCCAAGGTTATCGAGACATCCTCGAGATCTACGATAGTGTTGCCGAGTGGTGGAGGAGGGGGTATGAGGAGATCAATTTCACTCTCAACAACGGGAGCATCCTGATCTTTTATTTGGTAGAATGCATCAAGGCGGGCGCGGGATTTGGTGGTTCGGGCTTTGACACCTGCCTTAACCCATCTCAGTTCATCCTTAAGAAATTTTTGGCGCTTTTTTTCGGTGTTCTCGGCGATTTCCTGCCGCGCTGCCTTGGACTCGAGAAAGGCGGTGTAGTTTCCCGGATGGGAGTAGGCTTTACCATCCGAGATCTCGATGATGCGGGTGGCGATGACATTCAAAAAGTATCGATCGTGGGTGACGAAGATGACAGCTCCGGTGTAGGTTTTTAGAAAGTCTTCCAGCCAACGAATTGATTCGGAATCAAGGTGATTGGTGGGTTCGTCAAGGAGAAGAAGGTCGGGTCGTGAAGCGAGAGCGCGGCACAGGGCAACACGGCGTTTCTCACCTCCGGAAAGCGGTCCTGTTTCGAATTCGAGAGGTGGAGTAAAGAGGGCGTTTGAGAGGGATTTGATGCGAGCATCAAGGTTCCAGCCGTCGGCATGCTCGATGAGGGCCAGGAGTTCGGATAGTTCAGACTCACTGCCGTCACCATTCTCATAGCGCGTTACAGCAGAGGCAACGTCGGCGGCACCAGTGGCGATGTTGTCGTAAACAGAGAGGGCAGGATCGAGTTCGAGTTCCTGAGGGAGATAGCCGATACGGAGGCCACGGCGGGCAGAGATGTCTCCAGAGTCCGCTTGATTCTCATTGGAGAGAATCTTGAGGAGAGAAGTTTTTCCGCATCCGTTCCGCCCGACAAGGCCGACCTTTTCACCGCTAGAGATTGCTACCGTGACGCCATCGAGGAGGGTTTGATAGCCGTAAGCGAGGCGGAGGTCGTTTGCAGAGAAAAGGGTCATAGATGTGGATGGAGGAGTAGCGGAGCGATCAGAAATGTCGAGGGCTGGCAATTCTGGCCCAGCACCCTGAGTTCTTCTCTTTTGGAACCGGCGCCATTACCCAAAGTGGTCTTGCATGAGCCCGCAACGACTTCCTCACGAACCAAGGGAGTGCAGTCGCTTTCAACAACACCCCTGCGCTGATCTCGACCAGAAAGGTGTTTGTAAAATGGTAGAGATGGCTGTTGAAGGTAAACGCTCCATCAGGGACAAACTCAAGATTGGCATTGGCGGCGGCCACGGTTGAAAACCCTGATTTTAGATTCCGATGGGAAGGGGCTCTTCCCGATGTTACTCCTGAGCAGGACGGCTTGGGGCTGGGTCCTCGAGTGAAGATTTGCTGAACTATTTACCGGATTTTCGTGTTTTACGGAACCCAGGTATCGTAATTGAGGTAGGATATAACTCCTTTCAGGGTTCAGAAACGTGCGTGGATTAGCTGCCAGGATGAAAAAATATAATCTACAATACGCTCTAAATTAGTCGATTATGTTGATAATCTAGTTAAAATTTTGCCATTTAGGATTTATTTTCACGCAAAATATAAAAAAGGTTGAAAGTTTAGTTAAGCTCTATTAGAAGAAAAGCACGGATGAGTTCTTGTCACCCCGAACCATCGTGCTGTTGCCTGCTCAGTTTCTCCTTAGAGAAGCCTTTGCTACAGCCCTTTGATTTCGTGGGACACAGGTCGGATCAACCGGGTTCGCACTACCACAAGATCCCAGAAGGATCAGAAGATACTTAAAAAAGCGGAAGATGAGACGCGCCCAGCCCAGTAAATAGGTCTCGTTTTCCTGAAAATGCGGCGCCCTTGAAGACGTGACATAGCGATACTCAACAGAACTGACAACTAGCTGATGCAGCCCCTCTGGTTTCACCCTTACCCAGACGGCGGAGCGCAGGCCCTGACCATTTATCAGAGTCCTCGTTTCCGCGCGTTACCGCTCGCGCCCTGACAAAGATGAGTGCGATTGAGCAAGCTTCTGCCCATCTCAAGGCCCCGCAGCTACGGGTCTTTCAACCGGGCATGTCTGGGGAAGAGCTGCTCGCAGTCTCGCTGGAGGCCTGTGAAGGACGAGGTGTGTCGGACATTCAATTCCGTGCCAAACGGCCAATATACGTTGAAACCAACCACGGGATGGAGTGTCTGGACTTTCTGGGATTTCTCTCAGATAGAGATCTTCTGGAAATCTACAAGGCCCTTGTTCTTCGCCAGGAAGAGTCGAGTCACGGGTTTGGCGGAAGTGACGTCCCAGCTACTGCTGATGAGAAAGTATCTAGGTCCCTGCAGCGCTTTCATGAGACCCATGTTGACGATTTTTCAGCTGATGGTGTCGTCTACTCTGGAGGAGCAAAAACGTCCGGACGTCTCCGTATCCAAGCGCACCTTTCGGTTTCCGGACTTGGAATCACATGTCGGATCCTTAGCGATACGATCCCGGCCCTCGATGCTCTGGGAATCGATCCTGATACTTCAGCCTCACTTCAGGATGCAGTGCGTCGGAGAGCAGGACTCTGTCTGGTGACGGGGCCTACCGGTTCGGGGAAGTCCACGACTCTGGCTTCCCTGATAGACTGGCTGAGGAAGTCGTCTTCCAAACATATCGTTACGATCGAGGATCCTGTTGAATATCGTTATCAGGCAGACATGGAGCACCCCAACTATCCCGATCACCGGGCCATGTCGCCCAGTATTATCACCCAGCAGGAGGTTGGTCGTGACGTGGCAAGCTACCGGCAGGGGCTCAAGGATGTTTTAAGAAAAGCTCCCCATATTATACTTCTCGGAGAGATACGCGATCGTGATGCGATGGATACATGTCTGGAGGCGGCTCAGACAGGACATCTCGTTCTCTCGACTCTTCA
>PARF01000075.1 GCA_002709915.1 Roseibacillus sp. | reverse complement strand
TGGGGTTGGGGCGGGTATTTCAGATACGCAGTTGCGGAAGCAGGCCCCGCCGGCAGCACTCCCGTCTTCCGTGATGCAGTGAATGTGACGGGTAGTCCTGTAAATACCGCGGGCTCGCTATTGAAGGTGGGTGCGGGAATAGACAAGAACACCCGCTATTTTCGGAACCGCTACGGCAGACTGGTGCCCTTCGCATTCAGCACGACCTACGGCTCGCCGGCACAGCCGGAACCGCAGCGGTACGGTGAGGTACGTGTACTGGACCGCGCCGGGGGATTCCGTAATGCTCCCGAGAAGGGAGCTCCTCATCCCCAGGTTGTCGCCAGCGGGTTCCTCTCCTACGCCGCGGCGGGCGAGTCCTTTGTCAGGCTGGCCCCCGGAGTGACCGCAAGTCCTGGAGACACCCTGGTCGCCTCTGCCCACGGCGGATGTGCCGAGGTGGATAATTTCGAAATGGACGCAAACAACATTATCGGATGGGCCCTTGAGAAGTCCGGTGAGACCATGAAGGGCTATGTCTTCGTTGTTCTGAAGTAGGAAGGCTGAAAGATGAAACGCATTGTCACTATTTACTCAGTGTTGTTCGCGGTCCTTCTCCTCTGCTCAGCAGAGGGGGCCGCGATGACTAAGTATTTCGGGCGGGTTGCGGATCCTGTAACGGGAAAGGCGGTCAAGGGCGCCCAGGTCATCGTCTGTCTTGCTGGTGGCAATGCTCGAGCAGAGATATTCTCGGATTCGGAGGGCGAGAAGCGTGCACGAAACCCCGTCATCACTGATATGGGCGGACGATACGCATTCTATGCGCGCGACGGAAAATACAGATTACGTATCTTTTCCCCCGATCAGAAATTGCTCTACGACCATGATGACATAACGGTCTGCGATCCCCGCAACCCGCGGACGATCAAGGCGGACAAAATCAACCCGGCATTGTCTCTGAATACGCCACCCGACGGCGGAGAGTTGAACCTCCCCTTGATGATCGAGAAGGTAGATCCCGAGGGTAAATTGCTGGGAGCGCGATGGAGGCATCAAACGCATAATACGGAGGTTGGTTATGGCACCTTCTACAACTTCAGGAGAAGAGGGGGCTCTCCTGACGCCCGGGACCTTGCGAGAATAGACTCGGGCTCTGAACCGGTTATGACCTGGGGATTCAACGACGCCGATGACGGTATATGCACGATTCCCGGCTTCTACATCTCCGGCGGGGGGCTCTGGCTTGGAGATGCGCATATTGCGACCTTCGACCTGAGGTTGCCGGTTCCCAAGAAGGACGACGCTTCGGGTGTGGCTCTCTTCATGCACGCACCGGAGGGCCTCTCCAAGGGCGATGTGGTCGCCCTGGACACCAGTGCTCGGTTGAGCGTGAAACCGGCGGAGGTCCGCCTGGCGAAGGTGCCGTTCGTGGTAGCGAAGGTTGATGAAAAGCAGAGGACCTTTGTCATGGCCCGTGGACTGGCCTGGGTCAAGGTAACCGGAGAAGTGAAGCCCGGAGATATTCTGGTAACATCCGCTAAATCGCTCCACGCCGAGGCAGATAATGAGAATACAGACCCCAGTCGATCACTGGGCGTTGCCGTAAGTAAGTCAGTTGGGAACAAGGTTCTCGCTCGTATCGGGCGCATTGCGACCGGGGGGGGATGATACCACTTTTTGCCTGAGTTCGCCCACAATCCGGCATGCAGGAACCATGTTGGGGTGCACGCTACAGACTGCAAAGGTGCAACAAGCAGGGTACGGGGCTTACCGGTATTTCGTGCCCTTTCAGGAGTGTTCAGCTAGCCGGCTCGCGGCGTCAATTTATCCCGGAGCGCATTCAATTTCTTCACCGCCTCGTGCAAGCCTGGGCGCTCAGAAAGCCCTTCACCAAAAAAACCCTGTTTCACACCGGCTCTGCCGAACCCTTTCGGCGTGTCAACAGGATTACACCAGAAGACTCCCAGAATGTAATTGGTCTCTAGTGCAGCCTCGACGTAGTCGGCATAGGCCAGACCACCTGCCGCGGAATTCTCCATCAACTTCCAGTTGCGGATGTCCTTGTCGCCATCCTTGAAGCGAACCGCGAAGTCACAGAGAAGAATCGGTTTTCCTGTCAGCTGATGGATTTCGTCCAGCTTCTCTTGTGGAAAGGGACCGCGAAACGGCGGCTGGATTGCGATGCCGTCGACCCAGGGCAACATCTCTTCCACGACGACAGTATCGAAGGTGTTGAAGTCGAAGCGGTCCCCGAAGACGAGTGCTCCCGGGTCGTATTTGCGATTTGCTTCTCCGACGACCCGGAAATACTCGCGGGCAATGAGGCGAAGAAATTCTTGGTCACGGGCCGTGTCATCATCTCCTTGCCAGGCGCTAAGAAACTTCCGGTAGGCCTTCCGGCCTGGGGCGTCCTCTGGCAGGTTGCGAATGTACTCCACCCAGTTGGTGCCCGAGGGATTCTTCAGGGGCCATGCCCCGAGGTCCGTCCAGCAGTATCCGATGATGTTTTGACGGGTCTTGCGACCAAGCGCGCAATTGAACTTTACCCCGGCGTCGAGGCGCTCCTGTTCCCGGGGATCAAAGATATCGACAAATTTGACTCCTTCCTTGCCGCGGTAGTAGGCACTCTGAACGAGGTGGGACCAACTTTCGACGTAAGGCATGTCGGACTTAAGCTGCGGGGGACAACCGTAGCCATACGCGTTAAAGCCGAGTTCCTTGCAGAGCCGCGAAAACTTGGACATGTTGATCGGGGGCTTGGCGCGCCGGGTGCTCACATGGGTGATGCCATGCCCAAAGAATGGCTTCCCATTAGGGCCCACCAGCCAGTAACGGCCGTCGATGGTTGCCAGCCTCACTCTCTGGAACTCCTTTTGAGGACCGCCCTTCTCCTGGCCTGCTTGATTCAAACCGAGGAGGACAGCCAATAACAAAATGGGAAGGGCAAGTCTCATGAGCGATTCAGGGGTGCCCCTGTAGAAGGTTCATCTGGCGGCGCCAGAACAGGACCACCCTTGCCGAGGTAACTCGCCACTGGGGAAGGGACTGGGAACGCCACCTGCTATCGGGCCTCCTGCGCGGAGTCAAGGGCGGTGTTCCAGGAATCAACGTGATGAGCACTCCATCAAAAACGCTTGCGCTTATCAACAACATGCCGAGTCGTACAGACGGATTCGTAATGCTCAATAACATGCCAACCTGAGCAGCCTCTTCCATATTATGATTCTAACTCTGTGATCAAATTTTAAGAATGAAAAGTAGAGTCGTCTGCATCAGATAAAGCAATAGAACGCGCAGCAAGTACTAAGGAGTACAGGTAATACACTCAAATCGCCTAAACTGTACCCTGCGAAAATGCCCACACCGCGTAAATGGGAAGGCATAGGCAGAAGTAGCTCAGAACAAGACCTATCAGAGCTAAGGCCAGGCCCTTCTGCTTTGGCCGCCTGAGTCTAATCTGGCGACACGCACAATGCCCGCAAAAGACTCCTAACGAAGAACGCAGTCCGATACATAAAACTACTATCCTTTCTGACACGTATCTGATCCACATGCCGTCAGTAGCAAATGCAACGAATATGCCCAAGCATGTGCCTAGCCCTAAGGCAAAGGTTATCTTCGCGATTTGGTTAAACACTGGGAAGGGCAAAGGGCTGTGGGTGGACTTTACCGAGGAGCCTTGACTCGGAACGGTAGACCCAGTGCGCCCTTCTCTTGAGCCCGATGGCTCTCCTTTGTATTCCTAGACAGGATCACCAGTAGAAGCCATCCGGTCTGAATATCATTTTAAGAATAAATGAAGAGGATGATTATTCCCCAGGCAGGGCGTTCGAAGCTCACCGAACAGTGCCGGTCATAAAGTTGGCATTAACACTCCGCTCGCCTATTAAGTGTGTTTCGGCCTTCGTAATAGCCTCCGGATTACCCACGTTCCTCAGCCATCAAGGGATGACGACTCTGAAGAACTGCTTGCGCGGAGAGAACACATTCAGGGGGTATGACTGGGTTAGGGGGGTGCCACTGCCTGTCCGCACCCTGCCCAAATTCAGCCACCGGGAGAGATCACTGGAACGCTGTACCTGATAGCGCTGCCCTCGAACCGTAGGCCAGGAAACAAGGATATTCTGATTGTCTATCTCAACACCTAGGAGGTCGAATGGTTCAGTGGGTCCGCTGCCTAATTGCTCATACCAGGTGACCCGATTGCTGGTGGGAGAAACCGCAACCACGTCCAGATCTCCGTCACCATCCACGTCGGTCAACTTGACGAAGTTCACCCCGGAAGCAGAGTTGGTTATGATGGAGGGCACGCTGAACAAACCGGAACCCGTATTTTCGTGCAGGCTTACCTGACCCCCGACTTCCGACGCAGAAAAGATATCGAGATCCCCATCACCATCAAAGTCAGCAATATCAAAGCCACGGGGTCCGAGGGGATCAGAGCCGAAGATTCCGCCGCCGGTGGGCCGGGTGGGGAAGGTGTGGATGATTCGCTTACGCCCGAACCGTCCATTTGCCTGACCGGGCAGGTAGGCGAGTTGACCATTGATGACTGTTGTCCTGACTACGTCGAGAATGCCGTCTCCATTGAGGTCTGCGCTAACTACCTTTCTTACGCCCGATGCTCCTGATTCGATTATTTGACGACTCCAGCTGATTCCATTACCGTTATTTTGGTAGAGAGACAAATCATTGCTCAGATAGTTGCAGGCAAGAACATCGAGATCACCATCTCCATCAATATCGGCTACGTGGATATCCCGAGGTTCGTCGCCCGTTGCGGTTCCACTACTGATCGCGCCTACACCAGCGAAACCAAAGCTTCCATTGCCGGCTTGCCAGCCAATCTGGTCGAAACTACCTCCGAGACAGTAGATTAGGTCCAAGTTGCCGTCCCCGTTCAAATCTCCCGTAGTGACATCCCAGAGTCCGGGGACATTTGTGTTAGTGTAGGGAATGGACCAGGTTCCGCCGCCGTCGTTTCTGGCCACGACGAGCTCGGAACCGAAGACGCCAAACGGAGTGATGTTCCCTGATCCGACCATGACCAGATCAAGGTCGCCATCTTGGTCGAGGTCTGCGGCATGGATATTACCGGGATTATTCAAGCCATCGATGAAAGCACTTGAAGAGTATGTTCCGTTACCGTTATTCCTATGAACACTGATTTGGTCAGCACTGAGATCTGCGGTAAAGAAATCGAGGTCTCCATCACCCTCAAGATCCAGAAAGGCTGACTCAATTACTCCGGCAGCGTTGCCAGTAACGATGCGCTGAGGGCCAAACTCAGCTGCAGCATTGAACGCGGCGAATGCAGCGAGGGTGAGCGTGACGACGGATTGTTTGATAGAATAGTTGGAGGGGGCGCAGGATGGTGACAAGAAGCGTGTAGTCATGGAGAGAAAACCAGGATCTAATGATTCATTACGATGCTTGAGTCAACAATAAGAATGCCCCACCGCGAAAGCCGCATACCCCGCCGTTTTGGGTGGTGCTTTTTGTATGCGGTTGGGTATACATGCATGTATCCCCTGTGTGAAAATTCCCGGGGTATGGGATCAGGGTCTCTCGCTGATCAGTTTAACAGGCCTTCCGGCGAACATATCGCCCCATCCCGTCGTTTCGGGATTGCGGTAGACGGTGGGGAAGGATTTTTCGAAAACCTTTTCACCTGCTTTCGGAGCATTCCCAAGAAGAGTCACAGTGGTCAGGTTACTGCATTCTTTGAAAGCATTGTCCCCGATACTGGTGACTCCATCAGGGATCGTTATGGTGGTTAGGCTACGGCAGCGGTCGAAGGTCCTAAACTCTATTCCGGTGATGCTATCAGGAATCTTGATACTCGTCAGGCCGATGCAATCACGGAAGGCCCCCGGACCGATTTTTCCGACCCTGTCAGGGATTGTTATACTGATGAGACTGCGGCAGCTATCGAAGGCACGAGGCCCGATGCTGGTGACACTTTCAGGGATCGTAATCTCCGTCAGTAAAGGACAGTTCGAGAAGGCATCTCCCCCGATGCTCATAAGTTGATTTTTTTCTCCGAAAATGATGCTCGTGACGCTGCAGGTATTGAAAGCGCCTTCCCCGATACTGGTGACGCTATCTGGAATTGTAGCACTTGTCAGCCTGATGCATTTCTGGAAGGCCCGATCTCCGATCCCAGTGACTGACTTGCCTTCAATTACCGCAGGGATAACCACCTTGCCCGACACGCCTTCATCACAGTCAGTGATAGTGACTTCATCACCTTTAATTTCATATTTTAAGTTGGGATTAACAGATACGGCATCTTCCAGTTCATTTTCAGTAATGGGTTCCTCAGGCTCAGCCTCTTCTCTCGGTGGCGTTGAGTTTTCATGGACCGACTCCGAATCTTCAGGTGATGATTTCTCGCCGCAGCTTCCAAGAAGGAGGGGCAGGGATACCGAAAAAAGAAGGATTGGTCTCATTGTGAGAACAATGCCTGTAGACTGAAGGCGAGGCCATTACAATCCGGTCACACGTTTACACCGCCCACCGCATCATGGTGCAGAGACCACGGCGCGGGATAAGGCTTAAGGGATGGAGGAAGCAGGGTGCGTTGCCACAATCAGATGTTAACGCGACTCATCTGAATGTGAGCAATTCAAAAACAAGATCGATCAGATCAAAACCACCGAGGAAACCATCAATCAGATCAAGGCTGTCCTTTTCGGAGCCGGATCTGTTCCTAACCTTATTAAGTTCGCCTTTATCCAGCCACATTCCGCAACAACTACCACATAAATCCAGTTCTACACCCTTATGGTGGAGGACGAATAGCCTCTCGCCATCGCTTGGGCACCAAAGATTACCCTTAGGGTCCTTCTGGATCTCAAAAACTCGCTCATCGCTCAACTGCTTGTGAAAGGTAGATAAACTTGAAGCGTTTTGCAGTGCGTGATCAGAAAGCATCCTCTGCAATACATGCCGAGAAATCCAAATGCCCTTGCAGCTGGGGCACTCATGGAAGTCATAGTCGTTGTGAGCGAATTTGCAAAAACTGGCTCGCGAGCGATCAACTAGCCCAGTGCCATCCTTTGGACATTCAAACACGTTGTTAGAAACTCATTTTACTCAAAGGGAAGTCCAGAATTTTCCGCTCAGGTGTAATCTTTGGGTAAAACAACTTAGATCCTAGTAGTATATGGCGGTAGCAATAATTCCCGTGCAGAAAGATGAGGGATTTCCAAGGTTCTCCCGTTTAATGTGTTTAGGAGACATACAAACAATATTCCAGGCACCTATTATTCTTTTCTGTGTTTTTACCCTTTTGCCCGTTTCTTTCGTTTTGGGTAAGATTGGAGACCCCCGGCCCTTGATCGTAGGCCATATCAGGTATGAAAGCCATCAGCATACGGTATCGGCAACGGACGTTGGGAAGAACAAGGTTCTTTGGAAAACGAAGATCCCAATGGCTTTTTATAGAGGAGACGTTGACCCTAGACTTGAGAGAGACATTCAGTGGAATATCATCAATTCTCTTGAGATTAAGGGTAAGCTCCTCTTCGTTACGAACTCCAAGCGCGAAACTTTCAAATTGGACTCTGTTACCGGCAAACTCGTTAAGCAGGCAGTTAGCGAATAAGCTGGTGATGAACGTGGCACAACGGATAGGCGCGAGACGCACGGCCTGATCTTCTCCGATCCTGCAGATGATCCCTGTTACATGAACGTTTTATGACGACCGGTGTACACATTCAGGGAATCAAGAATCTGAGCAGTCCCAAGTCGGATGTTAACCAAGGATCTGAATTAGAAAAAATTCGTCGAGAGCCGAAAAAATACTCTCCAATCTTGCAAACCAGTGAGGAAACAACCGCTTGGTATTCGACCGTCTGGAAAATTGAAGGTCTCATTGGCAGTAAGCACTAAAAAATCTTCTTTGGTATGCGCCCTTTCTTATACAGGCGATCCGCCGAAGGTGAGCACGCTGATCAACCAAAAGATATAGACGACCAGAGGGAAAAGCTGAAATAGAGTAATTTTGATCGTATTAGTCCCATTCTTTATTCGCTTTACGGTTAGGATGGTTGTGATCACCGCATAAGCAGGGGTCAGCACCAGCAATGCCATCCCAGAAAACACAAAAACGTAGAATTTGCCAAAAGGATCTCCGATGGAAAATAAAGCGCCCACCAAAATCATAAGTGGGAAATAGGCAAGAGCCCAGCAGGGCAGTAGGACGTTCACATCTTTTCTCTCTGGCTTCGTTTTGGACTCTACCTTCTCCACGCCATTACAGGGCATATTGATTTCTCGCAGGTGCAACGATAATTTTCGGGAAACACCGAAACACCTGAGGCGAAAAGCTTGAGACCATTGGCGGGTCAAGGGATTAACTCCCATCCCAATACGAAAACCAAGGCGCAGGAAGCAGGGGGACGCCTACTTGTCAGATTTCGGCCGGGGGTCTGTTGCTTTCGGGTGGGTCGCTGGCCTTGGTTTATCCTTCAGCAGGTTTCTTAGCGTCGGCATGACGGCCTTTGCCCAGGCCTCGGCACCAGCTGGGCTTGGATGAAGTAAGTCCCACATAAGATCCGCGTTGATGGTTCCATCGGTCCGGAGAAACACATGATTTACGTCCAGCCAAAAGACTTTTTCGCCATCCGCCAACTGGCTGGTGAGTTCGCCCGCACGGCGGCAGGTTTCAATACACCTGGGCGATGAATTGAAGGATGGAGGGCTGACCCCTCGCTCATTGTCTCCGCCACGAGGAAAGATCCTAAGGGCCAAGATTCTTGTCTCAGGATGACATTTTCTGATAGTTTCCACGATCGCCTTGGTTCCGGCGAAGATCTGCTCGGCGGTGTGAACACGTTTGAAGTTACGGTCGTCGGCGTTGTTTGTGCCGATCAGGAGCATCACTACTTCGGGTGCCTGCTTGAAGTCGAGTTCGCCGTTCTGCATATTCCATAGAATTTGCTCGGTTCGATAACCGTTGTGTCCGAGATTGATTGAGTTGAGGGGGCAAAGTGCCTTTTCCATACTTCCTTCATCGGCTCGTATTTTCCACCCAGTTCGCCGAGTGCCTGAGTAATCGAGTCTCCAACTAGGACCACGTCGTAACACCGATCTCTGGCATCCCTCACTTTCTGATCGTGTCGTAGACTGGGTGACGGGAAGGGGAAGTCCGCGTCCCCGAGTTCAGGCATTTGCAAGTTCACCTTGGTGCCAGCAAGAGGATTCGTAATCCCGCAACCCCCGAATGCAACAAAGAGCAATGCCACGGTCCGAAGAAGGACGGGCCTCATCGTGGTAATAATGCCGGTAGCATTTCGGTGAGGCTATTAAAAAGGGACATGCATTTCAACCGGAGAGCCTATTCCAGTTCAGACACCATCGTCCGGTGAAGGTGTAAGCTTGCAAGTTTACAAGGAGCAGGCTTACGTACACTCAGGCAGCGAAAATCCCCGTGCTTGCTCACCGGTCAGCAAAGTTGGTAGGTGTTAACTGCTATGAAGCAAGAAGAGCGAAGTGATTCGCCTTTAAAAGAAGTGCCCAATCCACGGCTTTTCCCCCGGATTAACCAACTCGCTAAGATCAGTTTCTTTATAGGAATCGGCGATGTAATCGGAGGAATCTATATCATTTTTGGAAGTGGGGATGTTAACATGTTCCCCTTGTTACTCATTGCTCTTTTTCTGACTTCCGTATTCGGTGCTTTTTGCGGGCATTGTGCCTGTAAGCAGATCAGAGCGCGGAGTCCTCATCAGAAAGGCAAAACGATGGCCGTGTTTGGCCTTATTGGGTGCTATGTCTATATCGGATTGTGCTTTTTTGGGTTTTGGCTGCTATCGCAGTATTACATTGCGTGGAACGCTCCGAGTTCGTTCTATCCATTACCTGTTTCCGATGACGTGAATCGCGTATGGTGAGCGTTTAGCTCTAGCCCCTTTCCTTAGTCTGTGACTCCCCTTTGCATGGTGCGTGGTACTAAAGGTGCCAGCATCAGGATAGTAGTAGGATAACTGAACCAAAGATCACTTTCCAAAGGTAAACCCAGGCGTCCCAGCCTTCGTAGATTATAAGCCCAACGATCAAAAGGAATGCGATGCTCATCGTATAACCCAATCCTAAGCCTATGATGGCCATATTTTCGCCATACTGCTTTCCCTTGCAGGCCCTGATTTGTCGAAGAGCAAGGTGGCCAAGGATGATCGCAGCGCTGGCTGTAAAGATAAGCCCTCCGAAGAAGCTCACGATCCCGAGCAGCATACTCAGCCTCGCAGAGGAGTTTGTAACGGCCACAGAAGCAGACTGCTGAATGGTTGGGTCCATCTGAGTATTTTAGCACTCACAATAGGGTTCAAAGAATCTAAATATTCACCCTTAACATCCCTTAATTCGATCCAGATTGACAAAGGATTGATAGGCGGGACAGGCGGTAGCTGCGAAGAGGCAAGGAGCAGGGGGTGCGGCAGGGATTATCTCTGCTTTTCTGCGATGCTCTTATGAATGAGCCCAGCGATCTGTTCATTCGAGACATCAAAGACGGTCTCGCCATGTTCGGCCCTTGGGCCTCGAATGGCGGTAGACCCAGCCACTACCGTTGCTTCTCCGTCTCTGTGACGGGAGCGAGCTTGAGATCAAACTTGGAAAGGGGTTTGTCGCTAGCTTGGTCAAGCGTAGGAGAATAGTCCTCGACTCGCACGGTTACTCCGTCGGGCAAGAACTGCATGAGGCGCAGATAGCCGCTGCCGCCATTGGGTGCTTGCTGGTAGTCGCAGAGCATCTGATGCACCTGTGTTCCTCCTTCCGTCTTGTCGGTCCTTAAGGCCGAGAAGCAAACATGTCCACTGATGACCATAGCAAAGTTGGGATACTTCTTAACGAGCTTCTGCCACAGGTCTTCGCCGTCATGAAAGCCGTCAGGATGGCGCGCTACGCCGTAGTTGTGTGGAGCGGCGCCCTGGGAGCGTCCGCCGTTGCGATTGAAGCGCACGTTACCCTTGCTTGCCATGTAGGCATGCGTCACGAGGAACACGCTGCGGTCGGGGTGCTTCGCGGCTACTTCTCCCGCCCAGCGGACGACATCGTTGCGAGGTCCAAACTCCAGAGCCATCACAAGCCACTTGCGGCCGCCAGCTTCGAAGAGCCGGTAGTAGTTGTCGAGTTTCTTGGGCTCCTTATCATAAACTCCGCCGAACGTCGGCTCCTTCTCAGCCTCGGCCACCGGGAAGTATTTGCTCAGCAGTGTCTCGCGTGTGGAGGCATTCCCGCCAGGGCCCAGGTCGTGATTGCCGAGGCACATGACGGAGGGTACACGGCCATTCAGCACCGCCATGGCACCGGCTGCGATCTTCCACTCCTGATCGTTGTTGTTCTGTACGATATCGCCCACGTGCAGCACGCACTTGATGTTGTAGTGCTTTGCGTTCTCCGCAATCCAGCCCGTCTGCTCGAGGAAAGTCTTCTGATGCTTCCAAGCATAGAGCTGGGTATCAGGCAGGACCACCATCGCATACCCACCTTCAACCGATTTCGGAGCATTCTTGCCGGGTCCGGCGGAGGAGAAGGCCGGAAAGCAGATTAGCAGGATAAAAAAAGTAGTTGAGAGATATCTAGGCAAGATGGGTCGGGATGTTTTGGTCAAAGAGAGATATTCTTTGAGCGAGCCTACCGGTTAGATTTTGACCGTCAATGGCTGACGCTATAACAATCGGGGACTTATATGCTTCAGTTCCATCGGTAACGGAATAAGCTGCAAGAATCCGGTGCCAAGAGGTTGCGCGTGGCAGGCTGATTTCTTCGAGCGGTCGCCCCTGCCACGGGATCTCGGGGCGTAAGTCGCCTTTTTGAACCCCCCGAGGAAGCTGATACTATCAGCCCTCCGCAAATCTCCCAGGAGCTCTGTGTTTCAAGATTGATTTTTGTTGGTCGGCCGCAGTTAGCGCGACTGCTCTCTCTAACTTACTGCTCTCGCCGGCCAACTCGTCCCCGGACAAAACCCAGAATCCGGTGGACGGGTAAAAGGTGCAAGGTGCAGGAAGCTGGGTAGCGCGCAGTGGTTAGGGACACCGGCCCCATATTGAATCTGAAGACAGTGGTCAGGTGGTCCGAAGAGAATTCATTTAGTCGAGTTGCCCGCCTTATTTGAGCTGGTTTGATTCCACCGCTCCATTCCAATATTCGTCTGAGTGGAGTCGTAGTAGGTAACCATCTCTAGAAGTTTTCCTTACAAGGTTCGGAGCTACATATGGATTCAAAAGAACATCTTCTAGGCTGCAGTGATCAAGGTCCAGAGTACGGGCTGATGATCAGGAGCCCCAGTCGACACAGGCAACACTCGGAATCACCTCTTCTGACGAAACGAACTTAAACCGCAGTGCTACAAACGTTTCAATTGTCGGCGTGGTCTGAATTGTTGATCAGTTTAGTCAATGATCATATACAGGTTATCGATTATGAATCTCCTCCGTCTTTGGATAAGTTGACGATGTAATGTTTATCACCATGAAGCGCATTGGACTCTCCTCTGGTCTGATTGCAGCAATGTTAGCCGTATGTTCCTGCGCAGAAATCGCAATGGTCCCTGCAGTGGTCGTTGGCGTCCCATTAGCAGCGGTATTTTTGGTCGGATTCGTTGGGGTTGCGACCTTAACCCAGGCGATGGAGAATTTCGATGCTCAGGAACGGAAACGAGAGGCTAAGCCACGCAAGGACGGTCCTTTCATCGAATACTGGTCAAATGGTAAGAAGAGTGCGGCAGGAACCTACAAGAATAAAAAGCTAGATGGTGTGTATACCGAGAATTTTGAGTCCGGTAAGAAGAAGAGTGAATTAACTTACGTGGGGGGTGAGAGAAATGGACCGTATACTTCGTGGTTCGAAGGCGGTCAGAAGTCCGTAGAAGGGACTTTTAAAGCAGGTAAGGAGCATGGCACCACTAGGTGCTATCATGAAAATGGACAAATGAGTTACCTGAAAGGCCATGGACCAAATCGTAACGAAACGACCTGGCACAAAAACGGCCAGCGGGAGAGCGTAGCGAAATATAAAAACGGGAAGCTTATCTTTAGGCAGACATGGGATGACAAGGGCAAAGAACTTGAGGAATTGCGACGAATGCCCGATTAGTCGTATCCAAGCAGACTTCAGAAAGTAAGAACCATTCGGGGATCTTCAAAGCCTGACAATGATCGCTCTCGTCGATGTTTGAATCGGACTAAACAATTTTGTGCAACCTTTCCTTTAAAGTAATCTCCCTAATATGCATTCAGATGTTGTCAAGCGGATCGGATTTCGATCCATTATCCTCGCTATCATTTTGAGTCTGTCCTCATGCGGTTATTCATCCAACCCTCTCGCGGAGGCCGCGATGATTCCAGCAAGCGCTGCTTTTATCGTTGGAGGTCTCGGTCTTGCTGGCTTGTCACAGGCGGTGAGTATCTTCGAAACGGAAGAGCAAGTGCGGGAATCGAAACCCAAGAAGGATGGTCCTTTCACCGACCATTGGCCAAATGGAAAGAAGAAAGCGGCAGGCAGCTATAAAGGCAAGAAATTGGACGGTCTCTACACTACCTACTACGAGAGCGGTCAAAAAAAGAGCGAGGTAATTTATAGGTCAGGGGAAAGAAATGGACCTCACACCTCATGGCACGAGAATGGCCAAAAGTCGCTGGAAGGAGTCTTCAAGGACGGGAAATCCCATGGCGCCTCTAAAAGTTATTACGAGAACGGTCAAATAAGTTACCTTGCGAGTGGGAATCCAAACGGCACTAACATAACGTGGCACGAGAACGGGCAGAAGAAGCGTGTTTCTACCTATAAAAACGGAAAGCTGATCTCCCGAAAGATCTGGAATGAAAACGGTAAAATGACCGAGTCGTTGCGGAGGGCTCCTGAATAGGGTCGGGTATACCGTTTCGCACTGATCTAAGTGCAGGACAAGATTTTGGCGGTCTGTAAACAGGACCTTGGCTTGTCATTATGTGCTGCGCTTGAGCCGCTGAATCTCCAATTTTCTTCCTTTTTAGAATGAGCCGTCTCAGGAGTTCCCAAGCGCATACTTGCCTGCGCGATCATTACTGGTATCTGACGGTGGAGTTGTGATATCGTGGTGAGTTACTCAGCTGGGACTTAACCTTCGGAGTTGAGGGGCCTTCTAATTCCAGACAGGACGGCAGTTTCCGGCCTATTTAAGCCTTTCAAGGCAGGTGGCTATTCCCCGATGACAATATTATCAATAGTCAGTCCACTGAAGGCGTCTACTGAATCGTCACTCCGAAAGGTCCATTCAGCAATAACTGCTGCCTCTCCTAGAACCTCTTGGCCGATCTCTATAGTCAGAAGACGGTAGTCTTTGTCCAAGACTGTCATGTCAATCTGCACCGGGGCTCCGAGTTGCTCGAAAGAGCCAGCTCGGAGAAAGCGAACAGACGCGGTATCGGCTAGGCCATCACCATCACGGAATGCCTCAAAACTCAGCTGCGCCGTGGAAGCTGTAGACAAGTCTATTGCTGGTGAACGCAAAGAAATATTGGACCCCGGCCCATAGTCACCGAGGTTTGTGGTGAACGCGTTGAGGGAATCATTTGCGCCAGCTAACGGTCCAGTAGAACCAGCTGGTAGGCCAAGGACCCATTCGGTAGTAAGGTTTTCATCATTTACTAAAGTTTCCCAACCTTCTGCGCCTGATTCCAGGTCATCTGAAAAGTAAATCGCAGGAGGCGCCGTAAATTCTTCCACTACAAACAACCGGATGGAATCGTCCGGAAGTGGCAGGACTAGTAAGTTCCGGGGCGGTGTTGCTGTGATATCAGCGTTTCCGTCAAAGACAGCCCAATCAGCTGGAGAGGATGTACTGGGGTCAGTAGCGCTGCGAAGGGTGTAGAGCTTACCGACTTGGCTTTCCCAGCTGATTTCCAAGCTGTCACCAGACGCGTTGATTTCGAGTTGCTTCAAGGGCTCTTTAGACTCTCTTCCCATCACATCATCGAATGTGGTCCCTACTCGGATTTCATCCACATATCCAACCTGAGTATCGCTGAAATTCAAGACATCCAAGGACTGTTGAGTTGCGAGATCGAAGTCAAACGTATCCATGACCATGGCCTCATTCTCGTCCGGTTCGGTCGTGATATCGGTGATGATAAATGCAAAGATCTCGTCCGGGGTTCCCTGTGGATTCCAGTTCACCTTGAGCGCTAGCAGGAACACATCACTTGCAGCTGGCCCGTTAAAGGTGGGCGTCGCTTCCGCAGCGAGCTGAGAAGCTCCAATCGAGTTATTGTAGACGGCCGTACGGATGTTTCGTTGTTGGCCGCTTCTGGCAACGATCCCAAACCCTACCCCGTAGCCGGGAGCTTCCAATCCCTGATTGTCGTCACTCACCATCATTTCTGAGTGGAGGCCGATACCGAAGTCTGGCCCGCTGAAGCCGAAGTCCTGAAACAGGAAGCTCATCCACATCGTTGAGTTGTCTGCAGTCAGTTCTGCCGTAGCAGCGGGGTCGATTGGAGCACTCGCAGCCACTTGTCCGACTCGCTGTCGGCGTTCATACGCATTACCTCTGACTGGTAATTCATTGCCGAAAAGATCTGTGAAAGTCACGCCTTCATCAGCGATATCCCCTTCATTGGTAGGCGCGATATTATTTGGTGTCCCATTGCCGCCTGCATCCCGGTGAGACCAGCTTCCCAGCCCTGTCCCTGAATCATATGGTTGGGAAGAATCACCAAAGAATAGACCATTGTTGGCCTCCGCTGTTGGCTCATAGTCAAAAGGTTCATAGATGATCAGATCAGCTGATGCGGACCCAAGAAGACAGAGAAGGGCTGAAGTGATAATTCGGATAGTCATTGCTCAGCATTTTGCAGTGGCTAAAATGGGGAGCAAGAACAAGTGATCTTTCCTCTCGGGGATTGGATATCTTTTTCTGCGCTGGCCGCTTTGTTCAGTCACTGTGATGGAAACTACGAATCGTGCGAGGATCGATTCTCGTAGTCGCGGAATCCATCTCTTGTAAAACACGAAGGAGGCAGGATAGAGGATATGGAGCAGAGTTTAGAGATCCCGGAAGAAAGGCGTCGATTTTAATCCCGTATGGACTAATGGCCTTAGCTGTACGATCCCAGCGCACTGATAATAGTGGCGATACCAAGCAGTGCCAGAATGCCTACAATGGCGCCAAGAACGAGACCGGTGACTGCCTTTTTCCTTCCCCCTTGGGTTTCTGGCTCAGCCTGTATTTCGCGTAGACCGATTTTTCCGAAAACGATTGCACATATCGCCAATAGGACGATCCCAAG
>PARF01000074.1 GCA_002709915.1 Roseibacillus sp. | reverse complement strand
GAACTGGAACAAGCGAAAGAAAACCCGGTGCCACAACTTCTGCCTTCCGGTGAATCTCACCATTCTCCAATAGATGCAGGTCAGCAGGATCCTTCCTTATATCCGTCCATCCGAAAACCCCCTTTACTCCCAGTTCTGACTCACTCGGACCTCCCATCAGTTTTCCGTCCCGAGGCTCAATTGCGCCGGGCCAGAAAGCACCTGCCAGACGATAATAGTCACGCTGAGGAATAGGATCAAATTTGTGATCGTGACAGCGGGCACACCTCACGGTGATTCCAAGGAAGGCCGTGCTCACTACATCCACCATATCCTCCAACCGTTCATAGATATATTCCTTAGGATCATTCGGTTCATCATTCCAAGTCCCGGCTCTCAGCATTCCGGTTGCAATCACAGAGTGTTCAGTCCGCCCTGTAAGCTCGTCCCCCGCTAGCTGCTCGCGCACGAACTGGTCATAGGGCATGTCCCGATTGAATGCTCCAATAACCCAGTCTCGATACTTCCAGATATTGGGTTTAACAGCATCACGTTCGTATCCATTAGTTTCGGCATAGCGCACAACATCGAGCCAGTGCCGGGCCCACCGCTCCCCGAATAAGCTTGAGGAGAGCAGCTCATCAACCAACTCATCATAGGACTTCCCCGATTGCCCCGATGCGAAGGACGAGACCTCTTGGGCAGTCGGCGGGATCCCCGTCAAGTCATGATGAAGCCGCCGTATCAGGACTCCCGGCCCGGCTTGTTTTGCAGGCACCATTCCGTTCTCCACCAGACGCGCCCTGACAAAGGAATCAATCGGTGCCAACCCATCTCCTTCCTCTAGAACGGGGACCGGAGGGCGTTCAACGGTCTGAAAGGCCCACCATTCAAGGCCTGCCTTCTCCTCTTCTCCCTGAGCAAGAAGACTAAGCAGAATGATTCCCGGAACAAACAAGCGCATTAAGCGGCAAACTTAAATCCCCCGGCGACAAGCGCGACCCAAATCCAGAGAACCTCCCGGTCCAGCCAGCACTAGGCCTTCCCCCAGCCTCCTCCCCCTGGCGTCAGGATCCGGACCCGCTCGCCGGTTTCAACCGTAAAACTGCATATACCCGCCAATTCCTCACACGATCCGTCTCGCCGGATTACATGTTGCCGCCCGGGCAATCCCGCAGCTCCTCCCCTTTTCCCCCGGGGGCCCCTCGTGCGTCTCTGAGTCAGCATTGAGACGGTCATGCCCTCTAGAAACTCAAACTCTCGTTCGAGGCCATATCCCCCGTTCCATCGACCGCGTCCTCCAGAGCCTTCTCTCACAGAAAAGCTAAGTAAGCGCACAGGAAACCGGCGTTCCAGGATCTCCGGATCCGTGATCGCGGTATTACTCATATGCACGTGTGTGCCGCTCAACCCAGACCACCCAGGCCCCGCTCCAGACCCACCTCCAATGGTTTCGTAATACGCAAAGGCCGCATTCCCGAAGAGGAAGTTATTCATTGTGCCCTGGCTGTTGGCCTGCAGATCAAGCGCATCGAGAAGGACGTCAACGATTCTCTGGCTGGTCTCCACATTCCCTCCCACGACCGCAGGGCAGACGCCCGGGTCCTCAGGAAAGACGGGACTAAGAATGCCCTCGGGCGTCTTGATATGAACGTCGTCAAGAAGGCCTTCGTTCAAAGGGAGGTCCTCACCAACCCACGCTCGTAGCACGTAGAGAACCGCACTCCTCACGATTGCCTCTGTTGCATTCAGGTTCCCTGCATGGACAGGCCCGGAGTCCGAAAAATCAACATGCAAGCCTTGCTCGGAGCACCGCAGCAACACTTGAATTCGCGTTCCATCATCAAGAGCGTCCTTGCCATGCCATCGGTGACCTATGACAGGGGCAAGTTTCGAACGCATAATCTCAGCCGCATGGTGACGTAACTCCTCCATATTCCGAATAACGATCTCGCGGGATGAGCCTCGAGCGAGCGCCTTCAAGGCTCTGACTCCATGATGATTACATGCGGTCTGAGCAGCAAGATCCGCGAGGTTATCACCCAGCATTCGACTTGGATAACGCGACGATCGAAAGAGATCTTCGACCGCCTCAAACCGGCTCCTTCCCGATTCGCAGATCAGAATTGGCGGGATGACTACTCCTTCTTCCTCCAGACAGCGAGCTTCCGCGGGCATGGAGCCTGGTGCCTTTCCTCCAATCTCAGCATGATGCGCTCGGTTCGCGATGAAGCCAATTATGCCACCTTCGAAAAAAACGGGGCTTATCAACGTCACGTCGGGAAGATGTGATCCTCCGAAGGCGGGGTGATTCACCATCACCATGTCTCCGTCCTTCCATTTACGACCCTCTCCGACTTTCCTGACACACAGACCGATTGCGCCCAGATGAACGGGAATATGAGGAGCGTTCACGACCAGTCTTCCGGCTGCGTCGAGCAGAGCACAGGAAAAGTCGAGGCGCTCCTTGATGTTGGGAGACATAGCAGTCCTCCGCAGTAATTCCCCCATCTCCTCTACGAGACCTTCAAAACGGCAACGGAAAAGCTCCGACTCTATCTCTGAAGACCATCCTGAAGAGAGTTCCCGACGGCTTGGGGCTGTCTGATCCTGCTTTACCAGATACATCCCACCGCGCGAACCCTTTGCCCAGCTCCACCCGGGTTCAATAAGACAAGTTCTGAAAGCATCTTGTATGACTTCCATCGTATCAACCGGCAGGGCCGGACCAAAATGCTCCGGGAGAAGCCCTGCCTCAGCGACCCTTGCGACGACTCTCAGCGCCACCAGTTCGATCTCCCTCCCAGCGGGAGGGTCGTATCCGTAGAGCTTTCGATACCTCTCAAGAAATCCCCTCTCTAACTCACCATGCTCTGGTATGGCACTCATTTCGAGCTCCAGCGTGGAATCCTGTCCCCACAACCGCATTTCACAAAGTATTCTGGCCAATGCCCCCCCTTCGCCTAGCGACTCCAAGGCCTCCTCAATCAGAGCCTCGACTCTCTCGAGCCATCCTTCGCTGAGAACGTCCAAGCGAGACAACACCTGATGCTCTACTATTTTTTCTCTGCTACAGTGATGCAAACCTCTCGCACTAAGTAACCCTGCATCGCCAGGAATAAGAACCTCTCTGATCCCGATTTTGTCTGCCACCCCACATGCATGCTGAGGGCCGGCTCCTCCGAAAGCCACCAAGGCGTAATCAGATGGATCGCATCCTTCCCTGATCGAAACTTTTCGAATCGCCTCCGCCATTCGCTCAATCGCTATCTCCCGGAGCCCCTCAAGTAATTTTCGCTCAGGTCCCGGAGGCACTCCATCTTGCTCCATTTGAGATTGGAACTCATGCAACTTGACCCGCGCGGCTTCGACATCGAGTGGAATCCCAGCCCGCTTTGGATCCATCAAACCAAGGAGTAGATTAACATCCGTTACCGTTAGAGGACCTCCGTTACCATAGCATGCCGGACCAGGATCTGCCCCTGCACTTTCCGGTCCTACCGCGAGTGCCCCGCCCGACCACTGACAAATTGAACCTCCTCCTGCGGCTACGGTCTCAATCTTGATTGACGGAGCAGCCACTCTCGCAGGGCCGATTTTCTGCTCATAACGCAGGACTGGTGCACCATTAATCCGGGAAATATCGCTGCTGGTGCCTCCCATATCAAAAGATATAACCTTATCGTAACCGGCGGATCGTGCCACTTCGAGGGCACCTCTTACTCCACCAGCTGGACCACTCAATAGACTATCAATTGGTCTATAATTTGCCGCGTCCTTGAGCCCTCCCCCACTGGTAAGCAGCTCCAAGCTTCCGTTATTTATCCCGCGGCTGACGGTTGCTACGAAGGAATCCATGACTGGAGCAAGATAGGCATTAGCGGTTGCAGTCTCTGCGCGCGGGAGAAGTCGAATGGCACCTGTGAGATCCGTAGAGAGCGAGACCGAAGAGATCCCAGCCTCTCGCAGCCAATCGCCCACCTCCTGCTCATGCACGGGATTCGCATAGCTGTTCAAAAGAGCGACAGCCACAACCTCCACGGAATCGGCTTTCAACTTGGCTACAAGTTCCGCTCCCTCTGCTCTGCTGAGAGGCTCAACAACCTGTCCGGAGGCATCGATACGTCCACTTAATCCAACACAGGAGTCGAAAACCGGGGCCTCGAGGTTTTGCTTCAGGTCAAAAAGGCGTGGTCGGCGCTGATCACCAATCCGCAGGAGGTCTTCAAATCCTGCAGTCGTAATCAGAACTCCCTTGCTGCCCTTCCGCTCCAGCAATGCGTTTGTCGCCTTCGTCGTGGAAACCCTGAAATCAACATTCGGAAAGGGATTTTCGAGCGGAGTAGAGGTGAGAATTCGCAACGCGAGAATCGGAGGTTCCTCCCCGGTGAACATTTCCAGAGCATCTCCCCTTGCAAAAGCACGTCCTCCATGAATGGAAAGCAAACACCCCTCAGGATTCCAATCATCAACCACTCCTCCGCCCTCGACCTGAAAACCTCTTAGAAAATTTCCTGAAAAATCATGAGCTCCCCTGAGCTGGTACCAACCTCCGGGTAGCACATCCTGAATTTGTACCCTTATGACACTACTGGAAAGCACCTTACAGCGATGCTCGCTACCATCCGGGCTCAGCGCCCAGCCGTCCGTAAACGTGCCCCCCGTATCAACGCGAACCTTCCAACATTCCTCTGCCATATGAATGCTCCTCACCAACACAGGGTAGCAAGGACCAGCTCAGAGGCTATTAGCTTCTTCGCTCCCACCTAGTCGCCCAGACCGACCTGTCTAAATGCTTCTGGGCCCTTCGGCAAATTCGAGCCCATTAAAGCTACTTGAGCCTCTCAAGCTCTCTCGTGCAGATGTAAATTGTCTCCCGGACTCCGGGGCCATACCCGCCCTCCATGAGGATCCCTAATGCTGTTCCCTGATACTGAACACAATCAATTACACCACTCGGGGAGTTTACTATCACCGCATCTTCTTTACCCAATCCGAGCTTTGTTGCACAGCTTCTCAAACTTCTGAAAGCTTCTAACTCAGAAGGATCAATCTCTGCTACATTGATGATCCCCGGCAAATCGCGCATTCGCTCCATGATCTCAAGATGACTCAACTCATGGTCCACCCCGAAAATTGCCCGCAACTCAAGCTGCTTTGTGCGGTCCGACAGATCGACTGGAAAACCGTCTCGTTGTCCCGGCAAAGCTACCCCCGGGTTCCCCCGGGCAGCGGACTGACTGCCACCTGCGGGCATCGAGAAGTCCCCTCGCAGTTTGCTTTCAACCGGAGAAATCGGCACGGCTTGATTCATTGCGGAAGCGGCATTTTCCTGCGGCGAGGCCATTTCACCAAAGGTATCTTCAGAATCATCTGATTTGGTATCCGCACCGCTGGATGAGGCCTGCACCTCAGATCGGGATGGCGACATTTCCAATGGAGCTAGGGCTGCGGGACCAGAGGAAAATCCATGCATGGGAAATCCTGGACCCGCGCTTCCGTCAAGTTCTGAGCGATCCCCCTCAACGAGCTCAAACGGGCTTCCTGAAACAGAGGCCCGAGAACCTTTCTCCGGGCGCAGGGCTTCACGCTCTGACAGCACCATTGAATCACTCTGAGAACCGTCTGCCTCTACCTGAAATGGATTCTCATTAGCTCCGCCCCTGTCAGCGGTCTCCCCACCCTGATGGGGAGCAAATGGGTTTGATGGATGATGTGAATGAGACATACCTTAAAGTGGCTAAAACCCAAAATAAGTAGCCTCCCTCGGAAATGTAAAACCTATTTGATGTGAATAACCGGGACTATCCGAGCACATCAGTCCGGATCAGACTCAGTCAAACACCTGAATCCCGGCAGATCGGCCTTTCCCTCTACCTCCGGGCTTTAAGCCTTTTCAGCTCTCCCCGCACCATCAGCTTGCCGGCGGCACTCAGTCGATCAACGAAGAGAACTCCATTGAGATGATCCGTTTCGTGCTGAATGACCCTCGCCAGCAACCCGTCCGTCTCGATTCGCAGTTCGCTCCCATCTAATTGTGGAAAGATTCCATCTACCATTCTCGGCCTTTGCACCTCCGCGCGGACCTCATGAATACTCAGGCAGCCCTCTTCCATATGCTCCTTTTGTCCTCCCTTTTTGAAAGTTGGGTTTACAAATACCAGCGGCATGATTTCAGCGACTGATACTTCCTCGCCGTTCACCCTGAGAAAACTCACGCAGTCGGGATCATGAGAGACATCCACAACTGCCAATCGAAGATCGATCCCTACCTGAGGGGCAGCAAGGCCCACTCCGTTGGCATCATGCATGGTCTCAATCATGTCCTCTACGAGATTCATGATTTCATCTGTGACTTCTTTGACCTCTCTGCAGCGTTTACGCAGAACTGGGTCTCCAAACTGGGTAATTGGGAGAATCATGGCTGAAGCGGATCTACAAAGTCAACAGGCTGGGGACGACGAATACGGGCGGGAACGTCCTTGATATCATACTGTGCTGCCGTCAGGGCGTCCAGCACCATGAAAAGCTGTGAAAGAGTCGCTCCCTGATCTGCCGCAAGCTCCAGCTTACGAAGGGGATTTTCCTGACGGAACACAATTAGCGCGTCGGTGAGAAGATCAGGGCTCGCAAGCTCATAGTTATCAAGAGTAATTGTACCTCCTGATCCGACCGCGAGCACGGCCCTGCGCTCGACAACCTCGGAGGTTTCCATTTCCCTTACCACAGGCAGAGTCACCTTGACCACTGGCCTTGGCTCCGGAGGCATCACGGGGGTCTGCTCTTCCTCCGGAACCCCACGAGTTACGATGAAGAAGATGAGCAGAATCGTAAGAATATCTATAAGGGGAACAATCGGAACCCTTTCTTTTCTTCGCCCTGCCTGATAAAATTTCATGATCGGCCCGCGTCTGGAAATTGAGAGAGCTTCTGCTGACCATCCATTTTTCCACTGCCCTCTGCCGAAGTAACACGAGCACCGACAAGCCCCCCTAACAACACCTCCAGACGAGCTGCCATTGTCTCAATTTTTCTCGTAAAATAGCTGTGGGCCACCACCGATGGAACCGCAACGACCATCCCGGCGATTGTGGTTCCCAGCGCCCGCGCAATACCTGCACCAATCTTGGCATTATTGACACCCGAAGTCAGGTCCTCGGTGTTTCCAAAAATGAGAACCAACCCGCTCGCTGTTCCAAGCAGGCCTAACAAGGGAGCCACGGTGATAACCACGTCAAGAATCGGTAAACCTGCATTCATCCGGACAATTTCTTCTCTCGCACTTGCCTGAACCGCCTCCTTGGCCTCCCCCAAGGGGCGGCCCTCATTCCTCATGGCGACATCGCACAGACGCGCAAGCGAAGAATCCCCCTCTCTGAACTCGACACGCAGCCTTTCAAGCTGGTCGCTTTCGTGGTGCGCCTCGACCAACTCAACCTCCCCGGCTAAGCGTCCGGGCACAACCGAGGCCTTCGTCAGGGTCATCATTTTGTACACGATCACCATGAGTGCCAGCACCGAGCATAATATGATCAGGAGCATGAAAAAACCACCGTCCGCAAAGAACTTCCAAGTTTTCTGGAGAGCTTCCGGTGCAACTCCTGATACTGAAAATTGAGTAAACACAGGCAATATCTCAAAAGTGAAAGTTTATATGAAATTCCAGAGACTCTCCATCAAGCTCCCTGATAACCTCCTCCGGCATTCTAGGCAACTGTGGCTGCTGAACTGCTCTCATGGTGAAACCCTTCTGCATGGCGCTCGCTTGAAAGACATCAAGGTAACGTAGGCCGGAAACCAGACCGGCCTTATCGACATAAAAGCGGAGGGTCAGAATTCCTGGAAGAACATGATCCCTGTGCATCACGCAACGCCTCTGCCACTCGGTCTCAATGATCCTGTTCACCTGCGCCTTGTATTTTCCGAGAGCTGTTGCCTCCACCTTTAGAGAACTCTGACCTCGGCGACTAATCGTCCCCTCCATCCTCGTCTTCCGAGCCTCAGTATTGAACCCCACGTTCTCTTTACTATCCTTTAAACGATCTTCGGATGTCTCTCTCAATCCCTCCTTTACGCCCTCATCGGTATCAACGCTCTCCGGGCGGTCTGAATAATTCTCATTCTCCTTCTGCCGTAAATCTGATTTTTTACCAACTGGAACCTCAACGACATCGCGCCCTCCAGCAGGCTCTACCGGATCATTTTGCAGCGCTGGGCTCTCTGGCTCTCGAATCGTAGACCCCCTGACCTCTTCCCGGGGCTCTTCGGAACCGGTCTGACCTTCGTCCTCTCCCGGCGAAAATTTGGAGTCGGTGAGAATTCTTTCGTTTCGCTCAGATTCTCTTCCACTCTGAGTCGGAATAGCTGGTCCGTCCACACGAGAAGGAGCTAACTCGCTGCTCTCCTCGGTATTACGTTCTCCAATCAGAACCACACCTTCGGGAGTGCTTTCAATCTCCTGTTCCCGCGATGTCTCCGCAAAGCGCTTTGAATCAGCTTCAGCCAACTCTGGCAAAGAGGTATCCTCACTTGCTCGATCAGAAATCTGAGGGAGTGCACTTACCTGTTCAGGAGCATCACGCACCGCCATCAACGCCAATGCGTCCAGCTCGACGAGAGCATCACTTCCACTAGCAGCAGGAGCATTACTGACGACCTCGATATCCTTCTGCTCCGCCAGAATATTGATTACGGCACCTCCAACCATCGCACCAAATGCCATCAGATGTAAAATCACCGCAGCGACTACTGCGATGGCGACACTTTTTTCTTTCGCTGGTCTTGGAGCCAACACGACACCGGAAGTCTCGCCCGAGTTTTCCCCACTGGCAACTACCGAACCGCTTTCCATGCCCTCCAACAGGAAATAAATCCGGTAGAAAAATCCTCAGGGCGCCTTGAAAGCCAGGCACAAATCTCCTCCGGAGGCATCCATATGCCAGCCTCAACCTCGGAACAAGGGAAGCGAATCGGATCCGTTTGGCGAACTTCGAAAAGGTGCACGAACTCCCATCCTGTCTCCTTGGTGGGCGGCAAAATCGCCACAGGAGTTAATTTCCCTACGTCTTCTCCAATCTTCTTCTGACCGGCCTCTTCCTCAAGTTCTCTGATTGCACAAGACTCATAACTCTCTCCGGAATCCAGGTGACCACCGACACTTGAGCCCCAGACCCCTGGCTGAGCATCCTTCAGTTTCGACCTTTTCTGAAGAAACACCTCCCCACGCTTATTCAAAATGAAGACATGAACGGCACGATGGATGAGATTCTTCTTATGGACCACCGAACGTTGCTCCTGACCAACTACCTGATCTTGCTCATTGACAACATCAAACAACTCGTCATCTCGCTGTGGAATCTTGCTCAGAGGATGGGGGTCGTAGCATCTGCAAAGCTCTATCCACTGGGCGAGGTCCAGCTCCTCTGCTCGAGCAGTCTCTGCGACGCCGAGATTAGCAGCTACCTCAGACCATTCTGGCCCAGATGGTAGGGCCTTTCGAAGTTGCTTACGCCTCTGCGAAAATCCCCTGCGGACAAGCTCATCAAAAAAGCGAGCATCATAGACCGGTAGATCGTCGCTCCGCGCACTAACCTTGACCACGGTTGAGTCAATAGCCGGACGCGGAAAAAATACACCGGGGCCAATCGTCTTTATTGGATTACTCACCCACTCGCTCTGCATCCTAAGCGAAAGCACTCCATATTCCTTCGTTCGCGGCTTCGCCACGATCCGGTCAATTACCTCTCGCTGGAGCATGAGGACCGCTTGAAAGATCGGAGACGGTCGCTGGAGAAAGTTTCTCAAAATTGCACCACCTGCAGAATAAGGCAGGTTCCCAACGAGCTTCACAGGCCCCTCCTTGAACAGGGTCCGCACGTCGAATCTGGCTCCATCTGCATGCAATACCTCGACGTTGTCGTTTTTGGCAAACCGCCTTTGAAGCCAATCCGCGAGCCTTCGGTCAAACTCGACAAGAAGTAATCGGCGCACCCTGCCGACAAGAGCCTCGCTCAAGGAGCCCGTACCCGGACCCACTTCCACTACGAAATCTTCTGTACCTGGAGCTAACTGATCGACAATCCATTTAGCGGTATTTGGGTCAGTCAGGAAATTCTGGCCCAGTTTCTTGGAGGGAACTACCCCCGCCTGCTTAAGGGCCTCCCTGACATCATTCCCGGTCACAGGGAAATAATGAGGGAACCCTTCCGATGGGGCAAGAAACGAGAGACTGGAGATCAAGCACTCGCCACATGCCGCTCTCTTGACTAGGTTAAGGCCTGCCATGACTGCGGCGACCTACCTCACGCTTCTCCGGACCATTCTGGTTCCGGTCTTTGCGGTGCCCGCCGTCTCCTATGGGTTGAGCGTAAAATCAGGCAATCCCAATGAGACTCTTCACTGGTGGGCGGTAGGGATATTTTTTGTCGCCGCAATGACGGATTACGCTGATGGAGTCATAGCCCGTCGCTACAATCAACGAACCCGCTTCGGTGCATTTCTTGACCCTTTCGCAGATAAGCTTCTCATTCTTACCGCCATAACGATCCTCTTCCTCCTTCCATGGGGCGACAACTGGAAGATCCCTGTGTGGTTCGTCGGGCTTGTCTTTCTCCGGGATGCCATCGTATGGGGCGGAATCGCAATACTGCGCTATTTGAAACGCTCCGTTGAGATAAAGCCTCATTGGACAGGAAAAGCCTGCACAGCATCAATCATGGTAACAGTCTCATGGACAGGCCTGAAAATTATTCCTATCAATCCAATTTTTCCTGTCATTATCACCTCGGTCTTTATCGTTCTGGCTACAGGGCAGAGTATTCTTCAAGGAGTGCAGATGCTTCATCAGGAAAAAATCTCGTCCATAAACTAGCAGGACTATGAAACCCAGTATTCGGAAGCCCGTGGTCGCACTTGTTGGACGTCCCAACGTAGGCAAGTCCGCCTTGTTCAATCGCTTGGCCGGTCGAAGCATCTCAATAGTCCACGATGAACCGGGGGTCACACGGGATCGAGTCTCTTCCCCCTGTCGCCTAACCGCCACACCCTGTGATCTGGTAGACACAGGAGGGATCGGAGCTCTTGCTGATACTGATTTCTCCGAGGCCGTGAGCACCGAAGCAGAGATCGCAATTGATACCTCTGATATCATACTTTTTCTGGTTGATGCTCGGGAAGGATCCACTCCTGTTGATCAAGCTATCGCCCAGCAACTTCGCAAAGCCGCAGACAAGGTGTGTCTGGTGATCAACAAAAGCGACCATCAGGAACTGGATCACGTTGCAGGAGATTTTGCAGGACTTGGACTCGGAGACGGTATTTCCGTGTCGGCAGCCCACGGGAGAAATATCAAATTGCTTCTGAGCGTTCTTGACAGTCGTCTGACACCATTTGCTGAATCAGCACGTGAAGCCGAGGAGGCATCTTGCGTCACTGGCCTCAAGATTGTTGTGATTGGAAGGCCTAATGCCGGAAAATCATCGTTGGTCAATGCAATCCTTGATGACGACCGCACCATTGTTTCCGAGGTTGCAGGCACTACCCGCGATGCGGTTGATGTTCCTTACGACCGCGCAGGTGAACGTCACACTCTGATCGATACCGCAGGTCTGCGCCAGCGCTCGCGCATGGATACTTCCGTAGAGGTCTTTTCTGCCATGCGGGCAGAGAGATCGATCCGCCGGGCAGATCTCTGCCTGCTGGTCGTCGATATCGCCGCAGGAATTACCGCCCAGGACCGAAAAATAGCCCGTCTTGTACAGAAAGAACAAAAACCGTGCATTATCGTTGCCAACAAATGGGACCTCTACCATCCCGATGCTCCCAGAAGCGCCCGAATGGAAGAGGCCGAGGAGACAATCAGAAATGAGCTCTTCTTCCTCCACTACGCACCTTTCATCTGCGTTTCTGCGAGAGAGAAACAGGAGCTGGACAGGATTTTTGCTTCCATAAAAAAGGTTAGGCAAGGGTCACAGAAGATCATGGGGACGGGTGAGCTCAATCGCCTTCTGAGTGATGCGCTCAGACGGAATCCCCCGCCCATCAGTAAGCGCCAACGGAGACGGCTCAAGATTCTTTATGGCACCGCAGCTATCAATGACCGATATTCGGCCGTTCCGGTCCCTCTTTACATCTTGTTTGTAAACGACAAGCGCCTTCTTGGTGATACATATCGGTCCTATCTTGAGAATGCGCTCCGCAAGGAGAACCCCTCTCTGGGAATCCCTATTAATTTCTCGGTTCGCTCACGCCGCAGACCCGAGAAGCAATAATTCAGGGAAAGGCAATGGTTCTCTGGCCAGAACAATCTAGATTGAAGGTCCTAATCCTGTGTTGGTCGTTGATCCTGCCTCTCAGAGCGTACAGAATGCCTTTATGCCCATACTCGAGGTTAAAAACCTGACTACCAGATTCCATACACGGGCAGGGGTGGTCCATGCAGTGGAGGACATCTCTTTTTCGTTGGGAGCTGGACAAACAGTCGGTATCGTCGGCGAATCCGGCTCAGGGAAAAGTGTCACCTGTTACTCCCTTCTGGGGCTGATTCCGCAACCGCCAGGAAAAATTCATGGTGGAAGCGCCATATTCCGGGGAATCGCAGACCGGAAAGGCGTTGATCTTCTGGCCAGCTCCGAAAAAGAACTCGCTGGTATTCGCGGCAAGAAGATCTCGATGATCTTTCAGGACCCAATGACCTCTCTGAACCCGTACCTCAAAATCTCAAAACAATTGACCGAGCCGTTGGAGATCCATGAGAACATAAGTGGGCCCGATGCTCTGAAAAGGGCTATCATGGCACTTGAAGAGGTTGGAATACCTGAAGCTTCCAAACGGATTCATGCCTATCCGCACGAATTCTCTGGTGGAATGCGGCAGCGGGTCATGATCGCGATGGCTCTTATCACCAGACCTGAAATTCTCATCGCGGACGAACCCACAACAGCGCTCGACGTAACCGTTCAAAAGCAAGTCCTCGATCTCTTAAAGGAGCGCCAGAAAGCACTCGGACTGTCCATCATACTTATCACTCACGATCTGGCAGTGGTCTCAGAAAGCTGCGACTTGGTAAACGTCATGTATGCAGGCCGGATCGTAGAGCACGCCCAGACAAGTGAGCTTTTCTCGAGACCACTGCATGCCTACACCCGTTCTCTCTTGAAGAGCATCCCAGCTACTCACCAGAGTGGCGAGTCTTTGTATACGATTCCAGGGGTTCCGCCGGACCTGTCCCAAGACCCTAATCACTGCTCTTTCACTCCCCGCAACACGATCGGGGATCCGAGCCTCTGCATGAAGGATGAACGACCTGAACTCGAAGAAATCTCTAAGGGACACTTCGTGCAGAACTGCCCAGGTTGCGTTGCACCCTAGCCGGTCTTCTTAGACCTCGATTTCCTTGCCGCCAACATGGAATCCAATCTTCCGCCTTTCCTCCGGCTCTACCTTCTGGGTATAGCATAGAATTTGGAGACTGGCTTGGTGCGAAACGAACATACAGGAGGCTCCATCTACGATCCCCTCCACCACAACGCCCGAATGCCCATCTTCGCCTACTGAACGGACTTCTATGGAGCTCCCGTTAGCAAGAATACAGAGAATCACAGGCTGCTCATCCTCGGCCAGACGCTCCCGCCACTTTTGCACGCGGTGCGCGAGCCGCTTGACAAATTCTCCGGCGGACTCGAACCGATGGTGCGCTTCAGCCGGCATGTGAGCAAGAATCTCACCAATATCAGGCATCCCGGTGATTCCCGGTAGGCTGATGTAGGGGCTTCGCAATGACCCTTTTTTCTCGTTCGCATCCTCCATCACCTCAGCTCATTTTCGATTTCGGCATAGGCACTATGATTGTGGATAGATTCAAAATTCTCAGCCTCGACCCTGTACCATGAGATTGATCCCTGTTCCTCAGACCTCCGCGCAACGTTTCTCACCAAGTCCTCTACGAATACCGGATGATCATAAGCTCGCTCTGTTACAGCTTTTTCGTCTGGACGTTTCAAAAGGCTATAGAGCTCCGAACTCGCCGATTCCTCGACCATATCGATCGCATCCTCAATCCAGATCACCTGCGAGGATCTGATCGAATAGGTGACAATACCCCTTTGGTTATGAGCTCCGCGTTCGCTGATGGCCTTGGAGCATGGACACAAAGTTGTAACTGGCACTATGACCGTTAGGATAAAGTCTTCCGTCTTACCTGCTTCGATTTCGAACCGGACCTCGTAGCAGAGATTGCCCTCTTTCTCTGTTACCGGAGCCCGCTTGGAGAGAAAGAAAGGAAATTCGTAAGTTACCCATGCGGTCTCTGCCTCGAGGCGCCTCTGAAGCTCGCGCGGCACGAGCCCCGGCTCCCTGACGTTAAGGCGCTTTCCATACTCGTTGAGGACCTCAACAAAACGACTCATGTGCGTTCCCCTTTTGTCATGGGGCAGATTCACCGCTAATGAGACATCCGCAACCGTATATTGGAGTTCGCCATCTCTACCAACAACCCCACATGGGTGCCTCAGGGACTTGATCCCTACCCGATCGATAGGCAGATTCCGATCGTCTTTTTCGTTCTGCGTGTCAATCAGGTCCTGCATCGATCCCATGTGGGCCAGCCAGGCGATCACGCTCCATTGAGCCCAACTCTTCAAAGTTAGGTATTCAAGGGAGGAATCAGGGAAGTAGGCTTACCGCCCGGGCGCGCTTAATCTCACGAGTAATCCTGCGGTGCATTTTGGCTGAAACACCAGTCACCTTCCTCGGAAGAATTTTTCCCGTTTCAGTGGTGAATTTTGCGAGTACCTTGGGGTTCAGGTAGGTGATCTGTTCGATCTGGAGGTCAAGCCGCTTTCGCGTCATCCTCTTGTTCGCCTTCCGGAAAGCAATCCGGCGCTCCTTGGTCTTGGGCTCACTCATGATCGGTATCGGTCGTTAGCGGAGTTCGCGATGAAGTGTCCTACGCTTCAGGTAGTGATTGAACTTTACTTTCTCGAGCCTCCCCGGTGTCCGCAGACTTTTCTTATTACGGGTAGTCGCGTAGCGGGATGGCTGTTTGCCCTCCGCCTTTGCTTCGGTGCATTCGAGAATGATGATGTCGCGTGGCATGGTTGCGAAAAGGGCCGGAAACCTAGCGGATCAGGCGCTTCCGTCAAGAGAAACTGCTGAAGGGCCGGATGCCACGGATCCAAAGCCTATTGCATCAGAGCTTCGAAATTTACGATTAGGATTTTCCTGCTCCCACTTGTGCTGGCACTCTACCGTGAGACGGGCAATTGGCATCGCTTCTAAGCGGGCCTGAGGAATTCTTTTCCCCGAAATTTCACATATGCCATAAGATCCGTCTACGATACGCTCCAAGGCCGCCTGAATCTCCTGCAAAGCATCCTGCTCCTTGGAGAGAAGATTAAGAGCAAAATCACGGTCGTAGGCGTCACTGCCTGCGTCACCCAGATGGGTTCCGCTCACCGACGCCTCTGAACCCGAGGAGCCGTTGCGGAGGGTTTCCTGCTGAACTCCATCCATCGCGTCCATCAGCTCGTCCTGAAAATCAAGAAGGCGCTGCCGCTGCTTTTTGACAAAAAGCGTCAATTTGACGGGTTTTCTTGGCGCAACCTTCTTCGCGGGAGCTTTCTTTGCAGCCTTCTTCGCGGGAGCTTTCTTTGCAGCCTTCTTCGCAGGAGCTTTCTTTGCAGCCTTCTTTTTCGCGGCCATGGGGTAAACTAATTACGGGAATTGCGCTGTGATAACCCGCCAGAAACACGAAGTTCGCAGCGGGGGCGGGATTGCCTACTGGCTTTCCACATACGCTGCAAGAGGAAAGTGTCTCACTTCTCCCTTGATATTCACATTTTCCAGACCGTCCTGCGCTTGAATTTGACCTCCGGCCTCCTAGGGTTCCATCGCGCTATGGATCTCCCTGCGGTCATTGAATCAGTCCTCATCGCCTCCGAAGACCCCTTGAGTGCCTCGGAAATTGCCCGTTTGATTCGAAATCGACTCGCTGAACTTGAAGACGGAATGGCTGACGATGAACAGCCTAGCGCGGCAGAATCCGCTCTTGCCGAAACCATCAAGGACCGCTCTGACGTGGATGAAGAGGCGGTGGTTGAAGCCATCCATGCTCTCAATCGTAAATACGAGCGTGGTAAGCGTTCCTTCTCAGTGACGGAAAGGTCGAAAGGATGGAAAATTTTTACTCGGCCTGAATACGGAGGATTCGTACGCCAGCTCTTTCCTGGATTAAAACCCCGTCGCCTCAGCCCTCCCGCGATGGAAACCTTGGCTATTATCGCGTATCGCCAGCCAGTCACCAAGGCTTCTATTGAGCACGTGAGAGGCGTTTCCTCTGACAGTATCCTCCAAAAATTACTCGATCGGGAGCTCGTTAAAATCGCAGGAAGAGCGGAATTACCGGGCCGACCTCTTCTCTACGGCACCACGGATTTCTTCTTCGAGCATTTCGGCATAAAATCTATCGACGAACTCCCCAATTCCGAGGAACTCCGTGCCGTAGAGCTACCGGAGCCTCCAAGCGCTGAGGAACCCTCAGAAGAAACGGAAGCGGGACCATCTACGGAAGGAGAAAAGCAACTTACGCTCGCTGAACCATATGACGAAAACATCTCCTCGGAAAAAGGAGAACTCGGCAACTAGCTCCTTTAAGATTAGAATTTCACACCTATCCGTTCCAGCTACTAAAAAGTGTCTCTCGACGAAATCCGAAAGAAAATCGATTCAATCGATCAGCAACTGCTAGAAATTCTGTCGCAGCGGGCCGATCTAGTGCATGAGGTTGGCCTGATCAAGAAGCGCGAGGGCCTTCAGATATATGCGCCCGACCGGGAAGATGCACTTCTCAGAAAGTTGGTGGAGATGAACCAGGGTATTCTACCGGAAAAGTCTATCCGGGCGATTTATCGGGAAATCATGTCCGCCGCGCTTGCCCTCGAGGAGGACCTCAAGATTGCCTACCTAGGACCGGAAGGCACATGGACTCATCAGGCCGCAATCAAAAAGTTCGGACATTCCGTCAACTACAACCCGCACTCAAGCTTTGCAGAGGTCTTTGATGATGTTGCCCGGCGTCGGGCGGATTATGGAGTTGTTCCAATCGAAAATTCTACCGAGGGCGCAGTTTCCCATACGCTTGACCTTTTTGTTGACTCCACGCTGAGGATCTGCGCCCAGATTCTCCTCCGGATCGAAAACAATCTTCTCGCCGCAATTCCACGCGAAAACATCACGACGCTCTACTCACATCCTCAGGTTTTTGGCCAATGCAAGAACTGGATCCTGCGCCATCTACCAGATGCTGAACTTGTGGAAGTTTCATCAACAACCAAGGCTGCTCACCTTGCGAAGGAGAAGGCCTCAGAAGGAGCAGCGGCATTGGGTGGCAAGCTTGCTGCTGAGCTAGCCGGTCTCGAGGTTCTGGAGGAGTCGATTCAGGATCGTGCGACCAACACAACCCGCTTCCTCGTTATTGGGGAGAAAACATGTCCCCCGACCGGCCATGACCGCACCTCCATACTCTTTTCAGTCAACGACCGCCCAGGATCTCTGGTTGCCGCCCTGAAGGCTTTCGACTCCTTTGAGATCAATATGTCAAAGATCGAGTCAAGACCCTCCAAGCAGAAGGACTGGGAGTATATTTTCTATGTGGATCTCGCCGGGCATTGCGAGACAGAGCAGGTGTCTTCTGCCCTCGCAGAACTTGAAAAACATTGCTCCCTCGTCAAGCTACTCGGCAGCTACCCTGATAGCACCGAATAGCAGGGCGGGCGGCCCCATCACTCAAGCAGATTTCCAATCAACGCTGCCATCTCCTCCGCCATGTCTGCAGTGTTGACCTCCATACCTGCGGCTAGCAACGCATGATTGGTCAGTTGATCAGCAACTTTTGACGCCAGCTCTCCCCGGTCCTCACGCATGGATGCAAGCTGACGAATAAGCGGATGCCGGGGATTCACCTCAATCTTGGCCTTCGTTTCAGGAGCCTCCTGCCCCATCGCTTCCATCATTGCCCGCATCTGCGCATTCGGAGCATCCTCCGGAAGGAGAGCAACCATGGGATGGTTAACTAATCTTTTTCCCTCATCAACACGTGCAACACGGTCCCCGAGCGATGAATTCAACCATGAGATCAACCCCTCTGTCTCCTTCTCATCCAATGAGTCCTCCTCACCCTCCTGAGGCAGGTCCTCCAATTCAATTCCGGACCGGTTTGCAGCTACCAGCTTCTTGCCCTTGTATTCCCTGAGACCTTCAAGAACGTAGTCGTCAACCGCTTCAGTAAAGAATGCGACTTCAAGTCCCCGGTCTCGAAATCCCTCGAAATAAGGCCCCCTCTCAAGCGCCTCACGACCGGTGCCAACCAGAAAATAGATTTCCTCCTGTCCCTCCTTCATTCGATCGATGTAACCGTCAAGAGAGGTAAAACCTCCCGACTCCGTCATGGAGGATTCAAATCGCAGGAGTCCTGCGAGTAACTCCTGATGTGTCGGTGATGCGACGATGCCCTCCTTGAGAAAGCGATTAAACCTCTCGTAAAATTTCTTATAATCCTCTGGGGAATTTTCCGCCTGTTTCGCCAGAAATTTGATGAACCGCTTTGTAATTACCTCACTGAGTTTCCGAACAAGGGCAGTATCCTGCATGGATTCACGTGAAATATTCAGTGGTAAATCTTCGCTATCGACAACACCTTTCAAGAATCGCAACCACTCTGGAAGAAGGCCTTCCGGTTGCGCATCGATCAAAACCTTGCGGCAGTAGAGGGCAACCCCGGGAGGCTGCGCTCCCAGGCCCATACGCTCCGCGTTCTCCTCAGGAACAAACAGAAGTGCATTGATCGCTAGTGGGGCGTCCGCGGAAAAATGCATGGTGTAGCGAGGGTCATCCATCGCGTGTGCCGTAAACTGGTAGAACTCCTTGTATTGTTCATCAGTCACCTCTTTTTTTGAACGTAACCACAAAGCTTCGACGGTGTTGACCCGCTCACCGTTCAGATTCACGGGGAAGCCAACAAAGTTTGAATAGCGCTCCACGATTCCCCGGACTCTGTGGGTCTTCGCAAACTCCTCATGCTCCTCCTTGAGATGCACCACGATACGCGAACCCCTCTTCTGCCCTTCTACCTCATCGATGGTATAGCCACTGGCTCCATCACTCTCCCAGCGCAGGTGCTCCTCATCCTCCTGCCACGAATGGGTAAATACCTCCACTTTGTCCGCGACCATGTAGGCGCTGTAAAACCCAACTCCAAACTGACCAATCACGTCCGGCTTGGCTCCGTCTTTGGCTTTCTCCAGAAATGCCTTTGTCCCAGAATGCGCAATCGTTCCCAGATTCTCAGAAAGCTCCTCGCGAGTCATACCGATCCCGTAGTCTGCAATGGTAATCGTCTTCGCGGTCTCGTCGGTGGTAACATTGACTTCAAGTGGAAGATCTCCTTCAAATATCTTATTCTCAGTTAGTTGAGTCATTCTCAACTTCTCCAAAGCATCGGACGCGTTGGAAATTAACTCCCTAATGAAAATCTCCCTGTCAGTGTAGAGGGAATGGATTACGATATCCAGAAGCTGGCGAACTTCTGCGTGAAATTCTTTGGTTTCACTGTTCTTCTTACTCATGGTAGAACTCTTGTTGGCGGGAACTAACCCGGGATGGCGTAGCTGTCAACCGGACTAAAAGCCCGCCACTACTGAAATCCTTTCTGTCCACAAATCATGCCCCGAGTCTGCATCAAGGTCCACGGCAAGAATGCTCAACCATATCGATTCGCCCTCGACCGGAAAGTTGTCCGTATGGGACGTTCCACAGATAACGATATCGTTATCGATTGCCCATCCGTTTCTTCCCACCACTGTGAAATGAAGCGCATTGATGGAGGCTACATTCTCGAGGATAAGGATTCGACTAATGGAATCAAGCTGGATGATCAAAGGATGGAAATTATCGACCTCGAGAATGACCTGAATATTCTCGTAGGAGACGCCTCTCTAGATTTCGAACTGACCGACAAAGAAAAGGACGCACTGGCTGACGAGGACCATGTCCCCAAACAGCGGGCACCTCTTCCGAAAAAAAAGGCGAATAACGAACCTCGCAAACGTCCTGCTCCAACTGCCACACCTTCCGTTCGTCCGGGTGTCCCGGCGCCTCTCGCCAGCACTCAGACATCCAGCGGTTCAAATTTTGCAGTTACGATCGGACTCCTCTTCCTTGTCCTGATGGCCTTTTACTTTGGGATGGCGAGTAAGCACTCAAGCACCTACAAGAGGAAAGATTACTCTTCGAAGGGATTATGGGGTGATATGTGGAGCAACGGAACGTTCCCTAAAAAGAAGCCTGCGACTTCAGAGTAGGGTCCCCTCTACGCAAATTCTCAAGGTCTGCGCTGGGGCTTACAACACTAATCCGGGGACTCCTTGAGCTGACCGGTTCCCCGGACCCGATATTGGTAGGACGTCAATTCACGAAGGGCCATCGGACCTCTAGCGTGTATCTTGTCCGTGGAGATGCCAATTTCTGCGCCAAATCCGAACTCCTCCCCATCACTGAAGCGGGTAGAAAGATTGAGAAAAGTACACGCTGAGTCGACCTCTCTGAGAAACTTCTCTGCACTCTCGTGGTCTTCTGTGACGATACAGTCGGTATGATGAGAGCCATACCGATTGATATGCTTGATCGCCTCCTCTCTCGAGGCGACCACCTTGATGGAAAGAATCAGATCGAGATACTCAGCTCGCCAATCCTCTTCCGTAGCTGCCCCCACCACCTCTCCCAGAATCTTCTCTACTCGCTGGCAACCCCTTATTTCAACCTCCCGACGGACAAGAGAGCTGGCAACCTCGGGAAGTAGTCTTTCTGCCACCCTCTCATGCACGAGGAGGGTTTCCAGGGCATTACAGACGCCGGGCTTTTGCGTCTTTGCGTCTACCACAATCAGGCGAGCCATCTTCAGATCTGCTGCTTCATCGACAAAGACATGGCAGATGCCATCATAATGCTTGATAACCGGCATTCGCGCAAGGGATACCACCGTTTCGATCAAGCCCTTGCCTCCCCGCGGAATTATCAGGTCCAGGTAGCGGTCCATGGAGGCCATTTCCTTTACGCTTTCCCTGTTGGTGAACGGAACCAGTTGAATCGAACATGGAGGAAGCCCTTTAGCTTCGCCTCCGGCTTGCAACGCATCACAGATCGCCCGATTAGAGTGAATTGCCTCGGATCCACCCCGCAAAATAGTGGCATTCCCGGACTTAAGGCAGAGAACCGCGGCATCACTTGTCACGTTGGGACGACTTTCAAAGATGATTCCTATCACGCCTATGGGAACCCTGACTTGCTGGATTTTTATCCCGTTCGGCCGCTCTCTTTCATCAAGAATATCACCAACTGGATCAGAGAGCTGGGCTACCTGCTCAACTCCATTAGCCATAGATTCCAAACGAGATTCATCCAGCCGCAATCTGTCCAGCATCGCACTGCTAAGTCCGTTATCTCGACCTGCCTTCAAATCCTTTGCGTTTTCAGACAAAATCGCAGGCGCCCGAGAGCGTAATTCGGACGCCATCGCCCTTAAAATGTCATTCTTCTCACCACTAGCCAGATTGGCCAGAGAATGTCCAGCTGCCCTCGCTTTTCGCCCCATGGCAAAAATCTCCTCGTGAATAGCTTCCGGACTAAGGCGTTCACTCCCTCTCATAAAGTATTCTTTAGATTCAAAACTCTTACTCGCCAACCGGGAACCTTGTTCCAAAGCCATGGCCTTCCAAAATCTTGACGAGTCGATCAGGACGGCGCCCATTCGCGATAATAGTTTCTACTCCCTGCTCAACCGCAAATTTCACAGCCCTGAGCTTTGACTCCATTCCTCCAATCGCAAACCTCCCCTTTTCCTCCTTGGCGTAGGACATGACCTCGCTGACAGAAGAAACCTCTTCCACAATTTTGTCCGAATCTGGAGGATACAACCCATCCACAGTTGTCAGTAGTATCAGCATTCGCGCCGACACAAGATCCGCGACCCGCGCGGATAACATGTCATTATCCCCGACACTTAATTCCTCCACTGCGACCGAATCATTCTGGTTGATCACTGGAACAATGCCCTCCTCATCAACAAGACGCTCAAGAAGGTCACCGATCCTCCGACGGCGATCTTCATTTTCAAGATCCGCAGCAGTGAGGAGAAGCTGTGCCACACTGAGATCGAAGCTCCGAAAAAGATTTTCGTAGGCGTGCATGAGCCGGGTCTGCCCTACGGCAGCAGCTGCTTGCCGTGCAGATACATCATCTGGATACTCCCGAAGTCCTAATGCCGAGGTGCCAGCTCCAACTGCACCGGACGAAACCAGAATCACCCGCTTGCCTTGGTCGGGCAGGTCTGAGACTGCATTCACAAGACGCGCAAGCGAAGCGCTATCCAATGTCCCATCCTGCCGGGTGAGAACACCAGTACCAACTTTAACAACGATCGCATCTCCTTCGCTCATCTTGCCTTCCTCCTGCTACATTCTTTCAGGAACTTCAATGCCGAGCAAATGAAGCCCCTGCCGGAGAACTCGGGAGGTCAATTCACAGAGGGCGAGACGTGTATCCCTGATAGCCCCCTGTGACTTAAGAACTGGGCACGACTGGAAGAACGAGTGGTATGCTCTGGCGAGATCGAGTAGATATCCGGCAAGAAGATTTGGTCGGAATCCTTCCAGAACAACAGGAACCACTTCACCGAAGCGCACCAGCATTCTAACGAGATGCACCTCTTTCTCCTCGGAAAGCTCGAAACCCGTTCCAGCAGGAACATAATCTCCCTCTAATTTCGCAAAAATAGAACGACACCGCACGTAGCTGTATTGTAGATACGGAGCCGTATCTCCCTCCATCGAGACCATTTTATCGAGATCGAAAATATAATCGGAAGTTCGATGATGAGAGAGCTCCATGAACTTGATCGCACTGATTCCAATTAGCTCAGCCAAAGCGTCCCGTTCCTCCTGCTTCTCAACCCGCGAGCGCCCCTCCGAGCTTTTCCTTGCCGCTTCGACTGCATCGTCAAGTAAGTCGCTCAAGAGGGGAAGATCCCCTGACCGGGTCTTAAGCGGCTTCCCATCCTTACCCAGAATCGTTCCAAACGACACATGCTCGAGACCCATCTGGCATCCGCGTCGCTCTGCAACGGCGAAGAGCTGTCTGAAGTGATCACCCTGCCGGTGATCCACGACATACCAAGCCGCGTCTGCTTCAAGCTCTTCCATTCGGTAGTCAACCGTCGCGATGTCAGTGGTGGCATAATTAAATCCTCCATCGCTCTTCCTTACGATCATGGGCTTATCTTCCCAGTCCCCATCCTTCTGAATCTTGAACGGGTCAACTCCCGGGTCCTCCGATCCTCTCGAGAACACACAAATCGCTCCGTCACTCTCACGTGCTAATCCAGTCTCCACGAGGTCATCAACCACGGCGGAAAGGCGATCATTGTAGGAGCTTTCTCCCAGCCAGTGATCGAAAGACACTCCCAGTCTATCGTAGATCACTGCAAGGCCTTCCCGCGAGAGCTTCACACACTCCCGCCAGATCGAAAGATTCTCCTCATCTCCATGCTGGAGGGCAACCAGCTCCTGCCTGCAATCCTCTCTCACCATATCATCCTCGCCACACTGTTCACTTGCAGACCGGTAGAGCCTGAGAAGCTCGTTGAGCGGATTGTCTTGAAGAGACGTCCGATCAAGAGACCGCTTCCACGCCCAGATCACCATCCCGAACTGCGTCCCCCAGTCTCCGATGTGATTGTCGCTGATGATCTCATGCCCCAAAAAGCGCCCAATCCGGGCCAGGCTGTCTCCGATAAAGGTTGAGCGGAGGTGTCCAACGTGCATGGGCTTGGCCACGTTCGGCGCGCTGAAATCAATCACAATCCGTTGCGGACTCTCCACCGGTTCCACGCCGAGACGATCATCACCCATCATCTCAGTGAGACGATTCGCATATGCGGGAGCGCTTACACGGAAATTAAGAAAGCCTGGCCCTGCGATTTCCACTTCTCCAAGATCCTCAACCCTGATGGACGCCTTTAAATCCTCGGCGAGATCCCGAGGGCTGCGTTTTACGCTTTTGGAGAGAACCATGGCAACATTGGACTGGTAGTCGCCGAAACGTAAGTCCGCAGCGTGACTCAGACTCGCTCGCTCAGCGTCCACTTCATTTATACCGCAATCTACACATGCAGCTCTCAGCCGCTCTTGAAGAACCCTTAAAAGTGTCATCTGGATTTCGCTATGTTTACTGCCGACTGGAACCGAGCTTTCCTGTGACGCACAAAGAATAACATTTTAGGCGTCTGGACGGCGATCAGAATTCAATCGAGTTCCAATTGGCACTGCTCCAGCGCTCTCAGTAAAGCACTGGAAGTAGGTGCCTTTGACATCTTCTCTCGAACGGCATGCTGGGAGAAAAGTCGCGCAATACCAGCAAGTGTCTGCAGATGCGAATTAGGCTGATTTTCGGGCACGAGGAGAAGAATGATAAAATGAACTGCAGCGCTATCACAGGCGTTGAAATCAACTCCGCTCCCCGACCGACCGAATACCGCAACCGGATCATGCAAGCTATCAGAATAGCAATGAGGAATTGCTACCCCGTATCCTATGCCAGTGCTGATGCGCTCCTCCCGCGCGATAAGAGCTTCAACTACTGCACCCTGCGAGCATTCGGAAAGGCCTCCGGTAGCGACAAGATGGTCAACCATCTCCTTAAGAACCTCATCACGTGCGCCCGCGTCCACATCCGGAAGGACGCGGCGCTCCGAAAGAAGAGAAACAATATTCATGATTGCGAAGTGGTATGAACACTCGCGGCGATTCGGGTAAAGCCAATAGGTAAGGTGCGCAAGGGTTTTCCCAGTAAAAACAGGATCCAACTTGACCTGCATGATGCCCGGCAAGACATTCTACTGCATGCGCTTCAGCCGCTTCATCTCTATCCTCGCCGCCGGACTAATTCTTAGCTCCTGCGGAACCGTGCGGCCGAACTATGGCCCAGCCAACATGGGAGGACCAGAGCAGGAGGAGCGCAGGAAAAATATCAATTCGGAAACAACGGGAGATTTCTTTATTGGACGACGATATCATGTGAACCGGACATGGTGGTGGGGCTACTTGCGTAAACCGGGGGAACCCTGGTCAAAAGCTAAGCTTACCGTTTTCAACCAAAGCCTCATGAGAGCCCCGGACAATCTTCCTCAGGACGGGCCCAGCGACGCCCGCTACGCCTACGACCACAATTACGAGTATCGAATCTGGGGAAGATATACTGGAGAGACGGTCTACGAGCCTAACAGCAACCAGTTTTTGCCGGAATTTCGCTTGAGGAACTACGAACTCCTGAAAACGGATCCCGGATGGCTATTTTACCCAGAAGATCACTACGACCCTGACAGGCTTACTCTTCATCCGTAGGTAGAGCACTCGCCTGACGGCGACATAGCTCCAGTGATCAGTTCTGGCCCTAACTAGTATTTTTTCCAGACAGCCGGAACAAAAAGCACGAGGATCGCATACAATTCCAATCGTCCCATGATCATGAGGAGCGAGAGAAACAACTGCGTCGATGGCTGAAATTGCCCGTAGTTATCCGTGGGACCAACATCACCATAACCAGGGCCGATATTTCCAAAGGTGGCCAGCACCGCAGATACCGTTGTGCCAAAATCGATCTCGTGGGGGGTTTCGATGATCGCAACCAACACCATCGATCCAAGAGACATAAGAGCAAAGATCGCTATAAATAAAACGGTCTGGGCCCGAGCCACATCATCGATCTGATTCCCATTCACTTTCATCCCCATGATTTGATTGGGGCGAAACGCCTTCACTACCTCCTGCCACGCTGCCCGAACAAGTAGAATCAAACGGCTAACTTTCAAGCCCCCCGAGGTGGACCCTGCACATCCGCCAACCAGCATCAGGGCAAGGATGATGAAATAGGTTGCCACCGGCCACTGCTCATAATTCGCCGTCACGTATCCCGTCGTGGAAGCAATTGAAATAATGGTAAAAACGGCCCCCCGCAGGGCCTCCAGAGCACCCAATCCACCGCCCATCGTTCCCACTGCCCAAGTCGCAAGAATGCCCGTTAAAACAAGCAGGAGATACCACCGGACTTCCTCAAGCCGCCGCAACTCCCTCCAACGCCCCGACTTAATTACGACGTAGATCAGAAAGCTCGTGCTGCCCAGGAGCATAAAGGTTGCGATCCACATCTCAATCAGTAGCCCATTCGCGGAATCGGAAAAATAGGCAATACTCTCGTTGTACGGACTGAATCCGCCTGTCGCTACAGTCGTAAACGAGTGCGCGACAGCATCAAACCATCCGAGCCCAAGCCCTTTTAACCCGAGAAGACAAACCACCGTCAGTGCAACGTAGACGATCAGAAAATTGAGAGCAGTGTCATGAATCTTCGCCGTGCTGACCTGCTCAGACTGGAAGGAAGATTCGTTTCTGAACAGAAACTTGGCGCCTCCGCTTCCAGAGAGCAGCGCGACGAAAAGCACAAGAATTCCCAATCCTCCCAGCCACTGCATGACGGAGCGCCAAAGTAAAATCGCTCGTGGCCATTCGCTCAAATCGGATATTACGGTAGCCCCCGTCGTCGTAAACCCTGAGACCGACTCGAAGAGAGCTGCTGCAGGAGAGAGCTTGGGTTCTCCAATCACAAAAGGTATAGCTCCGAGGATCGCACTTAAGACCCAACCGAGGCCAACAATCAGTATCCCTTCACGGCGCGGAATTCTGTTCGCCAGCTTACCTCCGGAGAAAATAAGGATCAACCCCAGCAGAAGACTTATACCTGCCGCAACCAGCAGAGGAATCAACCCCCGGCTACCGCCTTCGTGAGGATCAAGATATGCAAAGAGCCCACAGATCAGCATGGCCACGCTCTCCAAGGTGAAGAGCACTCCCAGAACTCTTGCCATCAGCCGGAAATTCATACGTTCTCTACAGGAAATACCCTCAAGACTTGCTGATTCAGCGAAAATTCCTTCGCCGATATATCTTCAAATAAACTCTGAAGCGTAAAGGCCCGGGCCCTGCCATTTGGCAATAGATCGGAAGCTAGTTCCAGGAAATCAGCAGGCTTTATTTCGTCCAACATCCAAGTGTTCTGTCTCACTTTCAGAAGATCCGCTTAGTGCAATAATTTGAGCAATTTCTTTAAAGCCTTTTGCGAAACCGTTGCGTAAATATGATCTCCCGCCTCAAGAATGTCGTCTGGTCCTGGAAAGATCGCTTTCCCCTCTCGAATAAGCCCCACCAGTACCGACCCGGTCGGCCACGAAATATCGCGAACCGTCGAGCCCACTACCTTTGCCTTCCTCAACACATCAGTTCCAATCAACTTTCCGGCCATCAACTTTCGTACAACGTAATATTTTTCCTCCGTCAGGTGCCGCTCAATATAGCGTCTCGTAGCCTCTCGGGGGCTTACCGCCGCTACCACGCCAAACTGCCGCCCCCCCGAGCTGATCGCCCGGGCGTAGTCAGCACGATGAATAATCGTCAGGCACTTCTTGGCGCCCAGATTATTTGCCTGCAAACAGGTCATCACATTATCTTCGTCACTCGAGCTTGCGGCCACGAAGAAATCCGCTTGCCCTACCTGCTCCTCTTCAAGCGCTGCAAGCTCCGTGGCATCCGCGTTAATCACCGTGGTTTTTCCAAGGCGCTCGGTAAGCCGCTTACAAATCTTGTCATCTTTTTCAAAAATTCGGACGCGACAGTGCTCCCAGCTCTGCAACATCTGCGCCAACGCAAATCCATACTCCCCGCCACCAAAGATTACAACCCGCAAGGTCTCGGCTTTTTTACCGCCCTTCTGAAGCACTTCCGCAAGATCTCGAAGCCGGTTAGTCTCCCCCGCAATGGTTACTTCATCTCCCTCCTCTATGACCGCCTCACGGTCTGGCACGAAACCCTCATCGTTACGCGTAATCGCCGCCACTCTGGTTCTTGCTGGAAACTTAAGATCATTCAGGCTCTTACCAACAGCGTCACTCTTTGCACCTACCCTCACCTGCTGAACCTCAATCTTGCCACCGGCAAGCTCCTCCACCCACAAGGAGTCCGGATTCCGTATGAACTTTGCGAGATCAATCGCAGTAAGCCGCTCGGAACTAAATAAATCGTCGATCCCAAAATGACCCGCGAGGTCAAACATGGGAAGGTCACGTTGCAACTCCGGATGAATTCGACACATCACTAGATTCACGCCATGAGCCTTGGCGATCGAGGCACTGACAAGATTCACCGTATTCTCGCTGGTGAGAGCGAGGAAAAGGTCGCACTTCGCAATGTTGGCCCGTCCGAGGGCTTCAACGGTGCCGCCATCAGCGCAAATCACCTTCGCGTCAATGACGCGCTCCATCTCCGCTACTAACTGCGGATCCGAATCAATCACGGTAACGCTGTAGGACTCACGGAGCTTTTCCCCCTGGGTCCCGAGAAGAGCAAGACCCTGTGAAAGCTCGATGGCCAAGTGCCGGCCAATTTCTCCGGCTCCGACGATGATTATGTTCATATGAACAATTTTCTGGCTGGGCTGCATTTTCCCCTCACCCTCGTGGCATGCGAGCAAAATCGATCCAAAAGGAATGGATTCACTAATTATCAGCGTTTTACAATGAAATGTTGTCGGGCGCGGAGTGCTACCCCAAGCCTCCTTGAAGAAAAACTGGATCCACACCCGCTAAGCACCAATGAGAAGCCACCAATGGGAAGCAGTCTTGCCGTCTGAGTCGACGTGACCTATTGGTTATTGGTGCGCTTCCTATTGAACGAAAATCGCACCTATTTCAGTATTCCTAAAGAATCCAACGCCGCGCTTAACCTGTGAGATATTCCCTGCCCTTCCGTCTTCTTGTTACCTCCTTCATACTGACTTTCTCGTTGTCGCTTGCCTGCTACGCGCAGAACGAAAAAGAAAGCGACCCCGCGGCCGCAGAAGCGCAATCCAAGACAGACCCGACGCTTGAGCAGTATTTCGTCGCGAACGGAGCCTACAATCGCAAGCTGTATCCGGTTGCCATTCAGCAATATCAGGCATTTTTAAAAGCGCATCCGGAACATCCTAAGGGAGATCTTGCCAGACGCGGCCTCGCCTTGAGTCACTATGCCTCGAAACAATACAAGGAAGCCAGCGCTCCCCTTGCAACCTTGCTCGCCAAGGAGAACCTCGACCCCGCAATCAGCAGGGAACGTCTGGTCATGATGCAGGGACAGTGCCTGCTTATCACCAACCAGAAGGAACAATCCAAGGCCCTTTACATTTCCGAAATCAACAATCTCAAGACGCCCGCCTACCTCAACGCTGCTCTTGCCTCGATATCAGATGTGAGCTTTAGCGCCGGAGCTTGGGATCAAGTCGTCGAGTGGACCACCAAGCTCCTTGCCGCAAATCCCGAGAAAGCACGTGCAGCTCGTGGCCATTACCAGCAGGGATACGCTCACTATCAACTCAAAGCACCCGCGCAGGCAATCGAATCACTCTCGAAGATTCAATCCTTGGAGGCTGACCCCGTCTGGACGACCCGGGGACTCTATCTATCGGGAGATTGCTACAACCAGCTCAAGAAATCCGAGGAAGCCATGCAGGCGTTTGAGAAGGCCCTCCCCGGCCTGACGGGCAAAGATGCCATTGAATGCCGCTACCGTCTGGGCCTTACGAGGTTCGTCCTCAAACAATTTGAGAAATCAGCAGAGGATCTTTCGGCCTATCTCGCTGCCGAGTCGACAGGTCAGCACGCCGAAGAAGCACAACTTTACCTCGCACGCACTCATCTGGAGCAGGGAGATCTCGAGACTGCAGGCGAACAGCTCGCTTCCTTAGTTGCTGGCGAAGGGAAGGTCGCTGCCCGTAGTTCTCTCTGGTATGCCCGGGTCTACACCAGAGCCCAGCCCGCTGATTACGACCGTGCATCAGATATTCTTGGTGCTGCAATCGAGGCGCACTCCGAGTCTCCCATCATCGACGACTTAAGATTCGATTACGCTAATTCACTCATGGCTCGGACTGAGCCTGATTGGGAAGAGGCCCTGGCTTCTCTTACCCTTCTCAACGCCGAGGAGGACTTCGGTCAGCAAGGCGAGGTTCTGAACCAGATTTCCGTCTGTCAGCAAAAGCTCGGCAAAAACGAGGAGAGCCTCGCTTCAAACAACAAGTTCCTAGCCGAGCATTCCGAGCACCGGCTGGTTGCGGAAGCGCGTTTCATGAAATCGGAGAATCTTTTTTTCCTTGGGAGGCGCGATGAAGCATTCAAAAGCTATGCCGCTTTCCTTCAGGCTCATGCCGAACACCCTAATCAACTCGCGGCCAGCTTCAGGCAGGCTCAAATCCACCATGCCGAAGGGCGCTGGGCTGAGTGTATCAAAACTTCAGCCGCCATTGTGGCTGCCGACCCAAAAGGTTCCCTGTATGACCAACTACCGTTCATGATTGGAGATTCCCTTTTCCGGCAGGAGAAATGGGAGCAGGCCGTCGAACCGCTCTCCAAATTTCTCTCCGAGAAAGTGACTACGTCCGACGAAAATACTACCGTAAGAGCAGAACCAAACGTCGATACCGCTCTAATACAGCTAGCCGTTTGCCATGACCGTGGCGGGAGGAAGGAAGCCGCCCTCGCTCAGCTGGATATTGTCATCAACAACTACCCGACTACGACCAGCCAGTTACCACTGGCCCTTGCAGAACAGGGCCGGCTCGCTTACGAAATCGAGGATTTAACCCTTGCGCGCAAGGCCCTCGAAAAATTTCGGGAACTCGATACATCCGAGAACAAACCCTTCAGCGAATCCGCTGGGAAACAGCGTCCACGGGTGAATTACTATCTGGGCTGGGTCGAGGCCCTCGATGGTAAGCATACTGCTGCTGCCGCAAGCTTTAAGGCCGTAGTCGATGTCCAAGCCGATCACCCTCTTGCGCCCGATGCAGCCCTGCAACATGGCATAGCCCTGTTCAACGCCGGCGGCCTCAAGGAGGCCTCTGCTCAGTTTCAGGCAGTCCTCACTGGCTACGCCAAACATCCAAAGCTCGCTCGGGTGGTCTACCACCTTGGACTCTCACTCGCTCGACAGAAGCTTTACACCGAGGCCTCAAAGCAATTTCAGCGTATCACGGAAGAATTTGCTGAATCTGATTTTGTTGATCATGCCCTTTACGAGTGGGCTTGGTGCGAGCGGGGCAACGAGCGGCAGGAGGAAGCCGTCAAATTATACGAGGTTCTCCTCAAGGATTACTCCGACAGCAGTTTAGCCCCGAAGGTTCAGGGTGAACTTGCCGAACTCAATCTGGACAAGGGCGCCCAGGACAAGATTATAGCCGATCTTTCTGCCACTCTCGAAACAGTAAAAGAGGAATCTCTTCGTGAAGAACTGCGGTATCAACTCGCCAGCGCTCACTTCAAAAAGGGGGACTATGCCTCTGCGGCCACTCAATTCGTCACCCTCCTTGAGGATTATCCTGAGTCGCGTTTTTTGGCCTCCATGCACTTTCAAGCTGGCGAATCACAGCTGCAGTTGAAACAGGTCGAAAAAGCGCAGGGACATTTCACGAAAGCAGTTGGAATCGAGGGCAGCCCGCAATCCCTTGTTGAATCCATCACCATGCGCCTTGCTGAGACGCAGGCTCTTACTGGCCAACACAGCGATGCTGCAACATCCTACCAAACCTTCCTTGAGAAATTTCCTGATAGCCGTTGGACTCGTAATGCTCAATTCGGCTTTGCTTTCGCTACAGAGAACAGTGGTGATCCTGAAACAGCTCTCGCAGAGTATTCCAAGATTCTGGACGAGCCTAAAACGGATCTTTGGACGGTGCGGAGCAGATTTCAAACAGGCTCCTGTCAGGCTGCGCTCGAAAAAAATAATCAGGCGGTGATCGAATTTGTCAAAGTAGAGATTAGCTACCCGCAATATCCCCAGTGGCAAGCTCAGGCGGTCCTGCAAATCGGGAAGATTCTCCTCGGACAGGACAAACCAGAACAGGCCAAGGAACGCTTTCTGGAGGTTCTGTCGCGCTTTGCTGAAGAGGAAGCGGCCACCGCCGCCAAGGAACTTCTTGAGTCCATGAGAGCGCCTGAGGGCAACTGAGTGGTCAACTCCCCGCCGCGACGAACCCAATGCCGAGCGACTTGCCGCCCGAACCAAGCATCAAGCATAAGCTTGCGAGGGGCTTTGCGCGCGCGCACCAAATCATCACACAAAGGACTGGAGAATTTGTCGCCCGACTTCGAAAAAAGAATTCCATTCAGTCTTCCGACGACGACTCCTCGACAAATTTGAAGGTCGCCCAGGCTGAAACCCCTCTCACCTCTCCCACGGATACCCAAGCCCATATTACCCCTGCGCACCCCACCGGTAATCCCCCTGTCAGTGGCATCCTCCAAGCTGAAATAATCCCGGATAACGAACCGCCGGTGGCACAGTCTCTCTCTGCAGAACCTCCCGTCGCAGAGACTCCTGTTGCGGAACATCCCGTTGCAGAGCCTCCCGTTGCAGAGCCTCCCGTTGGAGAGCCTCCCGTTGCAGAGCCTCCCGTTGCAGGGCCTCCCGTTGCAGGGCCTCCCGTTGCAGAGCCTCCCGTTGCAGAGCCTCCCGTTGCAGAGCCTCCTGTTGCCGAACCT
>PARF01000073.1 GCA_002709915.1 Roseibacillus sp. | reverse complement strand
GGTCTTGGCGTCGCTGATTCCGCCAGCGGGCTTCATTCCCACCATTCGACCCGTCCGGTCATGGAAGTCCTGGATCGCTTCCAGCATCACGAGCGTAACGGGCAAGGTTGCCGCAGGCTGAATCTTGCCGGTTGAGGTTTTAATAAAATCCGCTCCCGCGGCCATTGCGATCTCACTCGCAATCCGAACAGTATCGTAAGTCTGCAGCTCCCCTGTCTCAAGTATCACCTTCAGATGAGCTCCGCCACAAGCCTCCTTGCACCGGACAATTTCGTCGAAGATACTGCGGAAGGCACCATGCAGGAGCCTTCCTCTAGAAATCACCATATCGATTTCATCAGCGCCCGCTCCCACCGCATAGCGTATCTCCGAAAGACGTTCCTTCAGGCGGCTCTGACCGCTCGGGAAACCCGTGGCAACGCTGGCGACCTTGACACCACTCTGCCCCACGGCCTCCTTTGCCACCCGTACCAGCCGTGGATAGACACATATTGCGGCTGCCGGCCCGATGGATGGATCTTCCGGCAAGGGCCGCTTGGCCTTGGCACACAGCTGCTTGACCTTTCCCGGACTGTCCTTCCCCTCCAAGGTCGTGACATCCAACATTGTAACGGCAAGTTTCAGGGCAGAAAGTTTGCTCTCACTCTTGATGCTTCGCGCCTGAAAACGCTGCGCACGCTCCTCCACTCCGACCTGATCGATGGTCGAAAGCATCCGGAGATCCGGAAAAATAGGCGAGCTGGCAGACATGCGCGGAGGGGGAACCTAGGTAAGGGTTTGAAGAAGGGCAAGGCGATAGAACTATCAGGGAAATTTCAGGAAAGTGCTTTCGCGTCGAACTCCGACCTGACGCGAGGAAGGAAGTCCAAGGTTCGATCTACTCGCAAGGATCGCTCGACACGAAAAAGAGGGCAGTCCGAAGACCGCCCTCTTTTTATCGCACAACGCACTCGCCTTAAATTCTGTAGGTCTTACTCGACCCTGAGGCCGGTTCTGGCCTGCCTCTTAAATAATTAAGTTAAGTTAAGTATTCCCATCTGATGCACTTTCCCACAAGCAAAAACTGGGTATTTTTTATCCGAAGCCCGGTCGGGCGAACCCCTCGCACCGCATACTGCGCCGAAAAAAGCGGCTCACTCAGTGACCAGCATAGGAGCACAAATTGAAAAAGGGGCCGCCTTCCGGCGGCACCCCCTTACTGGAATTGTTATCTTTCCCCTTGGAGCCCTAAGCGAAGATACTTTTAACAGGAGTTCCAAGCCCCTTCTCCGCGCCAGCCATCCGGAACGGACGCCCACTTGGTGAATGGAGAATCTTGTGAGAATCAATCCCCAGTGCATACCCGATGGTCGCATTGAAGTCCTGCACGGTGACGGGCTCTGAATCGGGGCGACGGGCTTCCTTGTCGGATTTACCGTATGTCGTTCCACCGTTGACTCCCGCTCCGGCCATCACAGCTGAGAAGCACGCTGGATGATGATCACGTCCATTATTATGCTCTGTTACAATGTGGGGGGTCCGGCCAAATTCTGTTCCGATCACCACGAGGGTGGTCTCGAGAAGTCCCTTGTCCTCCAAGTCCGCGATGAGGGTCGAGAACCCCTTGTCGAGAACCGCCGCGCGGGCCTCCACGGAATTGAAATTATCATAGTGGGTATCCCATCCCCCGAGACCGACTTCCACGAACCGCACTCCTACTTCTACCAACCGGCGAGCGAGAAGGCAGCCCTGGGCAAAACGGTCGTTCCCATACTTCGAACGCGTGGCACTTGGTTCGCGCTTGATGTCAAACGCCTTCAAATCGTCACTCTTCATGAGATTGACGGCCTCGTCATACAGGCTGTCGTAGGACTTCACATCCGGGGACTTATACGTCTCATGGAATTTCTTGTTCAGAACGTCTGCGATAGCGAGACGCTTGGTAAAGTCTTCCTCACTCACCGAATTTGGACGCTTCGAATCCTTGAGACCCTCATCAGGCCGCCCCAGCGGGACTCCCTGGAACTCGGCGCCGAAGAAACCAGCTGAGGCATTCTTGGGGTTGGTGCCAACCGTAACAAATCCTGGGAGAGTCGAATTCTTACGCCCCTTGTGCCGGACGATCCATGACCCAATGGCAGGATGAACGATGGTTCCCCGCGGCTGATAGCTGCGGTGGAGCATATATTGACCCTGCTCATGCGCCCCCTGAGTGGAACTCATGGATCGGATCACACAGGCTTTGTCCGCAATTTTGGCAAACTCCGGGAGGTATTGCGAAACTTCGTAGTCTCCACTGGTGGGGATGGCCTCCACGGGGCCCTGCACCTCTTTGTTCCTTGGCTTCGGGTCGAACGTATCAAGATGGCTCATGCCGCCCTGCATGTTCAGGAAAATAACGTGCTCTGCCACCCGACTCGGTCCAACTCCCTTCCTGGTAGCTCCCAGCGCGCCGGTGGCAAGGGTTCCCCCGAGCATTGGCGCGACTGTCACTCCGAGGTATGAGCGGGCAGCATTCGCCATGATCTGGCGGCGGGTCAGCTCATCCTGCTTCTTGAAATCTTGTGTGTTCATCTGACGTTGTGATGGGTTGAGGTTCTTACTGGACGAATATAAACTCGTGGGTGGAAATCAGGGCTGATGTCAGGTTCTCATAACTCTCTGTGCTGCCATCAATAACGTCGCGCATCAGGAGAGCCATTTCCTCCTGCGTGGGAGAACGACTCAGGATTGAATAATAGAGAAAGCGAACCTTATCACGGTCGGAGGTCCCCGCTTCGAGGGCCTTGTAAACGGCTGAACTCCGGTTGCTGACCACCATTTTTTCCACATAGCCATTCATGACAGAGAGCACCTGTGCCATGTTGGGTTCCCGTGTTGCCGAATCGATAAGGTCACGGTCTGAAGAACCAAACATCCGGAGCAAGTGGCCGTTAGGTGCCGGAGCCGGAAGTTCAGATGCTCTTGCCATACCACTCGCAGGTCCGGGGCGGCCAGCGCGCTGCATCGCCATCATGGCCTCGCTGCTTGCGCCCGAGTTACCCGCCTTGATTGAGGACAATAACTGCGAGACGTAGGACTTGTATTCGTCAACCTTCTGGATCGCGAGAAGTTCCTTGCTGAGCTGGCCCATGGTCTTCTGCCCTACCAATACGGGTTTGCCCCGATAATAAACTGTGTCACTGAACCGTCTCTTGGGGAGTTGATCCGGGTTTCCGGCGGTAAGAGTGACCAGTGAGTCCCAGACCTGCTCTGCACTCATACGCTCAATCTGGCGACCATTGAATGCCTGTGGCATCCCTGCCTCAAAAGCCTGTGGATTAGCAGCAAACTGAAAATTCTTGGTTAGAAGCAGCACGTGTTGAAACGCCCGAAGATCATAGTTCAGGTCATCCTTCATCAGGGTGATGAGATAATCCATAAGTTCCGGGGTAATGGTTTTCTCCGACTCCTTGTATTCGTCTACAGGCTCATAGATTCCCTTCCCCATGATCCGCTGCCACATCCTATTAACGATAACCGAGGTAAAGTTATCATTGGCAGACACCATCCAATTCGCGAAGTCATCGCGGGCACTGTCGTCATCCCGGCGCTCGGAAGAGCGGATTCTCTTTCCGAAATGCGTCTTTCCCCCGATCATCTCTCCGGGATCCACGTCACGATACTGATAATCACTGGGAAGCTTGATGCGCCCCTTGCCTCCGCCTTCAAGGGTGAAGTAATTCACGTTGTCCCCGATCCATTCCACGAGACGGCCGAATTCTGTTCGCTCCTCCTTTGCGTCCCTTACCTCGCGCCACACCGTGTTCCACGGACCCCGGTTTATTTCCTGCTGACCGTTGGTAAACGCCGCTAACTCATAGAACTGAATACGTTCCCACTTATTGAAGGGCGCGTCATGACACTGGGCACATTCCATGCGCTCGCCGGTGAAGATCCGCATGGTGTTGGAGAGGTTATCGAGGGGCATGCCCTTATCCCTGACAAAATATCCTACAGCCCCATTCCCCTCACTCCATCCGCTCCCCTTTGCGCTTAGCAACTGACGGGCAAAGTCATTCCACGGCATGTTGTTGCGCATGGCCTCGTGAACAAATTCCACATAAGGAGCTGCCTGCCCTTCGTTGAACTCGTCCGTGAGGCGGAGGAGGTCACTGACCCAGTTTACCATCGAGCTCCGATAACCATCATTCTTGTCGCTCATCAGGTAATTGGCGAGCATCCTCCGCTTATCTTCGTCCTCGATCTCCAGAAACATCCTAGCCTCCGCAAGAGTCGGGATTCTACCCGCTGCCACCAGAAAGCTACGCCTGAGGAAGGTCGCATCATCAACCACCTCAGGGACCTCCAACTTCTTCCTCTTGTAAAGATTAGCGACGTGCTTATCGATATTGAAGGCCGCTTTCTGCAGCAGGGCCATATCCGGGGCCTTCGGTGATGTTTGTTGAGCAAGTGCTGGGAGAGCGAGCCCAACAACGAGACCTGCCGCCAGGAAACGAAAAGTAGAAATAATGAGAGTGTGCATACGGTCGATAGGTTAGTCCCCCCTGGGAGAGCACCGCGCAGCGGCAGTAGACATTGTTCGAGTCTGAAGGTCAATATACTAGGAAAAAGGGGGGTTCAAGCACGCGAAGCCCTTAATCGGACACTCCTCCTACCCGGATTGGGGGAGAAATCAGGTCTCCAAAGTCCTCTGTTCTGGTTCTGCCGTAAAAAATAGGGTGGGACCGCACATCGGCTAGAATTTCTCTCGCCACCTCTCCCGGGATTATCCTCATGGATTGACCTCCTATTATCGGGCTGCCACCATCCTCTGAGGGTTTATTAATGGCTCATCCGCTCGCCTCCCGGGGCCCTCGGTTCCTGGCTTCACCCCATGAAACTACCCATCTCCCTCCGAATCTTGAATGGCTTCGCGATGGCTCTCTTTGGCGCCTTCGCGGTATTTCAATACAACGACATCGACCCGGAGGTTTATCATCGCGCCTCCAGTCTCGATGCCGCCCTGTGGCTGGGCTTTTACGCTCTCGTCTCCACTCTTTTCGCCCTGGCCCTCATGAAGCGTTCCGCCCCGCGATGGCTTCTTCTGTTTGGGGCCGTCGCCTGCCTCGTCAAAATGGGACAAACTGGCTGGGGACTCTGGATAAATATTTTCGGTCAGGATACATTTACCATGATGCAGGTCAGCATGTCCTCAGCTGATCCCCGGGTTGAGCTATCGCGCGAGTTCTTTGGCGCGCTCATCGCCCTTGCCGGCATCGCAGCGCTCTGGTGGCAGGGACGCAGGTTTGGACTTGGAGTCCCCACGGAAGCAGGCGTCTCCTGAAGAACTGGGAAAAGCCCCTCACTTTTTCTCCTTCTCCTCAAGGCCTGCACGCTGCTTGAGCTGCTTGATCTGGTCACGAAGATGCGCCGCCCGCTCAAATTCTAATTTGCTCGCTGCCTGCTGCATCTCCCCCTCGAGCTCGCTCAGGACATTCACTGCGTCGTAGACGGAAGCTTCTTCCGCCACCAGCGAACGATTTAGCTTTTCCGCCCGGCTTCTATCATCCTGATACTGCTGCAAACTTTGCTGCACCGCCCGCACAACGCTCTGGGGGGTAATGTTGTGCTCCTCGTTGTAGGCCTGCTGCCTGCTTCGGCGATCCTCCGTTACATCAATCAGTCGCTGGATTGAATCCGTCACTTGATCACAGAAAAGGACACATTCACCCTTCACGTGGCGAGCAGCCCTTCCCGCTGTCTGAATCAAGCTTGTCTCATTTCGCAGAAAGCCCTCCTTGTCCGCGTCCAGAATACAGACGAGCGACACCTCTGGCAGGTCCAGGCCCTCCCTCAGCAGGTTGATACCCACTAGAATATCAAATTCGGCGGCTCTCAGCTGTCTGAGGATTTCCACTCGCTCAATAGCATCAATATCTGAATGGATGTAACGAACCTTCAACCGGGCACCCTGCAGATATTCACTGAGGTCCTCTGCCGTCCTCTTGGTCAGGGTCGTTACCAGCACCCGCTCCCCCCTCTCACTTCTCTGCTGGCAAAGCTCGATCGTCTCATCGATCTGTCCCTTCAGAGGCCTGAGGGTCAGAACCGGGTCCAACAAGCCAGTGGGTCTCACGATCTGCTCCACGATCAGCGGATTGCCCTTCCGCGTCACGTCAAAGTCTTCCACCGTCTGGTCTGTAGGACTCGGAACAATCCGAAGCTGCCGGAGACGAATGGGATCAATGCCTATCTCCTTGTTCCCGTGGACCGAAATGGATCCCTTGTTATCCGGTCGGGAATTGACCACCTCAAAAGGGCCGGGGGTGGCGCTCACATAGACCCGCCTGGTAGTCATTTCCATGAACTCCTGAAAACGGAGCGGACGATTATCGAGCGCACTCGGCAGCCTGAAACCATGGTCAACGAGTGAACTCTTTCGACTCAAATCACCCTCATACATACCACGGATCTGGGGGAGACTGACGTGGCTCTCGTCCATGAGGACCAGAAAATCATCGGGAAAGAAGTCGAGCAAGGTGTAGGGGCGCTCCCCGGGTGCCCGACCCGTGATATGTCGTGAGTAGTTTTCAATCCCCTGGCAAAACCCCATCTCCTGCATCATCTCGAGATCATACTCGGTTCTCATCTTCAGTCGTTGGGCCTCGATGAGCTTTCCCTTCTTTTCGAAAAACGCGATCTGCTCGTTCATCTCGGACCGGATGGCAACCATGGCCTTTTTCATCTTATCCGCTGAACTGACGAACTGCTTGGCGGGAAAGAACGTGTGCTTGTCGATGCGCTCCATGACCGCACCGGTCATCACGTCAATAGTCGAAATCCGATCCACTTCGTCCCCGAAGAATTCGACTCTAATGGCGGTGTCCTCAAGATAGGCGGGATGGATTTCCACCACATCTCCCCTCACCCGGAATTGCCCTCTCCCGAAGGCGATGTCATTGCGCTCAAAGAGGATACCGACCAAAAGGCTAAGAAACTCATCACGGCCCAGCTGCTGCCCCTGCCAGACCGGAACCATCATCCCCTCGTAGTCATCGGGAGACCCCAATCCATAGATACAACTGACCGATGCAACGACCAGAACGTCTTCCCGGGTCAGAAGCGAGCCCATCGTACTGAGACGCAACCGCTCTATCTCCTCATTTACTGAGGAGTCCTTTTCGATGTAGGTATCACTTCTGGGAATGTAAGCCTCCGGTTGATAGTAATCAAAGTAGCTGACGAAATACTCAACCGCATTGTTCGGGAAGAAGTTCTTGAACTCCGAATAGAGTTGGGCTGCCAAGGTCTTGTTATGGCTCATCACTAGCGTGGGCTTCCCCATCCGCTCGATGATATTCGCCATGCTGAAGGTCTTCCCCGATCCAGTGACCCCGAGCAGGGTCTGGTGACCGTTGCCAGCCTCCAGCGAACGGACCAGTTTCCCAATGGCCTGCTCCTGGTCACCCTTGGCGCCATACTCGCTGACCAGTTGAAAAGACACGGCTTACCTCTACGCGTAGCTGCAACTCAATGCAAACTCCGGGATCTCAAGCTCTCTGGCCCTTCAGGTGCCAGCAATAAGAGAGGCGCCACGGCTTCGAATCGGAAACCCGGCGCCCCCCTTACCTTGCCTTGTCAGTCGAATAAGTGCCCGCTACCACCCGGGCACGTTCTGCTATGATCACCGGGAAGAAAGTCATTCTTCCCAGCTGGGTTCCGTAGGAAGGACTCAGGTCGACGGCGTATTGGAAGTCCGTGGCACACCCGGATTAAGGAGCTGCTCACGAGTTCCAGTTTGCTGCGCAGACTCGCATAGTGTCCTGCCACCGAAAATTGTTTGTCCCTTCTCCTCTGCCCCTTCCCTCGTTCCACCACATACGGGTCCCACCGCGTTTCATTGCTGCGCACGGCTCCGCTTCCAAGGATCTTGGAAGTCGGTTTGAAGACCAGATTCAGCATAAAAAGAAAGGGCTCTCCCTGCCCTTCCTGCACAACCTGTGCCAATTTTATAAATCCTTAACTTAAGGCATTCATTATTAACAATCTATAAATTTACTAAAGAAAAGTTAATATAATTTTCCTCATCCTGAACCCGGAAGCCTTTACCAGATCTTCTTTCCTGAATTGTAAATTTTACAGGAGGCTTAAGGCCCGCTACGGCATCAGTCCCATCTCCTGCAAAGCGTATTCTACGTCGGCGGGCCGAAGGGGCTTGGGAAGGTATCCGTTCATCCCTGCACTGAGACAAGTCTCCCGGTCAGCCTCGAATACGTTTGCCGTCATCGCGATGATCGGAATGGTCGAGGTCTGTCCTCCGCCCTCCCCTGCCCGGACTAGTCGGGTCGCCCCAACCCCATCCAGCTCGGGCATATTCATGTCCATGAGGATCGCCTCGTAGTCGTTCCCCTCCTGCAATTTTCTAATCACCTCCTGACCATTTTCAGCAGTGTGAACCTCAAATCCAAACCTCTTCAGGATCAGCCCGGCCAGTCGCGCGTTAATTTTATTGTCCTCGGCCAATAAAATCAGACGAGTCCCCTCCGAGTCTTCCTTTATCGTATCTCCTGAGAAAGAAGAGGGGCGGGCCGGCAATCCCAGATCCAGCAACGAAGTAAGGGCCCGGAACATATCGCGCTGTCGAACCGGCTTGAAAAGGACCTGACGAAATCCCGCTGCCAGCGCGTGCTCTTTCTCTCCACTCAGTCGCGCGGAAGTGACCAGGATCATGGGAGGAAGGAGGGACCCGGCGACTTCCGATGCCAGACGAGCAAACTCCAGTCCGTCCATGGTCGGCATCATCATGTCACAGAAGATCACATCATAGTGAGCGCTACCAAGCTGCCGCAGTCCCTGCTGCCCACTATCCACTACATCGCTTTCCATCCCCCAAGTGAAAAGCCGCCTCTGCAGGAACCGTTGATTGATCTCGTTATCGTCAATTATAAGCGCCTTCCTGCCATGGAACTGACCCTTGTCTTCAATTACCGCGAACGCACTAGACTGCCCGGTCTGCAGCGGAATCGTAAAGCGGAACTCGGCTCCCTCACCCAGCCGGGAACTTGCCGAAATTTCACCTCCCATTCGTTTCACGAGGCGCTTACATATTGCCAGCCCCAGTCCCGAACCGCCAAATTTTCTCGTGGTGGAAACATCCTCCTGCTGAAACGGCTCAAAAAGACTGTCCACCTTGGAGGGTTCAAAGCCCACCCCCGTGTCTCGTACTGCGAGCTCGAGGAATGGACCGGGAACCACCCTGCCGTGGATTGCTACCATACCCCGGGCTGTAAATTTCAGAGCGTTAGATACAAGGTTCAGGAGAATCTGCTTCACTCTGGCTACATCTCCAGACACGACCGCAGGGATCTCCTCGTGCAGATCATAAGTCAGCTCCACCCCTTTTTCAGAGGCCTTTGCGGCATGAAGGCCGAGAACCTCCTCAACACAGTCACTGAGCTCGAAATCAACCTGCTCAAGCTCGAGGCGCCCGCTTTCAATCCGGGAAAAGTCGAGAAGGTCATTGATAATATTCAGGAGCAAATCCCCGCTTTTGTGGATCAATCCTAGGTTCTCTCTCTGTTCCTCCGTCAGTTGCGAGTCGAGCAGTAGTTCCGTGTAGCCGATAATGCCGTTAAGTGGAGTGCGGATCTCATGACTCATCATTGCGAGAAACATCGACTTGGCCTTCTCCGCCCGTTCTGCTTCCTCCCTCGCGAGGTGAATTTCCCCCACGGCCTTCACCCTTTCCGTTACATCCCGCACAATACCGTGCACCAGAGTTCGACCCTCATACTTCACCCGGCCCCACATAACCTCCACCGGAAGAAAAGAGCCGTCTGCCCGCCGCAGCTGGGCCTCACTCCGGCTTCGGCCTGTTCGCTGAACCTCGTTCAGGGCCTGACCGGCCAACTCAAAATTCATCAGGTGCGAAACGTACATCCCCCGTAACTGCTCACGTGAAAAACCAGACATTCGAACCGCGGTATCATTGACCTCCACAAACGCCCCGAAGCCATCGAGAAGAATGATGCCATCCATCGAGGCATTGAAAAATACCTTGAACTTTTCGTCATCACGGTCCTGCAGATTCCACCCCTGCTCCCGGGCTCGCCGGTCGAGCTGCTCCTTGAGATAGTTCAGTTCTCCGGTGGCATCCTGTAGGCGTTGCAGGGCCTCCCGATGAGCCGACTGCTCAACCTCCAGCTGGCGGCGCCACTGCGCAACCTCGTCTTTGAGCTCGCGTTGGGCCTCACTCACATCAATCCGTGCCGCTTCAGCTTGTTGTAAATTGACTTCTCCGTGACCTCGAGCCGCCGCGCGGTCTCAGCTTTGTTTCCATTGCAGAGCTTCAGGGTCTGCACCAGGGCCTCCCTCTCAAGATCAGAAAGCGCGATACCACCAATCCCGTCAGGCACCCGCCCCGAAGGCTCACTCCCCCGAACCGGGCCAGGCAGATCCTCTACCGCTATGACCCCGTCCTCACAAAAGGCCGCAGCCCGCTCGAGGACATTCTCGAGCTGTCGGACGTTTCCCGGCCAATCGTATGACTGCATCGCGGAAAGAGCTTCTTTAGAAAGCTTCGTGCTACGGTTCCTTCCCTGCGGCGCAATGCGCCTCAGCATCGATTCACTCAAATCCCGGAGTTCTTCAAGGCGCTCTCGCAGCGGAGGCACCTCGATGGGAATGACACTCAACCGGTAAAAGAGGTCCTCCCGGAACTGTCCCTCCTTCATCCGCTGCTCGAGATCGAGATTGGTAGCAGCAATAATTCTTACGTCGGCCTGCAAGGTTTCCTCGCCACCCAACCGCTGGAATTGCCGTTCCTGCAGCACGTTTAAAAGCTTAGGCTGCAGGTCGATAGGCAGATCCCCGATTTCATCGAGAAAAAGTGTACCCCCTTTGGCCATCTCGATCTTTCCACGGCGCCGACGCACTGCACCAGTGAAGGCTCCCTTCTCGTGACCAAACAGCTCACTCTCCAGAAGTTCCCGGGGAAGCGCTGGGCAGCTGACCGTAACGAAGGGCTCTTCTCCACGCTTACTCCTTGCATGCACGTGACGGGACAACATCCCCTTGCCAACCCCGCTTTCCCCGGTCAACAGGATCGTCGATTCGAGGGAGGCCACCTTCTCGGCCTGCCTCACCACCTCCTTCATCGCTTCTGACTCTGCCACAATTTGAACTACAGGTCCGCGCCCCCCGAGGGCTTCCCGCAGCTGCTCGTTCTCCAACTCCGCTCGACGCAGGCGCTTTGCGTTGCGGAGCACCGCGAGCAATTCGTCCGGGTCAAAAGGTTTCGTGAGGTAATCGAGAGCCCCCAGCTTCATCGCCTTCACCGCTTCCGCGGCTTCGTCCACCGAAGTCAGGACCACTGCAGGCACCCCGGGATATTCGCGCCCAAGCCGTTCGAGAGCCCCGAAGCCATCGACTACGGGCATTTGAAGGTCGAGCAATACCACGTCGGTCTCCTCAGTCACCAAATCCAAGGCTTCCGCTCCATTCTCCCCGGAAAGCACCGCGAAACCTGCCCGCTCGGCATGCATAGTCAGCAAGTTCCGGACGGTTTGATCATCGTCGGCGAGGACGAGGTTGGAGGTCTCTCCAGACACTTAGGATATCTTAACTATTTTGTCGGCAAATTCCCACCACAAACTCCCGGACCAAAAACCTCTGCCTCCTGCACTGGCTGCAAACATACCCCGACACGGGGGGACATGCGCGCTGCAGGCCTCCAGCTGGCCCTCCCTTGCTCTTTTCCCGGTGCCTGCAGGAGAGTATACTCCCAGTCGTGTCACTTCTTGATCACGCCCAGCTCGATGCCATGGCGGCCGGCCAGCCCGGTCTTTTACTTCCAATTGTGCATGACTTTGCCTCGCAGGGACGGAACCAACTGGCGACCCTCGAAGCCACTTTCGCCGACAACCAAATCGAGGAAAGCCGCGGCATTCTCCACCAGCTCAAGGGATCGGCAGGTACTATGGGAATGGCTCAATTCGCAGATATGTGCCGGGAGTGTGAAGAGCAGCTCGCCATCAACCTGCATCCCCACCGCCTTCCGGAACTGGCCCCCCTGCTCCAAGAATCTATAGATCACGCCATCGCTTACCTTGAGGGCTCTGAATAGAGATCCGGAGAGCTCTACCGGGGAGTCGGTTACTTCCCTCCTTCCGGACCCCATGGCTTCTAGTTGAAATTTCTCTCAAAGAGGGCATCTTCCCGCCCCCTTTCATCATGAATCGACAACTTCTCGTTACTCTTGCCATTCTCGGCAGCCAGATCCTTGGCGCTTTGTCCCTGCGCGCGAACGAAGCGCACCTTCTCCAGTGCGGGCACTGCGCCATGATGGCAAGGCTTCATGCCCGTCAACTCGCTGCCGCAGAAACAGGCAAAGCACCCCAGAACAGCTACGCTCCGGATCGCTTAGTGGATATCGCACACCTCAAGATCGACGTCACTCCCAACTTCAAGGAGCGCTCCCTCGCCGCCACCGTAGTTCTCGACTTCGCTCCCATCGCCAAGCCTCTTAAGCAGTGGCACCTCAACGCTACCGGCCTGGACATCAGGAAAGTCACCTCCTCGCACGCCATCCAGGCCACCCAGTCCACCGACACCCACCTTGAGATCACCTTCCGGGAACCTATCCCTGCCTGGGAAGACGCCCGGCTCACCGTGACCTACAACGCTACTCCGAAAAAGGGTCTCTATTTCCGCACCGCCGAGATGGGATACCCTGCCGGCGACACCCAGCTCTGGACCCAGGGCGAACCCGAGGACCACCAGCACTGGTTTCCGAGCCACGACTACCCCAACGAGAAGTTCACCACTGAGATGATCTGCCGGGTTCCTGAGGGCATGGAGGCCCTCTCCAATGGACGCCTGCTCTCCCAGAAGAAAGACGAGGATACGGGCCTCGTTGCATTCCACTGGTTTCAGGACAAGGCCCACGTCAACTACCTCGTCACCCTTCTTGCTGGATACTTCGTGAAGATGGAGGATACACACGGGAAGCTGCCCGTGGCCCTGTATGTACCGCCCTCTGAGAAGGACCAGCTCGCCAACACTTTCCGCGACACCATTAAGATCCTCGATTACTTTGAACGGGAGATCGGGGTTCCCTACCCCTGGGACAAGTATTACAACGCCTGTGCCATCGACTACATGTGGGGAGGCATGGAAAACACCAGCCTGACGACCCTGACCACCCGCACCCTCTTCACCGACGCTACCGAGAACCTCCGGAGCAGCCGTGGCCTGGATGCCCATGAAATCGCCCACCAGTGGTTCGGCGACCTTGTCACCTGCCGCGACTGGAGCCATCTCTGGCTCAACGAGGGCTTCGCTACCTACTACTCCCTCCTCTACGACCGGGAACTTCTTGGTGACGACTACTTCAAGCACGGCCTCCACGGCAACGCCCGCGGGATCTTTGGCAACGACAAGGATATCATTCCCATTGTCCACCAAGGCTATAGCAACCCCTCCCAGCAGTTCAGCTTCCGGGCCTACCCCAAGGGAGGCTGGGTTCTTCATATGCTGCGCTCCGACCTCGGGGAAGACCTCTTCCGCAAATGCGTGAAGACCTATCTCGAGCGGCACCAGTACAAAACTGTGGTCACCCAGGATCTCGTGGAGATCTTCGAGGAACTCAGCGGACGCTCCCTCTCCCAGTTCTTTGACCAGTGGGTCTATCTCTCTGGCTACCCGGAACTAAAGATCAACTACGTGTGGGACGAACTCACCAAACAGGTCAAGCTCTCCATCAACCAGATCCAGATGACCAACGAGAAGCGCCCCTTCTTTCGTTTCAAGCTACCGGTCAAATTTCTCGTTGGAGATAAGACCGAAATGCGCACCATCGAGATTTCCAAGGAGCGTGAGGATTTCTACCTGCCCCTCGGATCTGCTCCGCAAATCGTCCGCTTCGACCCCGAAGTGACTGTTCTCGCCAAGATCAACTTTGATCCCAACGAGAAGATGCTCCTCGCCCAGCTCGCCGACCAGACCGACGTCATCGGCCGTCTCCTCGCCGTTCAGCAACTGGGCAAGAAGAAGAACAAGGTTGCCCTCGAGCATCTCGGCAAGGCCCTGAGCGAAGACCCGTTCTTCGCCGTGCGGAAGGCCGCTGCCGACGGTCTCGCCGCCATGCGCACCCCGGAATCCTTTGCCACCCTCGAAAGCTCCCTCGACCAGCCAGACGCCCGGGTGAGGCAAGCCGTTGTCCGCGGCCTCACCAAGTTCTACAGCGACGAAGCCTACAATGCCCTCAAAGCCATCGCTGACCGCGAAGCCAACCCCGGAATCCGGACGGTAGCCATCGGTGGAGTAGCAGCCTACGCCAAGGCGGGCCTGCGCCCCTACCTCGTTGGCCTGCTCACCACGGGCTCCTACCAGAATGCCATCGCCAACGAGGCCATCTCCGGCATGCGAAAGCAGGACGATGCGTTCTACATCGAGCCCCTCCTCCGCCACCTCCAGAAAGAGGAAGCCTCCTTTCCCAGCCGCAGCTTCGCCCAGGCCCTGCGCACCCTCGCATACCTAGCCCGGAACGAAGACAATAAGGACGCCGTCCGCGACTTCATTCTCAGTCAGGTCGACCACCTCAAGAACTCCGTAGCAACCGCCGCAATGGAAGCTCTCGGAGAGCTGCGTGATCCCCGGGCCATCCCCGTCCTCACCACCTTCGTGGCCGCCGACTCTGATTCCCCCGAGGGCAAGGCCGCCCAATCCGCCATCGACCAGATCCGCAAGAATGAGGCGCCCGGACAGGCCCCCACGGAGGTCAGCAAACTGCGGGGGCAGGTTCAGGACCTCGAGAAACAACTCAAGAGTCTCTCCGGGGACTTCAAGGCCCTTCAGGAGCGCCTCAAGCAATCCCTCGCCCCTCCCGAGGAGGAACCGAAGAAGAACGACAAATCCGGGGAGAAGAAATAGAGTTCATTGTTCCTCAGGAAGACTCGCGCAGCCGATGACGGCGCCGCAGATAACTCAGAGCCCCGAAGGCTACCAAGTTGAAGACCACCAACCCGATCAGGAGGGGCTTGTGATCCCGCACCTCTTCGGCGATATCCGCCTTCTTGGGCTCCTCTGCTCCAAAGAGAACTCGATCGAGGTTGCGCTGGATGATCGCACTGTCCGCGGTGATCTCCTCCACCTCCAGTAGGCGATCCCAGTTCCGGCGAAAGAGCAGGTCGTAACCCGGGTTGCCTTCCTTGACCTGGCAGGAACAGGCCCCGCACAAATACTCGCTGGCTGCCACAATGCGCTCCGGTGTCATCTGGGACGCGGTGAGTCCTCCGAAGGTCCGACCCCTTCCGAACAGTGGCACCAGCAGGGGCTCTCCGGGGATGCGATTTCCTGACCGCATCAGCATCGAGAGAAAGAGGGCCTCCGATGGGTCATCCGCGGAAACCACTTCGGTCGCGAAGTCAATCTTGAGGGGAATCCCCGATCGCAGAATATTGTCCGGGTCGATATTCTCGAACTCCTTGTTGAAATCCTCCCGCCGGATCACGCCTTCCGGAATCTCCAAGGTCGCCTCTGCCTCCTTCACCCCGGTCTCCATCACCGACCGGGCTGCGGCATCCTTCGCCGGATCTCCGGACTCCACCAGAATCCAGACCGCCGATGCCCCTTTCAGGATATGGGCGCCACAACGCTGCCTCAGCGGGGAGTCTAACAGACCGGACAGATTCTCCACTGTAGCGTCCCCGGTCCAGACCGGCGTCTTGCTCTTCCAGCTTGCTGGTGGCATCAGGATCAGGGTGGGCCCCTCCCCTGCATGCTCAAGCGCCGGCAGGGACACCAGCTCGGCCTCCGTCAGGGTCTCAAGGTTAACCCGCTGCACCTTCAGATTGATTGCCTGACTGTCCCTCTTTAGCTCCTCATCAAGAACATCCAAGGCCTCCCCTATCGCCCCTGTCATCTCCCCCTCTGAGGTCACCACCAGCGCGAACTCGTCCGCTGGCCAGCGCTCCAGCGCGAAGCGAAAGACCGGGACCTGACAGGCCATCGCCACCACCGCAGTAGCGAACAGCCCAAGAAGCACCCTCCTCATCATCGCCCCGAACCTTCCGTATTCCAGCTCAGGAGTCGAGCCACCAAACGCTCGACCGTCTCCAATACTATCTTCAGGGCACAACTTAGACTTCATCAAAGCCGCAGCTTTTTCTCCGATTTGGCCTTCTCATTTCGCCTTCTTCTGGGCTCCTCCGGGATCCTTCACACCGCGGTGGGCGTTCAGCTCAGGCCACGAAAGTTTGCCATCCTTGTTGGTGTCGGCGGACGGGTTCTTCTTGAAATACTGATTCTTCCATCGTGTGGCCTTCTGCTCTTCGGAGAGGGGTCTTGAGGGGATAATCCCGAGGAGTTCCTTACGGTAGCGTTGTAACCTCCCGGCCTGCTCAGGCTTGCCGGCGAGGTTGTGCCATTCGTGGGGGTCCTCTGCAGTATGATAGAGTTCTTCCTTTCCGTTGGCGTAGCGCACGTAGCGCCAGTCCTTGTAGCGCTGGGAGTAGGACTGCCCAGCCGGGTCGTAGTAATCCGCCCACTTGTAGAGCGCCGTCAGGGCCGCTTCCGGTCCGTTCCACTCACCATCCTTTGGATCCATGAGGAGAGGCTTGAGGGAGTGTCCATCAAGGGAACGTCCCTTCGAGTTGATCCGGGTATCGGCTGGCAACCCACACAGGTCGAGAAGCGTCGGGTAGAGGTCCACGAGGGAGACCGGCAGAGGGCAGGACCCACCCGCTTTGCTCACCCCGGGAGCACGAATCACCAAGGGCACCCGGGTGGATTCCTGCCAGAGGGCATTCTTGTAGAGGTAATCCTTCTCCCCCATGCCCCATCCATGGTCGGAGGTGAAGACGATGATGGTATTGTCTTTCAGCGAAGAAGAATCCACGACTTTAAGAACCTGACCCACGAGATCATCGACGCTTGCCACCGAGGCCAGATAGGCCTGAATAAACTTGCGCAGGGCGAGATCCCGGTCTCCCTTGAAGGACTTGATGAGGGAGGAGTACATCTTGTGCCCGCGGTCATCAGAGCGGTCGTCACTGCCTGGGACGAGGGTGTGCTTGAAGGTATCCTCTACGTCCCCGGGGAGGACCTCAGGCAGTTTGATGGAATTAAGGGGAAAGAGATCAAAATACTTCTGCGGAACGATCAGAGGAGTATGGGGGCGGATAAACCCAAGACCCATCAGGAAAGGTTTTCCGGCATCTGCCAGCGCCCCGAGTTTCTTGACGGCCCAATCCGCATTAAGCTCGTCCCCGGTCGGATCTCGATTGGTCTCCGACCGATATTTCAGCTCGCGCTTGCCCGCCCAGTTCCCAGTCCGCCAGATAAAGCGGGTTCCCTCCAGATCGCGCAGCGGCCCAAAGGAACCGTCTACCGCCCCGAAGTCGTCACGGAAGGGACTCGGGATATCCGGGTGAGCCACATCTGTCTTCTGCCCATCATTGGCAAAGGGCCCATAGTCTGAGAGATAACCAAACTCTGACCACTGGTTTTGTCCCCGGTTGTGCATGACCTTACCGGTGCCGAGGGCGTGGTAGCCGTGATGACGGAAGTGAGCCATCACCGTCCGCGAGTTCCTGAGAACTTCGTAACCATCCCAGCGATCGAAGCCGTAGCAACCCGAAGTGTGCGGGTAGAGCCCGGTGGGGAAACTGGCCCGAGATGGATTGCAGATCGGGACATTACAATGGGCCTGAGTGAAAGACACCCCGGATTCGATAAGGCGGCGAATATTGGACGTCCGGGCCTGTGGGTGTCCCCCCAGGGTTTCGATGTAATCGTTCAGATCGTCACAGACGATGAGAAGGACATTGGGCCTGTCTCTGGCAGCAGCCTCCGGAGCTGCGTGACAGAAGAAGGGAAGGGCGAGAAGACAGAGCAGGATACGCATGAATTTCTGCAAAGGGAGGTTGCTGGTGGCGGCTGATCCGACCCCTGAGAAATACCCCTCTCGTGGCAGAGTGCAAGCAGGGTGCTGCGCTAAAAGTGAAGATTAGGGGGGTTCAGATTCTTGTTGCGACGTCTGCCGACTGCTAGTCTCCCCCGATGCCTTCACACTCGATGCGTCTCCTTCTCATAATGGCACCCGCTCTTTCCTCCCCGGGTGCAGAGGAGCCCACCACTGGATCCCCACACCCGTCCCATCCGGACTATGAGCTGGTTTGGCAAGATGAATTTTCCGGGAACAAACTCGATCGAAGCAAGTGGCGTGCGATGGATGATCCAACCCGCGGCACCTACGGACACGGGAATGGAGAAGCTCAGGCCTATCTCGATGCCGAAGGACGAACCTTCCGGGTGAAGGGGGGCCGCTTGACCATCACTGCCCACCATGATCCCAAAGCCGTTTACCCCCTCCGCGATAAACCGGGAGGACCAGTTACCGGAAAGACGGACGGGCAGGACTTTGCCTCCGCCAAATTAACCACCGAAAAGCTTCACTCCTTCACCTGCGGCATCATCGAGGCCCGGATCAGGAATCCGCTCGCGGAAAGAGGCGGAAAAACCGCCATCCCGGTATGGCCCGCTTTCTGGATGCTACCCGAGACCTCTACTGCCCCTTACGACGGATATTGGGACAAGTCCGCCCTCGACGCGAAACGCGAATGGGCTCGCAGCACATGGCCCTACAGCGGCGAGGTTGATATCATGGAAATGTCCGGCCGGGCCACCCGCCTCTATCACGCGGGGGCAGTGTATCATACCAGTGCCAAAAGGTGGACGGTCGGCCATATCGGGTGGTACTCCCACTACCGACGTTACGATGGCGCAATCAATCCGAAACAGTGGATCGCGAACCAGAAGCTGGATGGTTCCCTGCAGCCCCGGCCCGGCCAGAAGTCCTATGTCTCAGACTATCATACCTACGGATGCAAATGGACAGCCGACCAACTGATCTTCATGCTCGATGGCAACGAATGGGGACCCGGGTTGAAACTGGGTGACCCCACCCGGTTCGGAGGAAAGAAAATCTACCAGGGCTATCCCTTCTACCTCATCCTGAATCTTGCGATCGGGGGCAACTATTTCGGGGTGTGGGGGCCGAAGGACCCCGGACCCGACATGAAGCGCCCTAACGAACTTTACGACTTTACTCTGTTTCCCCAGTCCATGCAGGTTGACTGGGTCCGGGTCTACCAGAAGCCGTAGGGATTGCGCACAGGCCAGTATCTCGACTCAGGAGCGAATTCATCGTAGAACTTTTCCCCACCTCTCTCCAGCATCGTGAACATTCCTGATTTCTGCCGCCGAACCGTCGAGGCTCCTTGGTTCACCGGATTCATTATCACAGTCATCGTTTTCGCAGGCATCCTTGTCGGAATGGAAACAAGTGCCTCTCTGATGGCCGAGCTCGGATCGACAATCGAGGTCCTCAACAACATCGTTCTCTATATTTTCGTGGCTGAGATCGTCCTCAAAATGATCGCTGCGTCTCCGAGACCATGGCGCTTTTTCTACGACGGCTGGAACGTCTTTGATTTTTTCATCGTGGCGGTCTGCTTCGTGCCCTTCGGGGGAGGATTCGCCCCCGTGCTGCGCCTGTTCCGACTCTTTCGGACGCTGCGCCTCGTCTCCGTGATTCCCCGCCTGCAGCTCATCGTTTCTGCCCTTCTGCGCTGCCTGCCCTCGATGTTTTATGTCAGCATCCTGCTCTTTCTCGTTTTTTACATCTACGCGGTGGCTGGGACCATGCTCTTCGGTGCCAACGACCCGGTGCATTTCGGAGGGTTGTGGACCTCTATGCTCTCACTCTTCCGGGTCGTCACCCTTGAGGACTGGACAGACGTAATGTATCTTCAGATGTTCGGCTCCGACGTCTACGAGGGATACAACCAGTCGATTGAGGGACAAACCGTCGTCCCCAAGGCCCAGCCCGTCCTCGGGGCTTTCTATTTCGTCTCCTTTGTGCTCGTGGGGACCATGATCATGCTTAACCTCGTCATCGGGGTGATCATCAACGGCATGGACGAGGCTCAAAAGGAGATTGCCGATCGCCGGTTGCACGAACTTTTGAGCCAGGGAAGCGAAGGAGGCGACCAAATTGAGCGAGAGGCTCGAATCGCCAGCTTGCGCACGAAGGTTGCCGAACTCTCGGAGGAACTGGAGAAGCTGAGCTAATCCCTGCAGGCCAACCTTCGAACAAGTCTCCTCAATGCCCGGGCACCACTGCCCGTGCCGCGCGATCCTCCACCCGGAAATATCCCAGCGGCTGATTCCTGCCCTCTTTCACATCCGTGATCATCCAGATCGCACCCGGACGGGTTTGCTGACGCTGCTTCCCTCCCGGGGCAATAGACCCGTAGAGCTTGCGACCTCCATCGCGATCGATCCAGAAGAGTTTCACCTCCCGATCACTCGAATTCACGAAGACCACATTGAAGGGATTACCATCCGGTCTGGAAGGGGGAGCAGCCTCGCCTGCCTTCAATTTTCTCCACTCGAGAGCCGGTAGATTCCTCACTGCGGGTTGCTTCAATGGGGCAAACTCCTTCGGGCCCATTGCACGCATCTGCTCCAAGGTTCCGCGATGGGCCTTCTTGGTGGCAAGGTTATGCCACTCGTAGGGATCCGTTTGGATATCGTAGAGTTCTTCTCCACCGCCTGCATAGCGGATATAGCGCCAGTGCTCCGTGCTCAGGCCATAGCTGCCGGGTAAATCGAGGAAGGTGAGGGCCGAATGCGGCCACTCCCGGGCGGGATTCTGCAGGAGCGGGCACAGGCTCTGGCCATCATGAACCTTCACAGGAGGCAGACCGACAAGTTCGAGCAATGTAGGCGCGAGACTGACTAAACTCACCGGCCTCGTGCAGGTCGCCGGGAGCGTGCCGCCGGGAAGACCCGGACTTCCCTTGGGCACCCGTATAATGAGGGGTACCCGGGTGCAGGCCCGCCAAGCCGTAAACTTCTGCCAGTGCTGCTTTCCCCGAGGTGCCAGCCGTGATCGGACCACAGCACCACGATGGTATTGTCCGCATTGGGTCCATTCTCAAGGGCCTCCATCACTCGCCCCAGCATGGTGTCCGCGAAATAAATGGAGGCGAGATATCCCTGGATCGCCTGCTTCCACTGACCCTGCGACTGAATATGGGCAAAGTAACGGTTGGGGCCCATCCTTTGGCCCTCCTCCGGAAGATCCTCAAGATCGTCCTTCCGGTAGCCCGGCGGCAGTTGGATCTTCTCGAGAGGGAAGGCCTCAAAATAGTTTCGTGGCACAAACCAGGGCTCATGAGGGCGATAGATTCCACAGGCGAGGAAGAAGGGCCTGTTGTGCTCTTTTCCCAGCTGACGTCCCACCCAGTCGGCAACGAGATAGTCTCCCCCAAACTCCTCATCAGTGGCTTCGAGTGGACCCCAGTCCGTCTCGATATACTGCCAAGGTCCACCACGCGGCAGACTCAAGGGCCGCTTGTCCGGATAGAGCGTCCGGGGGAAGGGATTCTCCGTTTCAGCCGCCGGGAAGTATTCGTCCCAGGAGGGCGCATCGATAAAGTAATGCAGCATCTTTCCTGACCCCGCAGACCAGTAGCCTGCCCGGGAAAAGGTCCGCGGAAGCAGTTCCGCGTTGGGAAGGACCTCCCGCATCCTCTGCCCATTGCGGTAAAGTCCGGAGCGATGAGGCGAGATCCCGGTAAAGACGGACGTGCGGGAAGGGTTGCAGGCCGGGGCAGGGCAGTGTGCATTCGTGAACAGAAGACCCGAGGATGCCAGGCGATCCAGGTTCGGGGTCCGGGCCTGGGGATGGCCTGCCAGGCAACCTACCCAGTCGTTCAGGTCATCAATGGCAATGAACAGGATATTGGGTTTCTCCGCCGCCACCGAGCTGGGACAGCCGATCAGGGTTACCAGCAGAAACGTCGACCTGGCAAGGATCCGGGAAGGATTCACGTCAGCCGATGTATCAGGGGAATACCCGTCCGTCGAGCGGGCCTTCCCGCGGATCGCCATCACCCCTTGATCGGCAACCCTATTCTTCAGAAGGACCTTCTCCCTCTCCTTCGAGCTCCGGGGCCGGGGCTGGCCCCGGGGGCTCTTCGCGGCCCCGGGCTTCTTCGTGAGCCTTGAGGATATCAAAACCCTGCAACGCTCCCGGCTCGTTGAAGGGCTTCATCTCCGTCTCATCGAAGGCCTCGATCCGGCGGTCATGGAACGGTTCGATGGCATCGCCACCGTATTCATCCGGCAGCTTCCAGCGAAAGCTTCTCTTCTCCCCGTCCACCGAAACGAGATACAGGGTTCCAATTTCTGTAGGAGCCCGCAGCACCTGGGAGTCATCCGCAATCGGGTTGACCTTTTGATCTATCAACAGAGGAACAAAATAGACCACCTCATCTACCACGCACCAGATATCATGCCTCATGGTCCTGACCTGTTCCCCGGGCACAACTTCTCCCTCGTCATCATATTTCGGGCTGATGATAAAAGAAGAGGAGGTGTGGTCTTTGCGGTTAATGTGCCACGACCTGAGCTGCGCTTCCTCGCTCACGTGTTCCCAGCGCCCGACCAACTGCTTCTCACGATCATTGAGGGGTTTATCCAACAGACCCTTGAAATCTGCCAGGGTCCGCGGCACCTCTCCGTAGGAGGAAAAAACCCTCGTGATCGTTCCCTTGAAAACCTCCTCTCCACCCACGTCGAGCCTGGCCTCTCCACCCTCCTCCGGCAGTCCCCCGGAGAATTCCAAAACCCCGAGAACCTCATGCCTGGCAAACTTGAGAATCACAAGCGCGCCCCCCACCCGGTAGGTTCCATTCTTCAGAGGATTGTCGTCATAGACCGTCACTGCACCGTCCTCCCCGACAGAAACCCTCTCCTCCTGATCCACGCTCAAGGTCCCGTCTTCCCGGAACACGAGCCGCACCTTGCCTTTAAATACCCCCTCTTCCTCAAATAACAGGTCCACCATCTTCCCCGGAAGGAAGGCCTGCAGGCCCGTGCCCTCCCCGGGCTCCTCCCCCTTGGGATTCGTTCCCTCTCCCTTGCTACCCGCCGCCTGCTGAGGGCTTTCCCTGCACCCCGGCAGGAGGCAGACGATTAGAGCCGCCATCATCGACAGGAGGACCCCCTGGAATTGAAAATTCATCTCAACATGCTGAGCCAGGGAGCCGATCCCGAAAAGAAAACAGTTTAGTTGTCGCTCCTCTCGACCCTTCCGAGCCCGGGAACCCGGGTCCAGACGGTGGATGCTTGGCCCCGGCACGATGATGTGCTGGAATCCGGGCCAATGAAATTCGCGGCCCTTTTTTCACTTCTTGTCCTCTCGGTTGGGGTGGGCACCGCCCAGGATGATGCCAAGGCCCAGACCAAGCTGGGCACCGACTACCTCCTCGGCCGCGGGGTGGAGCAGGACCGCGACCAGGGATTCAAGCTCATCCGGGGAGCGGCGGAAAAAGGCGGGGCCGAGGCCCAGCGTATTCTCGGCAACCTTTACGCCTACGGCGTGGGCGCTCCCATCGATCTCAAGGAATCTGCCAAGTGGCGCCGCAAGGCGGCCGGTCAGGGAGATGGCAAGGCCGCCCGGGCCCTCGGGCAGATGTATCTCACCGGAGAGGGAGTCTCCTCTGACAAGTCCCTCGCCTTTCTCTGGATGCGCCGGGCCGCGGAACAGGGAGACTTGGAGGGCCAGGCCACCCTCGGTGACATGTATAAAAACGGTTCTGGTGTCACAAAGAACCCGGAGCAGGCCTCAAATTGGCACCTGCAAGCCGCCGACCAAGGACACCCAGGAGCCCAGTTTGCCTGTGGTCAGGCTTGCGCCACCGGCTCAGGAGTCGACCGCAACCTGACCGAGGCCCTCAAGTGGCTGACCCTCGCAATTGATGCAGGCTATGGCTCAGCAGCAGTTGAGGCTCTGTCTATCCTCAAGACGCAAGCCGCCCCCGGGGAACTCGCCGAAGCCGCCAAGCTTGCTGAAGCCTGGAAGCCAGGGATGGAGAAGTGACAACCCGGTCCCGACTTATCTCCCCTCTTCAACCGTGCGGTAAAGAAAAGCGTCGGAGGTAAGCAGAGAGATCAAAAGAGCCTTCATACTCCCCCCACTGTCACGGTAGGCCTTGTGAGCTGCCTGCAGCAAAGGCCTGTCATTGATCGTCTCGTTACGGCCCATCCAAAAACGGAAGGCGTGACGTACGAAAACCTGCTCAACACGTTCGCTGGCGGCCAGCTTGTCGATCAGCTCCAAGGCGTTTTTCACCGGGCCGTCGAGAGCGGGCTCCCCGCTATCAATGATTTCACCCGATGTATCCACGGGCTTGCCAAGCTCGGTCGTTCGAAAAAGACCGGCATGATTGTACATCTCGAAGGGTAAGCCGAGAGGGTCCATCTTCTCGTGACAGGTCCAGCAGTAATCCTTCCTCGTGACCCGCATCCGTGCCCGTAGGGTATTATGAGGTTCGTCCGGAAGCTGCGCGTCCACCGTGATTGGCACATCAGGAACACCTCCACCCAGCAGTCGCTCACGGATCCAACGCCCCCGCAAGATGGCATGATTGTCCATGGCGTCCGAGTGTGAAACCAACCAGCTGGGATGGGTCAGGATTCCCCGGCGCTGGTTCTCCGGGACCGTAGCCAGAATACGTTCGGGTTTCATCGAACCGGATCCGAAACTACGCCTGCTCACCCGGGCAAAGATCTTCGACCCTATAAGTTCCGCAGGTTGGACCCCGCTGTTCGGACTTTTCGGAGGCTTACTCTTGGGGTCCGCCTGCTTCTTCGCAGCCGTGAGTCTCTTTCGTTCTTGGACGAGGATTTGCTTCAATCTCTTATCGCTAGGGTCGGCTTTTGACTTTTCCTCGAGTATGGAAATCTTCCTCTCCAGATCCTTCACCACCGCTTGAGATTTCTTCCGGCTCTCCTCAAAATCCTTCTTCTCCTTTTCGGCAACTACCCTTCTCTCGGACTGGCTCCTTCTCTTTCCAAAATAGATTTCATCCTTGCGAGTAGCCACCACCTTGTCGGTGGTAAGCAAATTGCGGAGAACCTCCTTATCCTGCTCGAGAATCAACTCGATCAACCGATCAGTACTCGCCGTCGCTTCAAACATTGCGCGGTAATGTGCGGTTCCCCGGTTACTCGCCCCCGTCTCCGCGAGGGCCCTCGAGTCCTTACAGATATAGCCCCCGAGATCATGATCAAAAAAGTCCCGGAAGAAGCGCAGGATGCGTGGCTTGCGAATGCTATCATCAGCCAGCATGCGCTCGACCTCCCGTTTCACGTCTTCCCGGCTACGCATGCGGCCCTCCGCTACCGAGGCCCGAAGTGCCTCATCAGGCCTGATGTAACGAAGAGCATGGTTGACCGCGAGAGCAAGTTCCCAGTCCTGCAACGGCGCCCGGCCATAGCTGTCGCTCGTGCCTGATGCGGCAAGTTCAGGGCGGAAGAGGGCATCCCTATCAAGAAAGATCGCGGCTAAACCCATGAAGACCCCGTTTTCCTTTCCCACCTTGTCGATCGCGTTCCGCGCGATCTGGAGGTATGATTTGGTTTCCTGCGGAGTAGGTGGCCGGAAGGTCACCGCCTCAAAGAGAAACTCTACCGTTTCCTTCAGACGCTCATCTTTTACACCGGGCTCCTCCATCAGATCGTGAACCGGAGTCATGGGGCGAACCACCTTCGTATTATAGACGATCGAGGTCGGCTGACCCCGGATATCTCCTTCCATCCTGTAGGAGTTCGGGTTGTCGGTGATCTGCGCCGGTTGGGCAATACTGAGCGGACCGTAGGCCATGTAACGCAGAATGTCTTCGGCCTTGGCTAAGATCTGGGTCGCCTCCGCACTATTTACCGTGGCGAATCCGGGATAATTCTCTAACCCGTGCTTGCGGGACGAGGAAAGCACCGCAGGCACACTCTTCACCGCAGTGGCATAAGCCACGGTGCCTCCGAGCCACCTGGTGATACGATCTGTCCCGAAGTAAAGCTTCAGCTCTCCTCCGTGATTGGTAGGAACCGCGTCACCGCGCGTCCGCTTGCCTGGCTTCTCCGGATCATATTCCGGTTCGGTATTGATCAACTCATTCAGACGGGTGATGTGCTCCTGTGGCGTTACCCGCCAGAGGCGGGCTGGCGACGCCGTCGGCATGAGCTGGACGCCCGAGGGCAAGGGTCCGAAGAGAAGATCATGGCTCAGAAAGTTCCCCTTGTTCGGATCGAGGTGTGCGCGAAACCCTCCCTTGTCCTTCATCGCACGCTGCAGCTCGCCGATAATCCAATCGGAAAAGCGCAAGCGCTCCACCACCCCGGGCTGAGTCTTTTTCCGGGGAGGCATTTCCTGCAGGGAGACTTGGGTCCATACCGACTTCCATAGCGAGGCATTCGATTCATCCACTGGCCCGATATCCATCAGGGAAAGATCACCTTCGATGGTCGTGTCGCCGTGGCAATCGATGCAGTGATTCTCGAGAAAGATCTTAGCGAATCCCTCAAAATCGCCTTCGACAGATGTCCCCGGAACGTAGGGCGGCTTCTCCTGAGGAGCCGCCGACGCGACGGAGGCGTGAAAAAGCGCCCAGAGCAATAGAAACAGCCTAATCACACGAGGATTTCCTTAAGAGGACCTGTGCCTGAATCAAACTTAGCCGCCATCTTCTCGGACATGTTGTAGCGATCTCCAGAGACTCCGGAGGCCCTCAGAATGGAATTGTAGAGAGCGTTGATCGGCCGCTTCCCATCGAGCTGGGTAAAACACCCCGTCTTGAAGGCCCCATCATAGTTGCCAAGCAACATCACGGGCCAGTTCTTCCCGGAAGTATGCTGAGAGTCCGCGTTGTTGCTGGTGTAGACGATCAGAGTGTTGTCCATCATGGTGCCACTTCCCTCGGGAACACTCTCGAGCTCTTCCATCAATCGAACCAGCATCCGGCTGTTGTACTGGCGGATCTTGACCCAGATTGGGTTGTTCGGCTGCTTCATGTGACCGAGGTTGTGCCCCTGCTGCTCCACCCCGAGGCCCTTCCAGGCTCCAAAGATTTCACCCCGACCAGATCCAATTGTAAGAACACTCGTAAGGCCTGACTTTAGTGCTGAAATACCCAGATCGAGAAGCACATCATGCCAGTCGGTTTCGTACTCCGGATTGGTGTAGCGCTCATCCACTTCGGGAGCAAAATCCCTGAGTCGCGGAGATACCTCCCCGAGACGTTCTCGCAGCCCATTGATCTCGCCGAATCCGTCGACATACTGCTTGAAGCGCTCTTTGCTTACGTCTCGCAGGCCAATAACCTCGGCCGCCGCAAGTTGTTCAACCCTGTTGAACATACCGGAACGGGCCTCGTGCTGTTTGCGGATTTCACCTTCAGAAATCCCGCCATACAGCATCTCATAGAGGTGGTTAGGGTTGGAATGCATGAAGATGGGTTGACCTGCTCCGCTAGCAGAAAGATTCGCTACCGTGGGCTTCGATCTCATGTTCCCGAGAGAATCCATCCCGATGCATAAATGTGGCAGGAGGGTTTCGGGCAGCGTTGCACTGAGAGTGTGATCGATAGTCGGGCCACTTGGTGGCACTCCGTCACTCCCCCGGTATCCTCCAAGCGCACCAAAAAAGGCGCTGTGCGAGGGGCTCGTATGCAATCCGTGGAGCCCGTTGATGATATGCAGACGCTCCTTGTAAGGTTCCAGTACCTCGATGGGCTCAGGCAATTTCGCCTTGGCCAGGGAACCACTGTTCTTCATTCCTGATGGAATACAGGTCATCGGATCGAAGCCTTGGTTCTGAAGGAAAAAGATCACCCTTTTGGGGTTTCCCGGACCTCGATCAGCCTGAGCGAGGCTGGGAAAAAGCGGGGCTCCAGCGGCTGCCGCGGCCATTCCCTTCAGTAGTGATCTGCGATTGAGCATGATTTCCCAGCGGTCTCCTTCCGGTTTACCCTAGGATGGGCCTTTCGTCGAATCTTTCAGGGATCTTCCCCACAGACCGCTGCGGCACCGGGTATCCTTGAAAAAAGCCTGCGGGTCGTGGGTGAGGGCCACAAGACCCACTCTACTACTTGCGTGGAGCCCGGCGCGCCGTAAGATGTGGGGTGCGCTATCTATTCCTCTTACTTCTGACTGCTCCCTTGATTCCCTGCCACGCGGAGACCATTTCTTTCGTGGAGGGGGATTCGATCATAAACATGGGTAATTCGGGTGCTTCCCATTATCGAATTAACGGCTTCAACGATCCGGTCCTCGCTCTTCAATCGGGGGTAACTTATACCGTCAATCGGACCAGTGGCGGACACCCTCTTGTTTTCGCCTACAACGACACCGCCTTTCCGAATGCGGTAACCTATTCGGGGAATCTAGAAGCGGGGACCGCCTTCCGGCAGTCCAGCGTCCTGCGAAACGGGAGCCCCGGGTGGCTTTTCCGGGTCAATCCGAATGACTCTAGCCAGTTTACTTTTCCTGCCAGCATGGAAGGAAAAGAAGTCTTCTACTACTGCGAAATCTCTGGTCATCGGGGGATGATCGGCAAAGTCATTATCGGGCCGTCCGTCACTGAGCCGGTTCCTCCTGTCATTAACTCCCTTACCCTTGATGGCGGCATCCTGACCGTGGCTTTCACTGGGGCACCCAATATGAACTTCGTGATAAAAAGTACAACTGATCCGAGTGATTTAGCATTTCCCACAACGGAGGAAACCAGTCCTGCTGTCATCACCACCAACGCGCTTGGCACCGCGTCTCTCACCCTGCAGACAGCGGTACGGCCGATGCTTTTCCTCAGGGTCGAGCACGCCCCATAAGCGCGGCCGAACCCCGGTGACACCCCGAGGAAGTTCGAGGTCGTCGGTTCGGTGAAGAAAACTTCAGGTCATTAATTGTGTCAGAGCACCCGTGCTGTCGGCATATCGTTCCGTCTTCAAACCCATGGCCTGCGCCTGGGTCAGCCAGAGATTGGCCAACGGAGTCCCACCTTCGACCTTTTGATACTTACCGTCCTTTTTGGGCACGTGCCCCGAGTTGGCGGAGAGATTGATGTGCTTGCCGGTGACGAGCCGTCCACCGCCAGAGCCGGCCACGATAATCGGTAGGGCACTATACTGATGCGTGGCACCATCCCCCAGGCCGGAACCATAGGTGAAAATCGTGTTGTCGAGCAGGGAGGTCCCATTGGTCTCTCTGATAGTATCCATCTTCTCCAGAAGGTAGGCAAACTGCTCCATATGAAAGTGATCAACTTTGAGCAGATCATCAATATATTTGCCCTGATTATGAGACATTCCGTGATGACTGCGCGGTTTTTCGAAGAGGCTCTCGAACAGATATGGCGTATCCCAGCGCTCTGGGCCGACCATGAAGGTGGCCACATTCGTCAGACCTGTCTGCAGGGCTACAACCATCAGGTCCCCCATCAGGCGGATGTATTCTCCCCGAGGCAAATGAGCCTCCGGAGGTTCCTCGATTCTGGCCTTGGCCAACTCCCCTCGCATCCTCTCAAGTTTTTCCGTCTGCTCCTCGATCGTACGGATGGAGTCAAAATACTCGTTGAACTTCTGCCGGTCACTGTAGCCAAGTTGACGCCTCAGGGAACGAGCGTTCTCCAGCACCAGATCGGTGATATTGCGGTAGGCCTTGATCTCCTTGGTTCCAAACAGGCGTCGGTAGGCTTCTCGCGGATCACGGAGGGAGGGCGCAACGTGCCCGGTCCCATACCATGAGATGTTGTCAAAATACATCGACTCCTTGTTGTCCTTATGACTGTTGCAGCTGAACTCGAGGGTTCGGAACGGGGTGTTTGCCCCGACCGTGTCAGCTATGATATGGTCAAGACTCCGGTCGAGAGGATACGGGGACTGGGTTACCTCGAACGCACTGGCACTGGTGAGAAAGCAGGAAGCACACTGAGCATGCACGTCGGTGCCCGGCTGAAAGGTCCGATCCATCCCGGTTATCAGGGTGACCTTATCCCGCATCGTCTCGAGCGGCTTCATGGTAGGCGTCAACTCAAGGGAGCGAGATCCAACGGGGATCTGCTTGACGCCCTCCGCCATCTCCTTGCGGCTACCGGTAAACTTCGGAATACCGGCTTCTGCCTCCCCGGGAAAGAACCCGCGGCGTACGACTCCGATCGGCACATAGAACCATGCGATACGCTGGGATGGTTCCGTAACGGCGGCCTCTCTCCCAAAGCTCTCCATCCATGGCAGGGCCAGAGTGGCTCCACTCATACCACGCAGGAAGGATCGTCTTGATACAGGTTTCACTGTGCTTTTACAGTAGCAGGTTTTGATTCGATAGATGAGGACGTTTTTCGCAAAATCCCCCTCGATCTGCTGACAAACGGGGCACTCTGCACCACTCCCTCGATCAGGGTCCTGATCCGATAATCGTCCGCAATCGTCCGCGCGACCAACTCATCGAGAGACGGCGAGTCCGCGGGAGTAATCTCACGCCCGAGGGCAAAGGAAAGCAGGTGTTCGGCAAAACCTCGGATAAACCTGTCCTTTTCCTTGAGGAGCGCCTGCTTGAACTCCGCCACGTTACTGAATCTGTGCTTTCGGAAAAGTGTCCCCGAGGCATCTACCTCCCGTTCGTTCTGGTATTTCTCACGCCAGCGCCCGACCGGATCAAAATTCTCGAAAGCGAAACCAAGGGGATCCAGCTGAGAGTGGCAACCTGCGCAATCGGCACGCTCCCGATGAGCTGCAAAGCGCTCCCGCACGGTAAGGTCCTCCGCATTGTCCCGCTCTTCCAGGGCCGGCACGTCCGCGGGCGGAGGCTCAGGCGGATCGTTAAAGATCACCCCAGCGATCCAGGCCCCGCGCGTGATCGGCTTGGTCTCATCCGGACCGGAGGTCATCGTCATTACCGCCGCATTGGTGATCACCCCCCCTTGCCGCTTATCGGAGACCGGTTGACGTTTGAAATTCAGGGTAATCGGTCCTCCTAGCCTCTCCTTGGTTGGTTCCCCGTACCACTTGCGAAGGCGGGGCGTTCGATAGGTATAATCCGAATCGATGAACTCAAGAATCGAACGATTCTCAATCAGGACCGTCTCAAACAATAGGAGAGGTTCCATCATCATGTCCATACTGGTCCGGTAATTGGGAGGAGCGTAATAGAAATCCCGGTAGATCGTTTCGTCAGGAAGCGAAGAAATGATTCGTTCAAGCTGCAGCCACTGGGCCGGGAAACTGTCGCAGAAGCGCTTGAGTTTCCGGTCGAGCAGCATTCGCCTGACCTCCCCAATCAGCACCTCTGGCTCGACAAGCTTGCCACTGCCCGCCAGTTCCAGAAGCTCGTCATCCGGAATACTTCCCCACAGAAAGAACGAAAGTCGGGAGGCCAGTTCATAGCCGTCCAGCAACTCAGTTTCACCACTCCCGGAAGGCTTGTCGTAGAGGTAGAGAAACTGTGGTGAAGCCAGCACTGCCGAGACCGCTTCTTTCATCACTCCGGAAAATTCCTTGCCGGACTTGAGCTGCCCCATTACGTGCCCGACGTAGCTTTCCAGAAGATCCTTTTCGACGGGTCGGCGAAAGGCCCTTCCCAAGAAAACCTGCAATCGCTGGCGCAACTCGCTCTCCAGTTCCTTTTTCTCATCCGGCGGAACAAAGAACTCCTGCCAGATCCCTACCGTCCGCTTATCAAAGTTCGAGCTCTGCACGATGCGACGGCTCAGTTTGAAAAAGGCCTCCATCAGCATGGGGGAAAGCGTCAGGTGGTCACCACGGTTATCAAAACCGTGCTCCGCCCGCAGGTCTTGCGGAAAGGGGCCCACCCCCGCCAGCCGGGGCTCAATCAGGGCGGATTTACCAAGCTGACGGCTGCTTACTACCAGCTTATCAGGCATCTTGCCCGTTTCCGGCCGGAAATACCCGGAACGGTCCCTCATCATTTTCTCCGGGAGAGGAAAGACAACAACCTTCAGCTGCAGCAGGTCTACAACTGCATTGTTATATTGGAAACGATTCATCCTGCGAATAGGCGTTGGCGCAAATCCCCTCTCCGCCCTTGCCCCTGCATGAAGCAGCTTGCGTAGTTCCAATACGAGCTGCTCACGCACTACGGGATCGATTTCAGGTTCCTTCTCCGGCGGCATCTCATTTGCATCGATTACGTCAATGATTGTCTCAAGACGGTTAAGGTCAGAAACCAAGTCCGAGGCTCCCTCGATCGTGCGCAAATCAATCTTGCCCTTCACCTTTCCATTTTGGCCGTGGCACTTGATACAGCTTTGTTGGAAAACTGGCCCCACTACTTCGGCAAAAACCCCATCATTCGCGGCGCGAATGCCGGCCGGATGCCAAGCCACGAGGGCCACGATCCAACAAGCAATTGTCTGTCGATTCATCATGATGGGCTCACATGC
>PARF01000005.1 GCA_002709915.1 Roseibacillus sp. | reverse complement strand
TTAAATATTCCCCCTTTTGGAATGAGTATTTTAATGGTTTAACTTTAATACCACCTGTTAAATCCCTAATTGGCGACCATGGTGAAAGAACATTTCCCTTTATAATTTCTGCGTTATCTTGAACGCTTACATCATTACTGAGTGTATTTGAAAAACTATAAGATGCTAATATATGTGAATTTCCAGATGATTGAATATGAAAGGATTCTATATAATAAGCATTTCCTTCAACTAAATACTTCGTTGATGAAAGATCTGCATCAGAAAACTTACCCAATTCTGATTTTGTCCTTTCAAAAGAAATAAGTTCTACATTAGCAGGATTTGAATCTGTACTTAAAAACAATTCACCTTGATCATCAGAAGATATTGCAAATGTGTAATATCCTGTCTGCGGCGGGTGGAAATAACCTTGAAAATGTGATGCATAATTTTTTTCAGTATTATCGTTCCACTTAAATTCTGTTAGAGTTAATTCTTCCTTAGGTTTATTTTTTAATGTATTTGACTGAACAACAGAATTAAATATTTTCCCATCGTTCACATAAACATCTATTTCTCCGCTAAGAAATTCTTGCAATGACGGCTCACTTCCATTCACTTCGCCAAAATATGGATTCCACCAATGTATCTCATCTTTTGGATTAGTTGAATAGTACAAATAAGTTCTATGAACAACCCAATCTCTACTGTAGTTGCGCATTTTAAAAGTTGTATTATTTATAATTTTCTCTCCTGTATCCAACCTATATATGCCTGCATATTTTTCAGCGTTTGTTACTTTATTATCATTTGCTCGGATAACACCTATAGAGACACACCAAACATCTTTGGGCAATTCTGATATACGAGGATAGCTAAAATATGGATTACCTTGATATTTTCCGTTTGTATCTTCAACTCTATAGGTACCGTGATAAAATCTACCAGATGTTGAATCGCCTACTCTTTTAAAATATAAGGCACTGATGTAAGCCTTATTTGCTGGTACATTTATCCATTTCCACCACCCCCCGTCTGCATTACTAGCTATATCATTATTTACACTTTTCCAAATTAAAGACTTTTGCCCTAAAGGATTTAACCCTTCTTCTCTTATATTGCCGTCTCCACTTGCCCAGAAATTGTAACGACTTACAGCGGATATACCCGCACCGGTACCTTTTGTCCAAGCAGATGAAGTGGCATGATTGAATCGACTCTTGTCTGTACTGGGTTCAATTCCCAAAACTTCATCATAAAGCTTCAATGAAATTGATCCCTGAGGCTTTCTAGGAACTCCTGAATTTTCAACTAATTCAATTTTCGGCCAAAAATCTAAATGTTTAATCTGCTCAGTATCAGGCCAATTTTTTTCATTTTTTATGCTTAGGTCAAGCCATGATAAAACATGCTCAAAAGCCATACCTCCCTTTACAGTTTCATGACCAATTAGCGCCCTGTGAGTTGGAAAATCTTTATCTAACCATGAATAAAATTTAACTCCGTCAAGAATTGCCCTAACTTTACCACTTAAATCTTTGTCTTGATAAAATAGTGTGGTTCCATTTTCTGCTGGTAGATTTACCGCTGTCTCAATCGCTTTTATTCTATCAACATCAGGCCTGACATAATGACTGTAAACAGAAGAATCTTCAGGCCATTGCAAATGATATCGGTTATGATAAACAGGCCATGCCAGACCTGCGATGCTCTTTCGCATCCAGAAAGATACTAAGTCATTTTTATGCTCAGTTTCTTTTATAGCGTAAAATGCAAGCTGTTCAGTACCAGGGATTTTTTTCTGTAGTGAAAATCCACCACTACTCTCGGTATTAGCTCTATCTCTGACATCTGGAATTAACGTTTCATCATTTACAGGATTACCATCTCGAAAGGCTAGAATTCGGTCACCTAAATTTAAAGTAACATCTGCCGGAACTGATCTTTTTAGAACATCTACAATCTCAAAACCAAGATGTTGACGAGTGCCATCAGATTTTACATCTCCTAGTATCTCAATTATTACTCTGCCTGATATATTAAATGCGTTTAACACTCTCAACTTGGGTGATATTTGATTAACCCATAATGTACGCAGTTCTGTTTCAGCAGTTTGACCAGTCCCTGATTCTTTGAGTTTAATAGCTTTAGATGGAGAAATCCTCTCTGGAAAAATGCTATTATAGATAATATTAATTTCGCCTAATCCCTCCGGCAGGACTATAAGGGGGCCATCATAAAATGGCTCTTTATTCCAATATATTTTTTGCGCATCCTTAGCTGGAGATGCTGACACTGTGTATTTTTTTGCGTGCAACTTATAATAAGAGCCTTCTATCATGGTCCAATCAATATGTTTTTCACCAGACGGCTGCTCGGCATAACTTCCTCTTTCTCTCCACACAATTTGAATTGGCCCAGGCTTTATAGATACCACTAATTTACCATGAGGCGAATAATAGTATCCAAGTGATTCATGGGCTTTGCGAAATTCACCATTATTAACATTTAATGTATTTGCAGCTACGTTTGTCTTATCATCATCTGCCGCTGCATCTAAGGAATCCAAAACTAATTTAGTAGAATCAACGCTATATCTAACCTTAAAAGACTTTTCTGAAGATTCCAGCACAACAGTATTTTCCGCTTGAAGGCCGTCGACTCCGTTAATTATCACAATATCACCACGATTGAGACCATGAACTTCCTTTGTAAGGATGGTGGCTATGCCTTTTAGTTCAGATGCAGACTCAATTTCCATTGTTCTAATATATGGTTCATCTGCCCAATAAGTAGAAGGCGTGCCTATAAGAATTTTATCTTTACCTAAACCCAGTGAATCAGGCTTGTCTACAATCTGCCCTAATAAGAAATTAACTTTTCGGCCGTAGGTAGCAGCACCTATGGTTGCGCGCGATAGAACGTATTTAGTCGATCCTAAAACGCCTCGAGGAATATTAATATTATCTGCATTGTCAAAGAATGATTTCTTCTTTCCATCTGCATTAATACTTATATCTAAGCTATTTGAGTTTTTAGGAGTTGCGGCTGCTCCTATTGAATGAAATCCTCGAAACTGCCCATATGTCCCTGGTGCAGTTGCCCTACCGTCAGATCCACTGGGATCACTTTTTTTGTTCGATAAGGGCACACCCCTCTCAGAACTTGTATTATGATTAATACTCGTGAAGTCATGTTCAAGTAATTCAGAACGTATATAAACAGTAGAGAGCAGCCATAGAAAAATTAATGAACTGCTAAAGTAANATTTAGTTTTTAAGTAAGCCTTCATAACACAAGTAAGTTTACGATTAAAATCTTATCTATAAAGATTTTATTGATAAATCACTGTATTCTCTGTATATAATAAAGCGCATAAAAAGGTGGTCGGTTTTCGATTCCACTATTACCACCAGTTTTTGACATTCCGTGATTATGCCTTGAAGATCCAGCTGAACTTGTCTTAAGCGAATGCCTGTGATTACCGTTCGTACTTGTCTTAGGTAAATACTCATTTCCTTCCGGGCTATTAGCAGCCTCCTGGCCTGCCTTGCCCCTTACGTTTGCTTTTCTACCAACACCAAACCATGCATAGTGATTTCGTGTATTATTAGTAGGCGGGTGCCCTTGTTCATGATTATGATTACCTGCGTAAGATGTATTAGCAGTATGGCTATGACTACCGATATCCTTGTTGTGAATACTGTGATTATGAGACGGCATATGAGTTTCTAATATACGAACATTTTTATGCCCGCCAGTTCGACCTAGTGTTTCCGAGTTTTTCCATGNGTAATCTCCATGTTTTCCACTACTTGAACCGACACCCAAAACAAATCGTCCTTGAAGATTTGGAGTTTTATTTGTTCCATCACAAATCTGCCATCCTTTCGGTATTGTGGTGTTATTCCACATGATTATACCCCCCACAGGAACAAAGCCAAAACCCCCTCTTGCTGTTGTATTATTAGCAAGAGAATCAGCTGATTTTGACTTATCTGCAATCTCTGCATTTTTAGAAGAAACTGCATATTGTGAAAATTGGCTGTAAGGATTTGTAAGCAATCTCAATCTGGGAGTTATGTCTACACCATCGACAGTCATCCCAATATAGCGCATGTTACCCTTCTCATTTGATGGGTTCATATCTGTGAATATATTTTCACCCGCTACCGTAGTACCCTCTCCTAAAATTACACTGAAATAACCATTATCAACTGTAACTGTTTGCTCTTCTCCCCAGATAGTATTACCACCCTCCTCAGCATCGTATATATAAAATACAATGGTTTTATTTTGAGGAGCATCTTGACCAACGGGTTTACCGTTCGCATCTAATAAATGACCTTGATAAGTCATTAGTTTTGGCGCATCTGCTGCATTAATGTTTATGTGCTGTATTGTCAGCAACATCATTAGACCTAATGTTAATGTTTTCTTGTACATAGTATTTATCTTAAAAATCTTATTCATCGCCTGAGTCTTCAGAGTCTTCAGAGTCTTCAGAGTCTTCATTTGCAAATTCTTCAATCGTTTCAGTTTTGTTTGGTGGCTCTATATACGGCGATAATAAAGAACCNGGTATGGGAAGATCCGCGTCACTAAAATCAGTTATTTCTCCTATGGTAGAAGAATTGTGCATTGCGACAGAAATAGAATCAGAACCAGTAGTATCCCTATTTAATGCTTCTATGTAATAGACTTTTCCTCGCTGTAAATGAATAGGGGAAGAATGATTACTTTTTAATGAAAAATTTCTTGTTTTTGATGAGGATGAGCTAGCTATGAGAACTTTATTATTTAATGACGAATCGGTACTTAAGTATAACTCGCCTTCATCTTCAGCCGATAATGAGAATTTATAAAAGCCAGTTTTATTTGGATGAAAATATCCCTGTATAAGTAAACCGTACTGATCTTTGAACGCGTTTATAGGGCTATCAATATTACCAGAATTGGGAAATTCAAAAAATGGGATTTCTACCAATTCATCAGGTGAACCTGGAAATTTATTATTTTGACGCAAACCATTTAAACCTGTGTATAAAGTGTTTTCCTCAAGTACCGCAGGAATTTCAGCTGTTTTTAAATCGCCTATTTTTTTACCATCCGGCAAAACATCATCTTTAGTATAATAAGTTGCAGGAANCGCCTCTTTTANAACATTNACATTGTAGTACAACTTNCCGGAAATCTTNCCTTGAGCGAAGGTCGGAANATATGAGTTTTCACTACCAGAATCTTCTGATGAATCTGAGAGAAATTGCGANCCTTCNTTNCCAAGAGTAGAGTGAACACTAATTTTGTTTAATTCAAATACNCCNCGTGTNAAGTAATGCTTTTTTTCAGCTCCNTTTGCNTCAATNGTNATTATTTCNTTNTACCCCCCTGTTAANGTTTTNTGAATTTTTGTCAATGANTCNAAATCACTAGGTGCNGNATTAAAATCTANTCNTATNTCTCTAATNATACCAAAAGACTCAAAACCTTTAAGAAGCTCATTTTCAAATCGTGGATTTAAATTATCGTGGTCAGGATGATAAGTATGCAGAAATGGATTAGAAGAGTGATCATTATAATTTATTTTAACTGAGACATCAAGACTTTCACCTGTGTCGATTTTCCCAGCACATTCCCAAGGTTTATGGGTTTTATTCCAAGGAAGATGCACTGCAGAAATTCTTCTGGCAGTGTTTAAATAATCTTCCGATAAGTCAGACTCGTCGTCAGTAATTATTGTTTGATTAATTTGCTCAGCTCCCTTTTGCACTCCATGATAAATTCTTTGATAGAGCTTAACCTTATTATTTTTAGTATCCTGATGCATAATCAACCGCAAAGGATATGAATTTGGCACAGTCCCGTATGTGTCATCTCTACTAAATATTTTAGCTTTCCCCTTATTATCAATCTCTATTTCTTTTGTTTCTGGATTCTTTTCAAAAAAAGTTAAATCATGTCTTACTTCATTAATTTTAGCATTTCCTATCCACAATCCAGCATTTGAAGTTTTTATTGCACTAACAGGAATATTAATCATTACGTGGCCAAGTGAATCAGTGAATTTCAATATTGAGCCATATAGAGTACCAGGCCCGGCTTCTAAACTACTTCTATCTAAGCCAATGATTACTTCTTGGCTTGAACCAGGTTTACCAGCTGGCTTTAGTACAACACTGTGATTGTTGCCCGAGTTTAGCTTTACATGTTCATATGTTAAATCGATTGGATTGGTCTCCCCTCTAATCATTAACCCCATTCCGTTAACATAATTACTTAACCCTGCTGGCTTAGTTGGAGGATTTTCAGTTTGTGAATGATTTATCGTTATTAATAAACCATTATTGGTATTATTTCTGATAATGATTCGATATTGGCCTTTATTTTTCCCAAAAACAACCCCCCTATAATCCTGCAGAACTAAATCGAAAGGAGAAAAATAATTATTAAATTTACCTTCTTTTGATTTGACCCAATAGCTTTCACCTCTTGTTACTTTTGTATTTCTTAATGCAAATACTTCGCTCGGGTTAGTCTCGTTTAATTGCCCTCCATTATATTGGAAAAACTGAAGGTCGCTAAGTATCGACTGTCGAAAATATGAATCAAATGAAGGGGGGTTATTTAAATTCGAAGAAAAACCAATAAAATTTAAACCGGTCGATGTCCAGTTATAGCTTGGTGGAACAGGCCTTCCTTTAAGTTTCCATTCTAACTTTTGATTAGGCGACCAATTACCCTGTTCATCTGGTTTACCGTACCTAATTAGGTAAGATGAATTCCCAATTAATCGTTGTAAGGCAGAAGATGGACCCTTGTCTTTCGACCAACTTAACCATCTAGTTTTCTTATTGGATGGGTTGTCAGGGCTTTTTATAAACTGAGCGTCGGATACTTCAGGTTTCCACAACCAAATCTCTTCAATGTTACTATCAAGTTGGTCTAAATCATTAATATTAGCATATGAAGCATCAATATTTAAATATATAGAATTCCAACCGGGTTCAAGGGTATACGTTTCAGTGGCCCATTGACCTTTTGCACTTAAGAACGAAAAGAAAGATATAATTAAAACTATACAGATTCTTAGCATTTTATGAATTAATTTTTCCTGTAAAGAAACCATGTNGATTGTACATTCAATCTCTGAGTTTTTGACATTGGAATCCCATCGTTAACACCACCAAAAACCCATAAATTAGATCCCGTCCATAAAGCAGAGTGAGCTGTTCGCTTTGATGGGGACCCACTGGATGTAATTGCTCTCCATTTCCCCTTTTTAACATTGTATGCATAACCCGTATTAACTTCACCTACTGCTGTTGTACCTCCATAAATAATCATTTCTGTACCAGTCCATGTTGCTGAATGATTAACTCTTGGTTCAGGGCCATTAATCGTGGGTAATTTTTCCCAACTGTTACTTTCAAATAAATATATATATCCATCACCTAATAAAGAATTATTGCTACGCCCTCCCCATATAATCATACTTTCACCTGTCCAGATAGCCGTATGGTTCGCTCTTCCAGAAGGTGCATTTTCACTTGTAACACTGAGCCAATTATCATTTTCCGGATCATAAATAGCTCCATCATTCATTGCAGAAATTTTATTACCATTACTTTCCCCAGTCCCCCCCCATAAAATCATTTTAGAACCTGTCCACACGGACGTATGAAGACTTCTTTTACTAAGATTGTGTCTAGCACTTACTTTTCTCCATGTATCTTTTTCTGGGTTATATGCTGAACCGTCGTTTAACAGATCAAATTCATTACGGCCACCCCATATTATCATTTCTTGCCCTGTCCATATTGCCGTATGATTACGCCTTGCCGAAAACTCTTGTATTTTACGCTTTTCGATCGGCTCCCAAAGTAAAGTTTCGGAATTATATATTCCACCATCTGCCAAGTGACCATCTACCCCTTGCCCTCCCCATATTATCATACTTTGATCTGCCCATACTGCTGTATGCCCCCTTCTAGCACTTGGATTGTCTACAGAAGTTAAAAGCTTCCAAAAATCTCCATTTGAATCATATGACCATCCTTGATTTGAATATAATCCCTTGCCAGGAGTGCCCCCCCAAACATAAACTATAGATTCACTTAATGAGTCATTTTGGTTAACTACCGCAGTGTGTCCTGTTAAGGGTAAAGGGGCATCATCTTTACCAGCATCTATCCATGGTTGAGAGTTTATTTGACCAAATCGCCTAAAACCAAGTGATATTAGCTTTCTGTCTTGAGGGTCATTAGACGCCATTGTTAATCCCGTAAATTCATCAGATAATTGATCTGTTACAAGTGATCTAGGAGTTAATGAGTTTGAGATTTCAGATCTAAATGAAAAAGGAACAGTATGCAGCTTTTCATTTGGTTTTAATTCATTAAATGTTAGGTTATCTTTACTGAACCATACCCGTAAATATGAATTGAAGTTGTTAAAAACGTCTGATGTCAGTGGCTCCATATTACCACCACCTAGTGCTAATGAAAAAGAACCATCCCCAAGATTAAAAGGAACAGTAACTGAACTTAAAGGCTCATCTCCATTAGAGCTGGAATTATCATTACTCCAATAACTAATAGAACCGTCATAATTAATTATTGAAAATTTAAAATACCCAACGGATCCGTCATAAGGAACATCTTCACCATCGTTTTTTATACTGATCCTACCTTGATAATTTACAGTAGGTGAAAATGTTTGAGAAGACACATTAAATGAAGAGCAACAAAAGAATATTAAAAATATTAATAAATTTAAATATTTTCTTGGCGTTGGATACAATTTTTTTGATGAATTAGTATTCAATTTATTCCCTTCCGCTCTCAGCACCATTATCTTTAAGAAGTTTTATCGTTTTATGTTTTTCAGTATTAGAACTTGCATAAGCTTCATCTAAAGGATGGTCCCCAACAAACGGTCCATTTTGTATTGGCTTATTAATATTTGCTCCTTTATCAATGAGAAATTTAGATGATTTATAGCTGCCAATTCTAGCGGAAATATGCAGTGGAGATTTACCATCGCTGCCAATAAAGTCGAAATCAACACCGCTACTAACTAAATAATTCATAAGTTCAATATTTTCATTTTTGACTGAATTAATGAATATATTTCTACCAATTGTGTCCGGCTCTAGCTTAGCGCCCAATGAAATAACCTTTTTAAACAATTCTACTGCATCAAATCTAGATACTAATTCTATGATATTTTCCCCGTATGGTCCTTTGATGTTAATATCCGCCCCATTATCTATTAACATATTAGCAATTTCAACTTGATGACCATGGGAATCAACTTCTGTTGCAGTCATGTGAACATGATCATTTGCAACCAGGGCGGCAACAATTGGACTCAAACCAGTAGGATCAATATAATTAACATCTGCGCCCTTTTCAATCATGGTGGCGACAATATCATCAAAACCTCCAAAACATGCTAGAATTAAAGGATCTTCGCCTTTTTTCCCTCTTATTTTAACGTTGGCATTATTGTCGATTAATATTTTGGCTATATCGCCAAAGTCTNCATGAGAATGATTGCCCCCATCATGAGAATGATTATCATGGGGTAATAAGGAAATCATTAGGGGAGTCAATCCATTAACATCAGTAACATTTATATCAGCATCGCTTTTTATAAATCTTTTTAATAAATCAACATCCCCATGAGTTACAGCATAAAAAATTGGATAACTTTCTCCATCCCCTTTATTAACTATAAGAGGATTGTTATCAATGATTAAATCAATAATTCTTAGCGTTTTGATTTCCTTTTCACCATCTTGATTATTATGCGCCTCAGCGAAGTTAACCATGGAACGAATTAAAGGCATATCACCTGATTCTATGTTATGGATAAACTTAGCACCATTATTAATCAGACTTTCCAATACATCAACGCTAGCGGTGTCGACAGCTAAACTAATTGGCAAAATTCCATTTGGATATTCTGAATCTTGAATTGTTAGATTATCAAATCTCTTTGAAGCGTCAAAACCATTATCAAATGCCAATTGAATTCCATTTTTATCATTATTAATAATTGAAGCATATGCCTTTCGTTCAATTTCAAGGTCATCTGTCGCGGTCGATAAGATATCAGCTTGGTTATCAGGCGCAGAAGAATTTACTGCAACAATGTCAGATCTTCTTTTTAAACCTTTAGATTTAAGAATCTCAATAATCTCACTTCTAGAAAAAGCATACGCTAAGTCCAGTGAATTATCTCCATGAGTATTTGTTAAATTAATGTTAGCGCCATTAATTATGAGATATTCGACTATTTCAGTCCTACCGTTCGAGACTGCATTGTGCAACGGTGTGTTACCGTTAATTTTGGTGTCAATATCATACCCTGAATTAATAATATCTTTTACTCTTGATATATCTCCAATTGCAGCAGCAGTATTTATTGAGTGCTGCGGCAAATTGACATCTTTAAAGTCTTCATCAGAGGTAATCTGAATAGACTGAGCTGAGATAAGCGGCTTATCACTGTTAGAAAGCAAATTAGCACTTTCAGATTTCCTAGCAGATATCTGATTTCTTAATTCAATTGTTTGTTCACGTAGATCTCTTAACTGATCAAGGATTTCCTTGTTAATCTGTTGCTGATTATTTTCAACAACTTGCTTTACCGGCTTCGGTTCATGATTACCGCAGCCATTGAGAACTAGAAAAAGAAAGAGGAATATTTTATAATTCCGCATTAATGATAAAACTAAATTTTTTAAACCAATGTTCAATTAAATAGGGTTTTCCTTACATCTTCAATTTCGGAAATAATGGTTTCTCCTTTACCCGCTCGAATGCTTCTAGCGTATTTCTGAATATTTTTTAAGAAATTCGCGGCTGTTTCTAACTTAGCCTTGTCTGCATCCCATGTCTTATTATTAATTCCACTTTTAACACGATCTCTTAATTCTTTAAGATCCTTTGTAAGAGAATTTCTTGCCTCCAAGGAATTAACTCGTATGTTAGGCCTACTTACAGATGATGGTTTATTCGGTAATAAATTCTTATTGTCTTTGTTTTTTTCATTTGTTTTCGGGACTTGTGGTTTTGGCTTATTAACATTGGATTTTTGAGCCACCCTTCTTGTAGCAGAAGATTTCCTTGCAGATAGTCTAGCAGATCGGCTTGAAGGTTTTCTAGCGCTTGGCCTNCGAAGTGATGGCCTTGAACCAGAAACTGCATTTGTATTTCCGCCAGATTTCTTCTTCGCTATTGGTCGCGGCCCATTTGATGAACTCTTACCGTGTTTGGCTTGTGATGCAATCGCGTTCTCAATGTCATTAACATCTATTTTTCCAGTATTTTTGATATTTTCATTGAGGTTCTTGATAATAAAAGATGCCGAACTTAACTCCTCTACAGATAAACTGTTATCTCTATTCAAATCCAAAATNGTCAGAAGGGATATTGCTTTATCCTTGTTGCTTTTGTCCACTGTAACAGCCTGTTGAATAGGTGTTTTAATTCTAGGACTTTTTACTGGTTTAGGTTGGGGAAAAGTATTAANGCAGGTTAAGAGAAATAAACTGCAGATTATGGATAATTTTTTCATAGTTTNAAAAGGAGCACCTTTTACATCATTAGTTTTTGAGGTCAATAACTTTTTATCTGATAAATTTTACTTATTTAATTAATCTAAAGTATGAGTTTTTTACGTTTCCTTTATCCCAAAAGGTTTTTGTATCACCATCAATTAGATACTCCTCCTGAGAAACATCGATCCAATCGAGAAGCGTGCCGTTTGATCTCTGCAATCGATAGGCTCCTGTGTCTTCCCAATACAAATAAACATAATTTACAAAATCTATTTCAAAATCTTCGTCATTANCATCAAATAAATTTACATATCTTCCTATTTTCAATATCGGCTTGCTATCGTCAATTATTCTAGTCAGTTCAAAATTTGTTACAAATAGGCTTTCGTCTGCAACTTCAGGTTCGCTTTCTATAACGATATTGTAATCTAAAAAACCGCTGTTATTTCCAAAATAATCAGTTATTTGTATCTCTAATAGATATTCCCCCGGAATTGCTGGATTATTCTGAATATAAATGTCGCTTAGGCCATTTTTAGAAATTGTAATAAATTGCTCTTCATAATAATACTCATTGTATTCCCATCTTTCTGATTTAGAATCCCAAGTCTCTGCGTAATAAACTGGCCATAGTTTACCACCTTCTTCTAACACTAAGGAAGAAGATGCAGGTGTTGCCCCAATCAAATTATCATTCGACAAATTTTCACCTGAGTCTTCTAGAATTGCTTGTATTCCCCCTAAACCTTGATCATCAAATTTTGTAAAAATTAATAAATGTATTCTTTCATTTGAATNAGGTGGCAAATAATCTGCAAAACTAACCATCTGTTTGCTTTCATTACTTACATACCAAGCCCCAAGATCATACCACTCATTAATACCTTTACCTGANATCATGGGGTTAACACCAGGCCATATCAATTTATAATTACCCTTTTCATGAACTCTAAACAAACCAACTTGGCCAATATAATCATAATTAGAATTATCATCATTGGGCAATATTAAATTTGCACTCAATTCATATGCGTCATCTTCAGTAATTGAAATCTCAAAAACCGCAGGATTATTAATATCTACAGATAGATATTTTTTATCAACATTGGATTGATTTCTTCCAATATTTGCATTCTCTGCTGAATCCCCTAGAACAATGAATTCGGGCCCTTTTAAATCTGCGTTTCTTAACTCACTATACTTTTCTAAAGCTTCAAAGTATTTTTTTCCGTAACTTGATGTAAAATTTAAATTTCTATATTTATCATAAAATCTTTTTTTCCAATCTTTTTGATTGTGAGGAAATGCTATGGATAATCCTGAAGAATTTTGCCTTTGAGTTCCTAGTGATTTCGCAATTACCATTTCACTAATAGTATTATTTAACTCAAATGCACTATTTGCCAAAGATTCATTTTTTAATTCTATTGATNGTTCCAGATTTATTAAAAAATCACCCAAATCTATATAGTTTGTCGGTGATTTTACCATTGATTTACTTGGTATTGAATAGTGTATTGCATCAGATCTCAATCTGGGTATGAGCGAACCATTGTTATTTAAATAAATATATAATTCATTAGCAAAAACCTCAAAAGATTGTAAAAAATTCCCCAATTTATTCATATCATAAGCTGCATGCACTTTATGTGATATGTCCATCGGAATCGCATTATGGTGCCCCCCCCATATTTCAACCTCTTTTTTTGCAAATTCTAAAATTTCTATATCTGGATCTAATTTAATTATTTTAAAAACGTTTTCATAATCCCACCCATCTCCATAATCAAGTTCAGCGCATCCAAAATATATATCACATAAACCTTGAAAGTCTGCGATAACTTCAACACCTCCCATTAGGCATGTGTCAAAGCCAATAAAATCAAACTTTTCTATTTTGTTTAAAATAAATGAGTTAAGAAGAGAATTTCTAATTTCTTTACTTGTCAGACCCTTTCCGTGTTTTAGTGTTCCATTATTTGTGTCTCCTCCAAAACCAACAAATTGAGCTCCATGATTCCAAAGTACGAGACCATATCTCTCAGCTGGAAATTCAGAAATAGACCAATTAACGAATTCTTCCAATTGAACTGGATCATCCATGTAACGCTCTTCTGGCAAATTTTCTAAAATTTCAGAATTGAAAGTAAGCGGATTATCGTCTTTATCTTCTTCAATTAAAAACCTTGTAACTCCGTCAAAAAAGCCATCCTTAATCTTATGCTTACTATCCCATAATTTAGTGAACCTATTATTAGTATCAATATCTGCTTGAACAACGATATTTACATTGACATCACTCCCTGCTTGCTCCATTTCAAGTAAATCTTCAATTAAAGCAGGTGTTAAATTGTGATCAGCGTGGGCATAAACCATGATTGTCCATTCTTTTATATTCGCTACAGTAAATCTAATAACCTTATAAATATCAGAAAATTTATTACCTGAAAGGACAGCATTGTAATCACCCGGGGGAAGTGAATTAAAAACAACGGATCCATTTGAAGTATTTGAATTATCATCTTTACTTCCATTTAAGAATTTCCAATCTAACGTATTAGAATTGGTAAAATTTATTTCGTTTGATTTATATAATGAAATACGGCCATCAGTTAAGCTTTCNGTATTACTGAATGTAAAATTCACACTCTCACCTTTAAGGTAATTATTTTTTTCAATCAATAACTCATAATTTCTCTTTACATGGAAATTAATACTAGCTACTTGATCAAAAGATTCATTAAGAAAATATATAGCTTTGTATTCGCCAACAGGAAGTGTATTTGTGAAATGTATAACTCCATCAGTAAATTTACTTTCCCTTTGAATCGTATTAGTTATATCCGAGACATGCTTCCAGAAAATGGGCGCTATTGAACCTGGGATAGTTTTCGCCTCATATATCCCTATCCAGTCAAATTTATTACCAGTTCCATCTTTAAAATGTATATTCAAATCTTGCCCATAAAATACGTCATTATTTTTAACTAATACTTGAGGTTTCTTATAAACACCAGTGATCCTAGCTGTTAAATTATTNAAATCACCATGTTTGATTTTCTCAAAAACATTTTTTTGAGATTTTACTGATAGATAATTTTCACTATTGCCGATGATAGGTGTACTGTTTAAACATACCCCTGCTTTTTCTATAGAGTCTAATCCTTCAAATTTTACTGACCATAATAATGAAGTAATATCAGCAGATAGAGATATGTCTAAATTTGAGATTTTTACATGTATATATCCACTTTTTAATTTAAAATTTGCACTTTCATAGATTAGTTCTGTTTTATTTTCAGACGTATACAACTTAAGTGTTCCATATTGATCATTATTAAATGGACTTAATGCTGAAAAATATATAAANTCAAAATCTGTTATCCGCTTTGATTTTACGCTGTCATTAACTATGGTTATATTATCCCCTATTTCATTATTNGATATGTAAACATTTCCTTTGTTTAAGTGAAGATTATCATAGAATATATTTTTTTCTTGCGAATTAATCGGAGCTACTTTCCCAGCCTGGGCCAAGGCTGCTTGATGAATTTCGCCTATCTGATTAACTTGTGAAAGAGCTNTTGATTCGAAAAAAAATACCGTAGTAAAAAATAAAAATATTCTTACGTATGATTTGCGCATTGTGCTTATATAAATATGGAAGTTATAAAAGTATTGTATTTTATATNAAAATTTACAAATTAGATTCATATAGATAAGTCGCGACCTAAAGTACCTTCTAGAAAGTTAATGTACTTACTTGACTTGGCAAAATGTAGTTTATCAATGATTTTAGTCAATCTTTTGTTCAAACACAGTCGCTCAGCCTCTCCGCGATGTGTGTCTTTTTCAAGGAAGCCTTTAACATACATAGCTTGATTTTCAAAATAGAGTATATCATTTTTTTGTTTTGAAATCAGACGTTTTGTATACCATTCATATTTGCGAATATTCTCAGTATTAAATAGATCTCTAATTTCCGAATCAGCCAATGTTTTNCCTTCATAATGACCATTCGACATAATATTCAATAGTGCCTTAAGNGGAGGAATTGCATCTTCAACCGAACCATCATCAAAATAATGGTCGGCTATGCGTTTTTGTGTCTCGACAATGTTCGCAATTCCATCGACATAATCGGATATCCCCTGTATTTCTGGTCTTAACATGTCTTTCGGCACAACAGAATCCGGGTTAGTGAACACACGCCCGAAGAAATCGAGCACGAAACGACGNGTNATCCGATAGCCCAANCGACTGGCAGCAACGNGTTCGCCTTCNTGCTCGAAGTCGTCCACTTTCTCAAGGTAACCCTCAGAGATGAGGTAGTCTGCCCGGCGTTCCTCGGCCGACATCCG
>PARF01000004.1 GCA_002709915.1 Roseibacillus sp. | reverse complement strand
TGATTTTCCATGCCAATCCGATATCAGTGATTTGGATGTATGCCTGGGTGGACTTTTTCCTCTGATAGGAGCTGACCATTCCGGGTTTGGGATCGGCCTCGATGGAGAGGAAAAGCAGGCCAGGGGCGTTGTCCTTTCCCAGTATATCGTTCCAGTTAATCTCGATGGCAGCCGCAGTATCGTAGGCGTTTTGCAGCTCAATGACGCTGTCGTAAACCGTATCTCCCGCCACGAGAGACCAAGGAAGAGCGTGCCGCTGTTTGATGCGCTCGTTCCCCGGTCCGTTTCCACTGTAGTGACGATAGCCCTGAAGAGTTCGCACCGCATCTCGGCCGGTCAGGCGCTTGGCCCGTATTCTGGCGCTCGCGATGTTCACTGTTCTGATGCTGTAGGTTCGGTTTCCGGTGGCCAGCTGAGCAGCGGCGTAGCTCGGAGCAGCGAGGATGGGAGGCAGATGCCGAAATTGAACTACCATGCTCTTTGGCTGAGCCATGATTAATCCGTCGGCTGCGGTGATCCCCTGTTTGATGGTGACCTTCCATTTAGAATTTCCGGGAAAGTCTCCCCGGACCGAGACCACCGAACGGCCCACCTCGAGAGTCATGTTGTCAGGAGCGGGCTCCACAGCAATGAAATCGATGAGATCCGACGCCGTGATATTCTCAGGAAGTTTCTTGGAAAGGCTGATACTCAGGTAGGGTCTGGCATCGAGCTCGGTGATAGCCCGGATAGAGGTGACCTCAAATTTTTTGACAGTCCCGATCGAGCGCGCAATGAGTCGGGTGGTCGCGGCAGTGGCAGAGCTATTTTTTACCCCAGCGCCGAGGACAAGCTTCCAATCCTCGCCTGCCGGCAGTGGCTGTACCGGTGAGATCGTAAGTGAGGTAGAGATCTCGGTCTCAGGATCAATCCCTCCAGGGGCTGGGGCCTCCCATGACTCGAAATACTGTTTCCAATCAGGTCCCACGGCAGTGCTTTTGCCGAGATCACGATAGACGCCTCTTCGGACCGTTGCTCCAACTTTTTGTCCTCCCTTGTCGGTAAAAAATATTGGAGAAGTGACGGTTGAGGGATCCACCACATCGTTGAACCTCAGAAAGCATACAGGGTGACGCAGATCACCCCGCCAGTAATTCACCAGAGGTTGAAAGGCGGCGGTCCGGAGAAATCGGAAGCGAGTTTCTGGAATGGACGATCCGTCGAGGTATTTATGCCCCATCCCAAGTGAGAAGTGATAAGTGGTGGCAATTTTCGGAGTGCCCGTGCGCTCGAAACGGGCGCTATTGGGTGAGATCCAGGTCAGATTCCCAGCCAGGTCAGGTTCAATTTTGATCAGGGTGTTTGGGCTGGAACTGCCTACTTTCTCCTTTTCGATTACCGCCTTGTCGAAAATCAGCGTGAAGGTTGTAGACGGAGTCAAAGTCGAAGAGCTGACCTTCAAGAGCGGTCCGGCGGGAAGCAGGATGCTGCTGGCGGTAAGCAGGAAGATAAGGGAAAAGAGTGTTCTCATAAAATTTCCGGATCGCTGGTGGCCATCTTTAAGAATTCGCATCTGTGTAACCTGAACGAGAGATTGCGGCTCTACCCTCAGAACTAGGTGCTANTTTTCTAGCTTTTAAGGCGCAAGGGTCGTNTGAAAAAGCAAAATCGATNGTGTTTTGCCGGAANAGATAGTCTCACGTTCTGNGAGGAGTTTNGCAGAAATACCTGTGCNAGANNTAGATGGTTGCCTGACGCCACGTCGACGCGTGTNGTGCGGGGTCAGTTTTTCAGTGCGCTCCGGCAGGAGGGTAATAGAAGAGAGGATCCTGANACCGGCAGGGCGCCCTATCCATGATTCGTAATAAAGTCGTTGTCNTTTTCCTGATCTGCAATTGCCTGTNCCCGCTCNGCGGCGAGGAGGAAAAACAACCGTCCTTTGATCTCGGGCCCGACTCGAATCGTCAGGCCGGNGTTCCCAGAGGCAAGGTGACTCGCCATGAGTGGAGAAGCTCAATTCTCGACGGCACCCTGCGGCAGTGGTATCTCTATGTCCCCGCTCAATATGACGGGACCNAACCTGCGGCCGTGATGGTATTTCAGGATGGTCATGCCTACGTGAGCGAGGAGGGGGACTTCCGTGTCCCAGTTGTTTTTGACAACCTGATTCATCGGGGCGCAATGCCGGTGACGATCGGGATTTTTCTCAATCCGGGACTCTTCACCGACAAGATAGAAGGACGGCAGGGATGGAAAGTTCCGGATGGCGTGAAAAAGAACCGGAGTGTGGAGTACGACTCTCTCAGTGCCGATTATGTGACNTTCCTCGAGAAGGAAATTCTNCGAAAAGTGAGTGAGGATCACAATATCTATGGAGACCCCTCCATGAGAGCAATCTGCGGAATCAGTTCGGGAGGAATCTGTGCCTTCACGGCTGCGTGGCAGCGGCCAGACCTCTTCCGTAAGGTTGTNAGNCATATCGGGAGTTTCACCAATATCCGCGGCGGCCATGTCTATCCNGCCTTGATNCGNAAGGGGNANAAGAGACCGCTNCGTGTGTTCCTNCAGGATGGTTCCAACGATNTGGATAACGCGCATGGGAACTGGTGGCTGAGTAANCTCCAGATGGAGAAGGCTCTTAAGTTCCGCGGGTATGACTTCAAGACNGTCTGGGGAAAAGGNGGGCACAGCGGAAAGCACGGAGGAGCAATTTTTCCNGAAACCATGCGNTGGCTCTGGCGGGACTGGAAGGAATNCGGCAAATAGANNGGAGCNGGNNGGGGNGCNGAGNTGTTCAGGTGTNCTCANTCGAGTAAGTCCCAATCGAGNGGCGTGCCNAGNGGGATNTCTNGCGTNGCCTTTTTCCCAAGNACNNCCGGNAGGTGTTTGGGGGCGAGGCCATTGCCNGGTCGGACGGAGCGCACGTTCTGCGCGNTAAGGGNTTCACCAGNCTTGATGTCAGCTGANGCAAAGAGGGAACGACGAAANATNCGNGATGCCGTCTGGGATTCGGTTAGCTCATANGACGGCTCCCCGATNGCNTCCTGNGCATCTCGNACGGACTGCNCCATGAGTGCAAATTCCNCGGGCTCGAGTGAGAAGTGTGCGTCTGGGCCACCTGCNGCNCGGCTCAGCGTCANATGTTTTTCTATNATGGAGGCTCCCAGTGTCNCGGCCGCNACCGGGATTGCGGTCCCNAGGGTNTGATCNGACAGTCCGACCGGGCAGGCGAAGGTGGTGCTGAGNTCGGCCATGGTTGAGAGGTTCATTTCCCCGGGAGGAGCCGGGTAGGCGCTTACGCACCTGAGGAGNGANAGACTTGAGCAACCNTGTTCTCTNGCGACGCTAACGGCTTCGGCNATTTCCTCCCGAGCTGCCATTCCTGTNGAAAGGATCANGGGTTTGCCGGTTGCGGCACATCGGGCGATGAGTTCATGGTCAACGATTTCAAANGANGCGATNTTGTAGGCGGGNGNCNCGAGNTTCTNAAGAAAGTCCACCGCGNTNGGATCAAAGGGNGAGGAGAAACAATGAAGGTTCAGTCTCGCGGCTTCGGCAAAGAGTTGCTTGTGCCACTCCCACGGAGTGTGGGCTTCCTCATAGAGATCGAACAGGCGGCGCCCCTCCCACGCGGTCCCCTTGCCGATGCGAAAGACCGGGCTGTCGCAGTCCAGAGTAATGGTGTCTGCCCGATACGTCTGGAGCTTGATAGCGTCTGCACCGGCTTTTTTTGCCGCCCTGACGAGTTCGAGGGCAGTCTCAATCTCCTGCCCGTGATTTGCTGAAAGCTCCGCAATCAGATAGCAAGAATGATCCGGGCCGATTGGCCTTCCGGCGATTTCGAAACTATTCATGTAATATTCGGAGAGAGTTCCATGCGAAGGCGGGAGGAATCCGGGTTGCTGTTACACTTTTCAAAACCCGCTCTGGTGAACGAGCGGATGGAGGCAGTGTTTTCCGGTTTGATCCATGCCACAATGGTTTGTCCCGGGTGCTGTGACAAGAGGAGTTCGACAGCTCTGCTGATGCTGATCGGGCCAAGGCCCATGCCCTGAAATTCCGGGGCAAGGACGATCGAGATCACACTTTCCAGAGAAGAACCCAAGTCGTTCTTAAACCGGACCGATCCGATCTTGCCGAGGCTGGACTCCATAATCAGGAACAGCACAGCAGTTGAAGAGAGGTTCTCTTCAAGCCAGAGAAGATGATGGTCCCATGGAATTTCTGCGGGGTTGAATGACGCGGCTCGGGTTCGCGGGTCGTTGGCCCATAGCCAGAGGTCCCTGGCATCTTCTTCCCGTGCAGGTCGTAGGTGCAGCGAAGGGAAACCCAATTTGTCGCAGATGCGTTCCGCTCCTCTGCCGTCGATCAATCGCCTTGATTGCTGCCCCTGAAGAATACGGTCCTCGCCGCGCAGGAGTTTCTCAAAGGATGACGTCGGGACGGTGCTGCTTTGATCCCCAAGATCAGTGATAGCGTTGGTTCTGCGCAGGGCGTTGAAAACACCGCGTTGATTTTCAGCAGTAAGAACAAGGCCGATTGGAATACCCCAATGCAGCACCTCGAAAGCGGTGGTGCTTGGAGAGCAGATCGCAGTATCGGCCCAATCATAATGTTCATTCATGGCCGAGGGGGCATGGAAAATCTCAATCGCGGGATGGCAAAGCTTGAACATGGCTCCATCTTCAGGATAGGCCGGCCCGAGGATCACACGAGCAACCAATCCGTTGCCCTCTTCGATAAAGCCTCCACTGATCAGGGAGTGCGCGACGGCGAGAGCGTCCTCGCCGGGGTCGGAGCCCCCCATCGAGATGAGGAGTCGGGAAGCGTTTCTGTGAGTCTCACCGGGGTTGTCACGACGGAGTTCCCTCCGAATCAGGATGTAGGCGGACCCTGCGAGGATCATGGTGCGCTCTCCGGCCTCATTACTATTATATTCCGGGCTGGTATGGACGTTGGGATGAATGACTACATCGGGTTCGTAGTAGTCCCCGGGGCCGTGATCGGAAATACAGGCGACCCGACATGGTTCGGACAGTTGGAGGTTTTGCTGGTAAGTCGCGTCAAGGTGGTATCCGTCGAGGAGCAGACATCGAGGCTGCAGATCCTTCAGAAGAGCTGAGGTTTCTTTGGCGTCACCTTGACTACCTCCGACAGATTGAATCTCGTGAAGGTCACAACCCTCGCTTGCAATTTTCGCCGCGAGTGCCTCGGGCAATGAATGAAAGAGGAACGCGCATCTTCCGCCCCGGTCCCGCCATGCCTGCGCCAGAGCGAGGCATCGCATGACGTGACCCGTCCCGATACGGTGCGACGCATCAGCTCTGATAGCGAGAAGAGGTCCGTTCAATTTACTGTTCCTTCTGGCGAATTTTCGCATTTAGCTTGCTCCACTCGGGGTTTGTCTCGACGAGGGAAAGAATAGTTTTCCAGGGAGCAGGTTCTGGAGCGTAATCAAGAATCCGGGTCAGGAGCTGCTGATCTTCGGGGGTATCAAGGGTCCAGCGATGAGAGGCGTTGTTCTGCTTCGCGTGGATAGCGTTCTGGGGAAAATTTTCAGGATGATTCCGTAGGAACGGAGTCACGTGTTCCCGGTCAGACGGATCGTTGGCTTTTCTCCACGCTTCCTCGAGAGCAGAAAACTTGAAGGCCTCGACATCGAGACCTCGGGGAAAGTGCCTTGGCTCTATGACGTTCGAGGCGTAGGCGAGAGCTGGGAGACCACAGATCAGGAGTTCAACTACTTGATCGATCAGGTCCGGATCGAGAAGGGGACAATCTGCGGTAACCCGGACAATGATATCGGCTGGAAACCGCCTTGCGGCTTCATAGTAGCGGGTCAGGACATCCTGCTCAGGTCCTCGCGTAGACAACCAGCCTCTGGATTTGCAGAAATGAGAGAGAACGTCATCCTGAATCTCTGTGGTGGTCGCTACAACACACCGATCTACTGTTCTTGCCATCTGCAGTCTCTCGAAGGCGTGCTCCAGAAAGGTTTTTCCCCCCGCCTTGAGGAGAACCTTGCCCGGGAGTCGGGAGCTGCCCATGCGTGCTTGCATGATCGCCGTTACGGTTGGGACTGAAGCGGACAATGGTTCAAGGGTGGATAGTGGTGACGGCCTCGATAACCCGCCCTACCTCGGTATCAGTCATCTTGGGAAAGAGGGGAAGGCTGAGTGCGTGGCGGTAGTAGCTCTCGGCGTTCGGGCATTTTCCAGCGCCGTATCCAAAGGTCTCACGGTAGTAGGGTTGAAGGTGAACAGGGATATAAAGCACTTGCGACCCGACCCCAACCTCACGGAGTTTTGCCATATAGGCGGTTCGCGTAAGACCGATCTGCTCGAAGTCAATCAAGGTCGTGTAGAGGTGCCAAGAGATCTGGTCGATGTCTTCCGGTCGGGTGACCGCAGGGGTCTTAAAGTGGGGGAGTCCGGCAAAGGCTTCGTTGTAGGCGGCAACGATATCCCGGCGTCGTTGAGCGTAGTTGTCTATACGGCCCAGCTGGCTCAAACCAAGCGCACATTGGATATCGGTGGTCCTGTAGTTGTACCCGAGTTCGCTCATCTCGTAATACCATGGCCCTCGTTCCATCTCGGCAGGGGAGTCTGACCCGATTCCCCGGAAGTCTCCGGGGGCGCGGGTTACGCCGTGGGAGCGCAGACGCCGGGCTTGATTAGCGTAGGATTCATTATCCGTAACAAGAATGCCTCCTTCTCCCGTTGTCAGAGCCTTCACTGGATGAAAAGAAAAGGTAGTGATATCCGCCCACGGATGTCCTCCTAATTTGTAGGCTGCACCCTCGTGATGAAATCCTCCGCCAGTTCCATGACATGCGTCCTCAATGACGATGGCGCCGTTTGACCGGCAGAGTTCTCCGATGCGTGGCATGTCTGGTGCTTGCCCGGCGTAGGCGACAGCCACAACCGCTTTGGTGTCATCCTGCCAGTTCGCCTCAAGTCTGTCGGCGCAGAGATTGTAGCTTTTTGGATCAATATCACTGAAGTCGGGGGTAGCACCCACGAATGAGGCACAGTTTGCAGATGCGAGGAAGGTATTAGGGCTGGTCACGACGCGATCACCCGGACCGATGTCAGTGACACGCATTGCGAGGTGAAGAGCTGCCGTGGCGTTGCAGACGGCTACCGCGTATCTTGATCCAACGCAACGCGCGAAGGCCTCTTCAAATTCCTCAATCCTTGGCCCGCTAGTGAGAAAATCCGACCGCAGGGCTTCGGTTACCGCTTCGATATCCTCGGCTGTAATGTCTTGTCTGCCGTAGGGGATGAATGAGTCTGATGCGGTCATGCTTCCTTTTCCAGAACGTGAATGCGTATAAGTTCCCTCAGCTCATCGACGCTGAGAAAATGCTCATTCGTGCCTGACGAATAGTTGAATCCGGGCTCAACAGGTTGCGCGGAGAAGTGATCTTTATAGCGGTCGAGATCCCATGCGGGCACCTGAGGAAGAATGGCGTAATAGTCGCCGAGGTCAAACGTCGTGAAGGAGTCAGAGGAAGTGATCATCTCCTCATGGATTTTTTCTCCGGGCCGGATTCCAACCACAGGATACTCGCATTCGGGTCCGATCGCCTCAGCGAGATCGGTAATTCGATAGGAAGGAATCTTTGGGACAAGAATTTCACCACCCCATGCCTCTTTGATGGCATGCAGGACCATCTGGACTCCCTCGGCCAGTGAGATGTTGAAGCGAGTCATGTTGGTTTCGGTGATTGGGAGTGTTCCGCCCTTTCTTCTGTTGAGAAAGAATGGGATCACGGATCCATTGGATCCCATAACATTACCATACCGAACAACGGAGAGTCGTATGTCCCTCGTGCCCCTGATGTTGTTGGCGGCGATGAAGAGCTTGTCGGATGCAAGTTTGGTTGCGCCGTAGAGGTTAATGGGCGCACAAGCCTTGTCGGTAGAAAGGGCCACCACCCGGGATACCCCGCTGCTCAAGCTGGCCTGGATGACGTTTTCAGCTCCACCGATGTTGGTCTTAACGCATTCGTCAGGGTTGTACTCTGCGATGTGGACATGCTTCATGGCAGCGGCATGAATCACGACATCGACTCCTTCAAGTGCGCGTTTGACTCTGTCGAGGTCACGGACGTCCCCAATGAAGAAGCGCACCTGAGGAAATTTCTCCCGGGGGTAGTTCTGAGCCATCGCAAACTGCTTCTGCTCGTCCCGGGAAAAAATCACCAATCTCCTGATGTCCGGCCATTCCTCGAGGATGGTTCTCGTCAGTTCTTGTCCGAGGGAACCAGTTCCCCCGGTGATAAGTAGAGATTTGCCGCTGAGCATGAATTCTTCAGGCCGAGAGGGCCCGTGATGTCTAGTTAAATCAGCGATGACCCGCAGGCGAAGAGCCTGCCGCTCATGGTCAGCTTACAGTTAGACCGCTTCTTTCCAGTGGAGGTGATGTTCGCCTAGCGTGAGAAGATCACGGGTGAATTTGGTTTGAGGGCATGCGGGGGAACAGGATGCTTTTCGGTGAAGACCTGCAGGATTTGATGAGACTCCAGTAGCACCGTAGACTCGTCCATGGCCGTATCTTCCTTGCTCTTCCACTGCACGCCCCGAGACAACTTGAGATGCTTTTCGAAGAAACGATACATGGCCTGCCGTTTGGAGGCTCCGTAGTCGTGGCCCTCATCGGGAAAGTGGGCATTTTTCACAAGGTTACTCAGGCCATACATTCCATAGATGCGTCGCACGAAAGGGAATTCAACCTGGGGCGTGTGAGAGGTCCAGTCGCCCCCGCACGAAATGAGTAACATCGGCCTCGGGGCGCAGAGCGCTGCGATTTCGGTATTGTTGGTGATGTGAGATGGGCGCACGTGGATCGGAACCCCGCTCTCACAGGCACACCCACCGAAGAAATGTGCCGATACCATGACGCAGGGAGCAGAGACAGTGACCCGGTCATCCAAGGCGGTCAGGAGGAAAGTCTGGGTGCCGCCACCTGAGGCGCCGGTGACTCCCACCCGGGAGGAGTCGATTCCCGGCAGGGAAAGAATGAAGTCAAGAGCGCGGATGCTGTTCCAGCACTGCAAACCGAGAACCTGCTTTCCGTGATTGTGATTCCATCCCAATTTGCGTGAGTCCGAATAGCCGATCATGTCGTAGGAAAAAACGGCAGCACCCATCCTCGCGAGGGTGGCACAACGGTATTGCATCTCCGGTCGCAGCCTCCCCTCCTTCGTGTAGGCCGGGTCCCGGGCATGACCATGAGGGCAGAGAACCGCTGCCATGTTCTTCTGCTTCCCGGACGGGAGATACAGGTTTCCGCAAAGGAAAAACCCAGGAGCGGTTTCGAGTGCCACGTTCTCTACGGAATATCCGTCGTGAACGCGCTTTGAATGACGGAGGGGATTGAGAGGGGTTTTTTTCGGGAGGGGATAAAGGCCCGCCCCCTCGAGGATGCCTGCGCGCACTTGCGCTCGTCGTTTGGTCCATGCCGCGAGGTCGGGAACCTTGGAGGTAATTCTGTTAAGTTCGAGTCGCGCTGCGTCTGGTTTAAAATATCCTCCTTGTCGGAGGAGGCTCTTGTCCTGGCCATGAGTGGCCAAGTTCAGGCTGGCTGCACAGAGGATGGGAATCAGGGGGCGGAGCATGCCCCCTAGCCTGAGGTGGAGCTGGCGGACAGAAAAGCGAAAGAAGCACTCACGAGAGTATTGAGGAGACTCCCATATCGCCTGCCTTTGAGCATGAGAGAGGGTCTTCAGGGTCAACGGCAGGACAAATAGGCTTTTTTCTCGGTATTTTTGAGCAAATAGGAGGCCATAAAGAAGGCGATTAAGATCTCAAGTTACTCATTATTAGAAAGTTAGGGAAAAAATCAAAAAGAAGAGGGAAAGTTGTTGTTGTTGAGACCCATTCTCGATAAATTCTCCTCACCTTTAAGGTAACCGTAATTACACACACCTTTGAGGCACTTAACTCCAAAAACGAGAATGACAGCTACTACCATCAGACGGACCTCCGGGTCTATCATCATTGGCCTTGGAATCCTGGCGTCTGCCGCGCAAGTGGCTGCAGGGGATCACGAGGACCTCGACGCCGCTTATAACAACGGCAGCGTTGGAAGCGACTGGTTCAACAACGTCAGTATTGGCGGTTACGGCGAGTTGCACCTAAACCTCAATCAAGATGACGCAAACGAGATCGATTTCCATCGTTGGGTCCTCTTCATCAACCACCGCTTCACCGACAAGATTGTCTTGTATTCTGAGTTTGAGCTTGAGCACTCCCTTGCAGGAGACGGCAAGCCCGGTGAGGTTGAGCTCGAGCAGGCCTACGTCGACATCGCAATGGACGGAGGAACAAGCTTCAAAGCTGGTCTCTTCCTCCTGCCTGTAGGAACGCTCAACGAGACCCACGAACCCGACACCTTCTACGGTGTAGAGCGGAATCCCGTCGAAAAGAACATCATCCCTACCACTTGGTGGGAGGCTGGTCTCGGCCTAAGTGGAAGCACTGAGACACTCAAATGGGACGTTGCAGTTCACTCCGGATTGTCAGTTCCTGACTCCTACAAGATTCGTAGCGGACGTAAGAAGGTTGCTGAAGCACCTGCAGAGGACGCTGCCGTAACCGGTCGCGTTACCTACAGCGGTAACGGTTTCCAGGTTGCTGGATTCGCCCAGTACCAGAGTGACATCACCCAGGGAAGAGACGGAGCTGACGCGACTCTTATCGGTGCGACTCTTGACGCAAACATGGGCGACTTCCGCCTCCGTGGCCTTGTGTCCAGCTGGGACATCGGTGGTGCGGCAGCTGCAGCAGCCGGGGCTGATGAGCAGTGGGGTTACTTCATTGAGCCTTCCTATAAGCTCAGCGACAACGTGGGAGTATTTGCTCGCTACGCCGAGTATCAGGACTACACCGGTGACACTACTGACGTGGTAACCGTCGGTGTGAACTACTGGCCTCACGAGCAAGTTGTATTCAAGGCAGACTACAACGATGCTGGCGGTGATGAGTCCTTCAACCTCGGAGTTGGATACAGCTTCTAATTTCTGAGCACTGCGTAGGTTGCTACGCAATTTAACACTCATAACTCTGGTCGCCGCCAGCCCTCGCGGGTTGGCGGCGACTATGGTTTACCGGGTTGGGGTAAAGATCGTGCTGTGTCCTTGAGAATCGCGAGGAACCTGATCTTAAGATTTGCACGGTGAAATCCTCTCCCTAAGTTACTCCCAATAACCTTCACTTACACAAAATGCACCATATCCTCACTCTCACCTTTCTGCTTGCCGCCTCTCTCGTGACGCAGGCTGGCACCACGATTTACCAAAAACCCACCGATTTCATCCGTTCCCACTGTGGTGGAACAATCCCAACCACCAAGTATCTCACTCTGACGGCGTCACATCAGAGTAAGATTAGACGCCTCATGGGGCATGAGTATCGGCCCGCGCGCGTGCGCTACTGGACGCATGGCGGCAAGATGGTCGTCATCTTAGACGAAATTGGAAAGACTCGCCCGATAACCACCGGGTTTGTGGTTAGTGGAGGCAAAATCGAGTCAGTCAAAATGCTCATTTACCGGGAATCTATTGGAGCAGAAGTACGACGGACTTCGTTTACCAACCAGTTCAAAGGTGCAGTTCTCGGTTCGAGTGGAAAGCTGAGCCGGAAAATAAACAATATCGCAGGTGCGACCCTTTCCACACGCGCGATGATGGAAATGGGACGGGTGGCCCTTTATCTCGACCAGATCCGTCCTAAGTAGGGAGAAATGGGTAAAGACCGGCCCAGAAAAAAGGGCCGAAGGCCGGGGCCGCGCAAGTGGCATCGTCAATGGCACCGGTATCTTGGTGCGGTTTTTGCAGTCCCCCTCCTCTGGCTGGTTGTCAGTGGGCTCCTTCTGCAGCACGGCGAGCGACTCGGACTGACCGAAAGGAAGGTCAGTTCGGCTTGGTTGCTCAAGCGCTACAACCAGATTCCTCAGGGAATCCCCAAGGTCACGAAGGCAGGTAGGTTCTTGGTCGCCGGTTGGAGTGGGGAGCTTTTTGTCGATGACAAGCTGCTCGAAGAAAGCGGGGTTCTTGTGGGTGCAGTTGCGCTTCCGGGGGAGCTTGCCGTGGCGACAGAAACTGACATTTTCGTCTATGACTCGCAGGGGCTCTACCTCGACCGACTTGGGGAAGAATCCCTTCCGTCAGTTCCTCTGTTGAGAATCGGACTTGGAGGTTCCAATCAGATTCATCTCGAAACAGATGCGGGGAAATTTGTCCTCGGGGAGGGATTCCTTGATTTTGAAACTGCACCGCCAGAGGCCGAAGTTGAATGGAGTGTCCTGAAGGAGGGCACGGAGGAGCTCAGCTCTCTGGAAAAAGTTCTGGTCGAGGGTTCCGAATTTACCTGGTCGCGGGTGATCACGGATTTGCACAGCGGTAGCCTTCTCGGTAAGCTCGGCCGTTTCTTCGTCGATCTCACCGGTGTAGCGGTCATCATCGTCACGGTGTTGGGTATTCGTCTTCTTTTCAGGCGGAAATGAATGTATGTTATGAATCGGCGTCATACTCTTTCCCTTCTTGCCACGACAACTGCGGCGTCATTTTTTGGAAATGGGTGCCAGCGAAAGGAGCATGTGACGCGATGGCGTGGGGTCCTGTTTAATTCCGATGTAGATATGGCGCTCCATGCCCTGCCTTCATCCGTCGCGGAGGCCCTGATCAGGGATTGTGAGCGGGAGATGCAGAGGCTGGAAAAGATTTTCTCGCTCTATCTTCCGGACTCTCCTCTTTCTCAGCTTAATCGACTGGGACGTCTTGAGGATCCTCCTTCTGAACTTGTCGATCTTGTGCGAAAGGCTCTGCTGGTCGCAAAGCGCTCGGGTGGGGCCTTTGACCCCACCATTCAGCCCTACTGGACCTGGTTGCGTGAGGCGGTCGAAACCACTGGAACATTTGATTCCGAAACAGGGGCGCAGGTATTGGAAAAGGTGGATTTCCGGCAGGTGCAGTGCAGCGAGCGGGAATTGAGCTTCGGGCAGGAAGGCATGGCTCTAACCCTGAACGGTCTTTCCCAGGGATGGATCACTGACAGGGCGACCAAAATTCTGCGAGAGGGGGGAGCTCAGCACTGCCTCGTCAATCTTGGAGAATTTTATGGAATCGGAAGCCAGCCTTCTGGTGAGGATTGGATTGTGGGGTTACGGGGTGTGAAGGGGCAGGAAATCGCCTTGCGGGATCGTGCGCTCGCGGTGTCCTCGGGGGCCGGGCTTTACTTTGGAACGGGAGAGCGCCGGAATCACATTATTGATCCACGCACTGGGGATTGTGTGGAGGCCCGGAAGGTTGTGGCTGTGACCGCTCCTGAGGCCTGGCTTGCCGATGCTCTTTCCACAGCGTGCTCGGTCCTTGGGGAAGAAGAGGCACGGGGCCTTATCGCGCAGTGGGAGAATGTGGAGCTTTTCACCTACAAAACAGGACTTTGATGAGGAGGGAGGTTAACGATAGCGACCCTCTTGACCCTGCTCATTCACAGGGTAGGATTCCTCCATGCGAAATCTCTGCTTCTTGTGTTCGGCGGCTCTCATAACTCTTGGTCTTGTGGGTTATCTGGGCTGGGAGGCCATCGGGGCAAGTAAGCAGTCCGTAACGGCTTTGATTCCGGCTTTTATCGGGCTGCCGATGCTACTTGGAGGCTTGGTGGCTCTGAAGAGCACCATGGCGGGGATGCATATTGCGGTGTTGTTCTCCGCCCTGGGTGCCCTCGCGGGTCTGGGACGCGTGATCCCCACTGTGATCAATGGGGAATTCAGCGGGCCCGGATCGGTGTTAATCGCCATCATGACGGCGGTCTGCCTCTTTTTCACCGTCATGGCGATCCGCTCATTCAGAGCTGCGCGGCGGGCTCGAGAGGGGTCTGCGTAGAGCCCCGGGTGGTGTCCGGCAGGTAACCTTCCACCACGGAGCTATCAGTATCGGCGAAAAGTCTGGGAGGCCGGCAGAGAATCCGCCGGCACTTGGAGCTGGGTAAACCAGAATGGGCAGGATTAGTCGCTACCCCGGAGGATCATGAGAATCCTAAGGATATAGAAGAAGAGCATCGCCACACTGGCAAAGAGACCGAGGGAGGCCGCGACATATTGCTCGGTGCCATAGTGGTGGATAATGTTGCTGGTGCTCCAGAGGATAGAGATGGCGGCGAGGAGAACCATCGCGCCCGAAAACAAAAGGCCGAGACTGAAGCCCATGAGGATGGAGAGCACGATGGTAACGACGGCGACGAGGAAGCCGACCTTGATAATTCCCTCGAGGAAGGAAAAGTCCTTCTTTGTCGAGAAGGCAATAAAGGTCAATCCGGCAAACATTGCAGCTGTGACCATTCCGGCCTGCCCGATCAGATCCGGAGCATTGAGAAATTGGGGGCTGGCTGCCATGAGAAGAAGCGGAAGGAATATAACTGCCTGAGCTATCACGAAGAGGCCAAGACCCGCATACTGCATTCCCTTGCTGGCTGAGGTGAGAGCCCACTTGTTGGCTAGATGGGAGGCCAGTATAAATCCGCCGAGGACAAAGAGCATGCTATAGGAGCTTTGTGCCAGCAGGCCCATCACTTTCGAGTCGATGTCGGGAATCTGGAAAAGGGCAAATTCGATGAGAATGAAGGCCCCGACAGCAGCGGCCAGGTGTCCATAGGTCCGACGAATGAAGGTGGCGCGGATGTCCTCAGGGGCGGCAGCCACGACGTAAGGGTTTTGGTAGCTCTCAAACATGATTTTGGAAGAAAAGGTTTCTTTCTTAGGAGCAACATAATCGTGGTTGACCGGGAGCGCAAGAAGAGTGGAGCCTGGCAACCGTCAGATCAGAAGAATTCGCACCTCTTGTTGATATTGGCCTTTTCCCGGTGTACAGCTTTCGTAGGGTGTTGCCCCATACGAAATGGGCGGGGGAACGATAGCGGCAGGGTTAAACGAGGCGCAGGCTGAGGCGGTCCAAACTACTGAGGGACCGGTTTTGATCCTTGCTGGCGCGGGGACAGGTAAGACCAGAACGGTGATCTTCCGCATTGCAAATCTTCTGGAGAGAGGAGTGGACCCCCGGAACATTCTTGCGGTGACGTTCACGAACAAGGCGGCTTGTGAAATGCGGGAGCGGGTGGGAGAGATGGTCCGACGGGAAGCGGCGGAGGAAATGACGGTATCTACTTTCCACTCACTCTGCGTGCGGGTCCTGCGAGTGCACGCAGGATTATTGGGTTATAATACCAACTTCAGTATTGCTGCCGGAAGTGACCGGGACGGCTTGGTCAAGCAGCTGATCGTCCAACACGGGGGAGCGAAGGAGAAGATCAAGGCATGGGACATCACCGCGGCAGTCTCCCGCCAGAAGAACGCCGGGATGGCCCTCGGGGAGATTCCTGATGATATGGTTCGAACGGTAGCGATGAGTTATCAGCGAGAGCTCAGGGCTCGCAATGCACTCGACTTCGACGATCTGCTCGTGCTGGCAGAGCAGGTCCTCCGGGAGCACAGGGAGGCCCGCGACTTCTGGAGAGAGCGCTTCCGATATGTGACGGTAGATGAGTTTCAGGATACCAACGGGCTGCAAATGGACCTGCTGATGCAGCTGGTCGGGCCTCCTCACAATATCTGTGTGGTCGGAGACGATGACCAGAGCATCTATGGATGGAGAGGTGCCCAAGTGAGCAATATTTTGCAGTTTGGACACTTTTTTCCTAATCCTAAGATCGTCCGGCTCGAGAATAACTACCGTAGTACAGAGGCCATCCTGAGCGTGGCCAACGAACTCATTAGTAACAGCCCTTCGCGGCATGAAAAGACCCTGCGTGCGACCATCACGGGAGGGGACAAGGTAACCCTGATGGCCTTGCCCGGGGATGAGGAGGAGGCTCTCTGGATGGCCAGGGAAATCCGGCGTGCCCGGGCGAAAGACAATTCCCGCTGGGAAGATTTCGCGGTTCTCTTTCGAACCAATACTCACATCAGGAAAGTCGAACAGGTCTTCCGACAAGAGGAGATTCCCTATCGACTGGTTGGGGCCCAGAGTTTTTATGATCGCAGAGAGGTCCGTGATGTTCTCGCTTATCTTCAGATTCTGGCCAATCCGCTGGCGGACGTCTCCCTGTTGCGGATCCTGAATACCCCTCCCAGGGGAATCGGATCCAACACTGCCCTGCTTTTGCTTGAACACTGCCGTGGGCATCAGGTGAGAGCCTGGGAAGCGATGAGAGACTCCTCTTTCACCAGTCAGCTCTCCTCCAAGGGGAGTGGGGCCATCCGGAATTTCGTTGAACTTGTTGATTCTTTCTCACGACGGATTGCCGGAGGCAGGGCGGGAGAGGCTCTCAGCGAGTTCCTTAAGGAAATCGATTACACTGCCTGGCTGATGCGGTCGTGCCGAACCGACGAGGAACGGGAGCAAAGGAGAGAGGCTGTTGCGGAGGTAATCACCGCTTTGACGGATGCTCTCCGGAAAGGCAGAACGATTCAGCAATTCCTCGATGATGCGGCCCTTGATGCAGAGCCGGAGGAGGAAGAGTTGGAGAAAAAATCCGGGGTAACACTGATTACCCTCCATGCCTCCAAGGGCCTTGAGTTTCCGGTTGTCTTTTTAGTGGGCTTGGAAGAAGGAGTGCTTCCCCACTGGAGAAGCAAGGAAGAGGGAAGTCAGGATGAAGAGCGTCGCCTGCTTTATGTCGGAATCACNAGAGCGAGGCNACACCTCTACCTCAGCTACTGTTCCCTGAGGATAAAGTATGGGGAACAGGTGAGGTGCGACCCTAGTTCCTTTCTAAGAGAACTGGATGCAGATTGGATTCTTGAGCGCGATTATACGAGAGAGATGAACGCTCTTGCCGATGACGATGACGTGAGCGATTTCTTTGGTAACATGAGAGCTCTTCTTGATTGAAGGCGGGCTCATATCCGGAGCCCGTGGCAGAACTCTGGGGAATGCACAATTTTATTACGATGTTGCTGGGATCGATCTAAGATGTTGCAGATACAAAGACGATGACAGAGCCGAGAATTACTGTAGGCACTGAAAAGCTGATCGCAGTTGAGGATGGGGCCTCCAAGCAGTTGCGGAGCCTCCTGGACCGCCAAGGCCGACCGGATGGAGCCCTCCGTATCAAGGTTATCGGGGGAGGCTGCAGCGGGCTCCAGTATCAGATGGACCTTGTGGATGGTCCTCTGGACCGGGATATCCTCGTGGCATCGAATGGAGTCAATGTAGTGATTGATCCAAAAAGTGCTCTTTTTGTCGGGGGAAGCGAACTGGACTTCTCAGCGGATCTCCAACATGGAGGGTTTAAGGTGAGTAACCCTAACGCAGTGGTGACCTGCTCCTGTGGGGAGAGCTTCGCGGCCTGATGGTAACTGGCATTGATCACTTCGAAGCCTTGGGGGTAGAGAGGCAGTTGGACCTGTCTCACGAAACTCTGCGGGCCCAATATGATGGGCGATGCCAGGAGTCCCATCCGGATGCCGGAGGGACGGTGCAAGGTTTCGATGCCGTCGCGGAGGCCTACAAGACGCTTAGCAGTCCGTCCCGGAGGTTACGTCACTGGCTGGAACTCTCCGGGATTAAGGTGACTGAGGATGGCAGCCTGCCTCCAGCAGTTGAGGAACGTTTTGGACCGGTCAATGCCCTGCTGCAGAAGGCTAGTGAAATCGCAGAGCGCCACAGGGGAGCTCGCTCAACGCTGGTGCGCTCGCTGGCGGAGGCTGAGGGGATTTCCCTGCAGGGCCAAATCGTTGAAGCCCGCGGCGAGTTGGGTAACGTGATTACAGAGATGGTATCAACTTTCAGGAGGTTCGATGAAAGTGACCCTCACGAGGTCACGGCTGAGGCTATGGAGCTTGTCAGATCTCTCTCTTTTCTTGAGAGGTGGGAGACTCAATTGAGGGCAGCATGGGCTCAGGCCGGTTGCTGGTAAAAGTTCTTGCAGGCTTGCATTCGAAGGTGGTCCGGTCAATTTGCGGGCCATGGCTGAGCCTGTGATAGGGATTGATCTTGGTACTACCTATTCGGCAGTGGGAATTGTAGAGGCGGGTTTTCCCATTCTTTTCGCTGATGAGGGGGGTGAGCGGTTGACTCCAAGTGTGGTATGGTTTGGTCCCGAGGGAGTAAAGGCAGGACGACCTGCGCTGAGAGAAGCACCCGCGGGCCGGTTGGTGCGCAGCGCAAAGCGTCAGATAGGAGTCAGGTTTGGAGAGCATATGGAAGGAGGACTTCCGTTAATACGTGACCCTCATGGAGGAGTTGCATTTGAAACCTTGGAGGGCCCCCGTTCGCCAGTGGAGGTGAGTAGTGTGTTGCTTGGTGAGCTGAAGCGCATTGCAGAATACCGTTTGGAGCGCGAAGTCCGGAAAGCTGTCATTACGGTGCCGGCATACTTTAATAACGCACAGCGGGAGTCCACCAAGCAAGCTGGAGAAGAGGCGGGGCTTGAGGTTCTCAGGTTGGTGGCTGAGCCGACCGCCGCGGCTCTGTCCTACGGGATGAATAAATTGGGAGAGAGTGCCCGAGTCGCTGTTTTCGATCTGGGAGGAGGAACCTTCGACGTCTCGATTCTGGAGCTCCGCGAGGGAGTATTTGAGGTTCTCGCTACGGGTGGGGACACCCGGTTGGGAGGTGATGATATTGACGCTGTCGTTTTGGATCTAGTCCGGCAGGGATCTGGTGTCGGAGGGAGAGTGCTGGAAGATCCGGAGGCTGATGGAGACAGGCTGATACGGGAAGCAGAGCGGGTTAAGCGCGAGCTCTCCACCGGGGATCATGCGGTCTTCCGGGTGCCTTTTTATGATGGGGCGCAAAGTCTTGAGGTGGAAGTGAGCCGGGCCGATCTGGAGGGTGGAATGGAGCCTCTCCTTTCCAGAATGGAAAGAATTTGCCGGGAGGTTCTCGTTGATGCGGGAATGGAGCCGGATCAAGTCGCGGCAGTCGTAATGGTTGGAGGCAGCAGTCGAGTGCCCGCAGTCCAAAAGCTGGCCAAAGAGGTCTTTCATAGAGAACCAGATTGTTCGCAACACCCTGACGAGGCGGTAGCTTTGGGCGCATCGATACAGGCTGGTATCATAGCGGGAACGTGGCGAGAGGTCCTGCTTCTGGACGTTACTCCGCTTAGCCTCGGAATCGAAACCTTGGGGGGACTGATGAACGTTCTGATCCCGCGCAATACTACGATTCCCTGCAAGGTGGGAGAAATGTTCACCAACGCCAGAGACGGTCAGGATTCGATGAGGGTGCGGGTGTTACAGGGTGAGCGGGAGCTCGCTCGGGACAACTGGGAGCTCGGAAAGTTTGATCTCCCCTTCAAGAGTGCGCCGAGAGGAAAAGCTCGAGTTGGGGTGCAGTTGTCTCTGGATGAAAATGGTATCCTCGAGGTCCTCGCCCGGGACGTGGAAGGCACTGGGGAGGATGTCATCATTCGTATCGAAAGTGCGGCCGTAGATGTCAACGAAGAAGCGGTCGAGCAAATGGTGGAGGAAAGTGTTGAGCACGCGTTTGAGGATATGAATGCGCGGGTTTTTACCGAGGCTCGGCTGAAGGCGGAGGAACTTCTTCCTGCCGTGCGTGCCGCCCTCGTAGATATTGGATCAGTCCTGAGTGAGGAAGAGCAGGAAGAGATTCGGTTGGCGGAACGTGCTGTGGAGCGTGCATTAAATGAGGGAGAGGCCAATGTGCTCAAGGGAGCAGTGGAGCGCTTGGATCAAGCCACGGAGACTCTGGCAGCACGCCTTGTGGAAAAAGCGATTGAGGAGGGATAGGCGGAGCCTTGAGAAGGCGAATAAAGTTGCCCGGTTAATCCATCACACTAATCTCCGGGGCGTTGGCTCAGAACCTTACAGAACCTGATCCGCCGCCGGGCGGGTCCGATCGGAAAACGATTCTTCCAAAAAAAAATGTGTATGAAAGGGCCCTAGAGGGGAAAGCTCGAGGACGTGACCCGGCCTGGACAAAGAAGAGTGGGGACGCCATGGCTGGGGAGAGGTTTTCCCAGAGTGAGATTCCTCTGGATGAGAAGTCGTTGTTCGAGGACGATCTTGAAGGTCTGGGAGAAGAAGGCCCTGATCTCGCTACGGGACGGAAGGGAATGTCAGAGATTTCCAGAGCGGAAATTGTAGCGGAACTTCCGCGTCAGGAGGCCAGGCCGGGAAATCCGATACAATCGATACGCGTCCCTCCAGTAGTATCTGAAACAGAGCAGGAAGATCGTTCAGGGTGGGAATTGCAGGGAGAGGCTGCGTGGACTGGTCTCCATACGGGCTCATTGTGGTGGGTTCTGGCCGGAATTCTCTGTGTGGGACTCGTGGTATTTTTTCTTTTGCAGAGCTTCAATAATCCGGTCAGGTCATCGAGTATTGAACAGCCTCTTCGCACGTCGATCAGTGACGATACAGGGGATGTGCCCCTAGCGGACTTTGTGATCAGGGCTGCTGAGATAATGCCTTTGGTGACTCAGATTCTGGAGAAGGTATATTCTGGTAAAGGTCCGGAGGTAGCGGGGCTCCTACGGGGCGGGAAGGATTCCTGGGACAGGTGGAAGGCATGGCAGGATCGCCGACCCTCCTCTGAAGGATACCACCCGGTGAGTCAGCTTCGGCTTAATGCTGCCACCCTAATGGGGCATCCCTACCTGATGCTGACAGGACTTGATAAAAACTATGTGGCGGCGGTGGCCTATTTTACTTCGGAAGCTGATGGAAGTCTCAAATATGACTGGGAAGCCAGCGAGGGTTACAGTGATTTTCTTCCGGGTGAGCAGGAACAACCTTTGGGTAGCGCGCCCCTCCTGGTGCGCGGAATCGTGGCTCCCTCCACTTTCTATCCCCCGGCATTTCCGGAATCCGCATACCAGTGTTATGTAATCCATCACCGAGATGCCGGGAATTTCATTTGGGCTTTCGCCCGTCGCGGAAGTGAAGCAAACAAGAGGATGAGGGGGCATTTCTCACTTCGAATGACCGAGTCCACTGATGGCCGGGCGACCGTGATGGTCCAGAAAGGTCCTCCGGGAGCCCGGGCCAACCAGCTTGATCTGGTAGAATTCATCAATTCGGATTGGTGTGTCCCTCAGGACCGTTTGAATTCCCAGTGATTTCCCCTGAATGAAGAGGCTCTCCAGAAAGTGATGGAGGAAGGGTCTGTTGGCATGTAGCCTTAGTTGTAAGAGTCATGNTCGAGTCACCCATGGAACTGTTTCGCTGTCCTACCTGTGGAGAGGTGGTGTCGTTGTCTACGGGTGCCGAACGGATCTGTAGCAAGTGCGGGTATCAGTTTGGCCGTCCTGTTGGGATTACTCCACGCGAGGATGGCCACCGGCTGGCGGAGCCCGCGGGAAGCATGGTACAGCGGGATGTTTCTACCAGTAAGGGTGCGGGGGAATGGGCTTCTATAGCTCCCACGTCGGGGGAAAGGGTTATCGCCGATCCATCACCAAAATCTTTTGTGACGCCTGGCCGGCCTCAGCCCCCCGCTGACCATGTAGGTCTCCGGAGGCCCACGAAGAAGCGTGCAGTTAATACAGCAAGCCTTCTTCTGCACCTTGGGGGATGGTCGGCCTTACTTATGTTGATTGCGATTGGGGTTAAGTTTCGAATGGAAAAGACGGATGCAGAATCCACAGCGGATGGGAAAAAGCACTCCGAGAGGGCGGCTTCCATGGAAGAGGAAATGCAGCGTTTCCTCGCGCAGGAGATTCCTTCTGTGAGGACTACGCTGCTTGCTTACCTCGCAGAGGCGACCTGGGCTGGGCGGGCCCAGTTCGTCAGCAGTTCATCGAATGTTGTTCCAAAAATGCAGAGCTACTACCAGTCGAGCAGGATGTGGAACTTGTCGCCGGGAAGCAGCTTGAACCCAGTGAGTGCTAACGTGATCACTCCTCCCGGGGGTAATCCCATTATTGAGACAGTATTCAAGGTAGAGTCCCAGCGCAGGGGGCAAGGGGGTCCGTATTTGCGGGAGGTGGTCTTTGTTCGTGAAAGAAACAGATGGAAAATCGATTGGGAGGCTCTGGTGAGACACTCTCCTCAATCGTGGTCATTGTTTTATGCTGACGTCGCGGGGAGTAACCAGCCGAGCGAGTTCAGACTCTTCGCGAGGAAAATTATGACCCGGGTTCAAAATGGGACTCCTGTCATGGTCCTGAAGTTTTATCAGGGCAGGGAAGATATAGAGGAGATGTGGAAGCAGGATACTCCCCCTGTTATCGTGGCGAGAGACTCCGAAAACGGCAGGCGTTTCCATGAAATCTTTCAACGAGATCCCAGCCAATCGCGTCCCGGAGACCCACGCCTCTGGCACCGTGATCCCCAGGATCTTCGACGAGTCCGCGTACAGTTGAGATGGAAGACGGGGAAAGATGACGAGCGTTATCTGGTGGTTGACAGGGTTCTTGCAGGAAACTGGCTGTCGGGTGCAGGTGGGGAAGGATCATCTCTGGAGGAGTTTTCGAATGTCAGAGAGGCCTCCGGGCAGGAAGAAAACCATGTGGATCTGAGTAGTGACGAGGTTGAGTGAATTGAAGTTGTGCTCTTGGTCTGGATCCTCTTTGCTCCAACTGAAGCCTGCCTCATGACTGATAATCCTATCTCGCCAGACGATCCCAAGGGTAATCTTCCCCAGGGCATGAGAGGTGTGCCAAGAGGCGTCCAGAGCAAGGGTAAGGCACGGCAGACGTTGTTCCTGAAGAAGCCCAAGAGCCCGGAGGGGATGAGCCTTGATGAGGAAACTGCTGCGATCCCGGTGAGGGAGAAGATCTCTCCTCTCAAGACAGACAAACATCCGAAAAGTGAGGGTAAAGATATTGATGAGAACTGGGGTAATGTGCCTGCGGGTCAGCAGGGTGCTCGGGGGTTGCTATGGACTCTTGCGTTCGTCGTTCCTGTGCTGGCAATCGTCACTGCATTTGTCCTGATTAACCAGGAGCCAACAGCAACGCCTTCCGGGGGGCAGCTCAACTTCAACTTTAATGTATCGAATGAGGATGAGTTTGATTTCACGGGGCCGAGAGCTTGGTTCGAGGAGAATCCGCATGTTCATTATGTAGGTGCGATCGATATTCTTGACCGCTTGAATCAAGCTGAGGGTGGCAAAATCCCGGATTTGGTGTTTCGACGAAGAGATTTCGCGCTGGGAGAAATCACGGATAATGGTCTGGGATGGGATTCAGATTTCATGACAGCGGATCCTCGCTCTTTTAAATGGACCATCGGGGATACCGACAATACAGGGTTCCTCATTCTGGAAGGTCTGCGTAAGGATCAGAGTCCTTTTCGGTCGTACTTTGTGAATTCCGAGCAAGGGCTCAGGATGGACTGGGCGGCCTCTACTGCATGGGGAGAGGTGCCACCGGCGGATCTCTTTTCAGCTGTCGAGCAGCGAGAGGTGATGATTCGCTGTATCCTAGACAAGCAACCGCATTATGACAGTAAAGTAGATGAGCAGCGGTCTTGGTTTCTCGTGGTGCTTCCCGGATCGGAAAAACAGGTCTGGGGTTTTGCCCCTTCCGGGTCGCCTGTGGACCGTGAGCTTCTCGCATTGTTCAACTTCGGCGACTTCATTCTCGACCGTCAGGAAGATGTTCGAGCTGTTATCCGAGTNGGGAACGGAAAGGGAGATNTAAAGGAGAATCAGGTTGAGATTATTGAGCTTCTAGCAGGAGAGTGGGTTCTTCCCTGAGCTGTTCTTTCAATGAGCGGACAGAGTGTCCGTAAGAGATCTGCGCATCGTAGCGAGAGGTTGCTTTCCCGGAAACCAGAGTTCAAAGGACAGGACTCCCTGATGAAGAAGAAGCGAGCAACCGTTTGCGGCTCTTGCGCCGATCCGGTCCGCTTCGTGCAAGAGGCGTGTCTGAGAAGGGTTGTAAATAGTGTCATAAACCAGGTGGTGAGGCTGGAGGCACGAGGANGGTAGCGGCGATGAGTCAGATCGCTTGAGGCCAACCGACGTAGCATTCACAATAAGGTCTATCTGATCGGCCTCAGGGATCACCTCAGGCGAGGTGAGAGAAAAGACTTTGAGGCGGTCACCAGGACCCTCCAATCGATCGCTCTCCAGATATGGGGCAAGTTCCTTGGCGAGCGCTTCCGCCTTTCCGACGGTTCTGTTTACGAGAACCAGCTTTTCGCAACCTTCCCGAACGCACTGTGCGGCGATAGCTCTTCCGGCTCCACCCCCGGCTCCTAGCAACATGATTCGAAGGTCTTTCACGTCCACAAGAAATTCCTCGTGAATGGCCCGGACGAAACCGGGTCCGTCAGTATTGAAGGCAAGTTTCCGGTCGCCATCGAAAAGAATAGTGTTGGCCGCACCCAGGATGGCAGCTGACTCGTCAATTTCATCGGCGGCGGAGAGGGCTTCAAACTTATGGGGAACAGTGACGTTAGCGCCAACAAACTGCAGGGATGCGAGCCGTTCAAGGGCTTCGGTTACTCTTCCAGAAGGAACCTCAAGTCGAATATAACGAGTGCCGATACTGGCCTCGTTTAGGGCGTCCTGATGAAGCTGGGGGGAGAGGGAATGTGCAACGGGGTAACCAAGAACGGCAAGGCGCGCAGGGTGACTGGCGCCCTCATCCAAGATGGAGCGGCTGGACAGGTCATCAAGGGTGTAAAGTTCCTTCATTGGCTTTCCGTGCTCGTGGCGAGTTGCTCGGTCAGGATCCTGACACGACGAATGGACTCTTCTTTCCCAAGAATGGCAAGCATCTCATCCAGGCCTGGTCCGCCAGAACGCTGGGAAAGGGCTACTCGCAGAGGGAACATGAGCTTTCCGGGTTTGATCCCATGGGCTTCAGCCGTGAAGGCGATAGATTCTTTGGCCTGAACCCAGTCGGTGATGTCTTCCATGCGAGTGGCAAGGTCGCCGAGCAGGGTGGGTGCATCACCGTTTTTTCGGAGCTTGCACATGATCTCTTCGTTCGGCGGTGGGAGCTTGAGATAGAAGTCGATCATTTCAGGGACCTCGGTGAGGGTCTGGACCTTTTCCTGAACGCTGGCGGCCATCGCCTCATAATCCTCAGTAANGGCAAGTCCGGACTGTGTGATATGAGGCTTGGCGACGGCGGCAAATTCCCCGGGGGAGAGCGCCATGAGATGCTGTTGGTTGAGCCATTGGCACTTGTCCCAGTCGAAGCGCGAGGGAGAGCGGTTAACGGACTCAAGCGAGAACCGTTCCACCAGCTCTGGAGTAGAAAAGATCTCGTCATCGTCTTTTGGCGACCACCCGAGGAGAGCGATGAAGTTGTTGACTGCGGCAGGGAGAAATCCACGCTCCCGGTATTCGTGGACCGCGGCCCCCTGGTCTCGCTTGGACATCTTGCTGCCATCCGCATTAAGGATCAGGGGAATATGGGCATAGGTGGGAGGTTTCTGCCCAAGTGCCTCAAAGAGTTGCAGGTGCTTGGGCGTATTCATGAGATGATCCTCCCCGCGGATGACATGGCTCATTTTCATTTCGATGTCATCCACCACGTTGACGAAGTGAAAAACAAACGAACCATCCGAGCGCCTGATCACCATGTCGGGCGTGTTGGATTCATTCTGATAGTCAATGGTGACCTCCCCGCATACGAGGTCTTTCATGGTCACAGGTTTACGCTCAAACTTGAAACGCCAGGCTCCGTCGTCCTCGTAGACGCGTCCTGATTCATGAAGNTTTTCGAACCAGCGCTCATAAATCCCGGTTCGCTGGGACTGGAAATACGGGCCATGCTCGCCGCCTTGCTCGTGGCCCTCATCCCAGTCCAGCCCGAGCCACCTCATTCCGCTAAAGATGGCTTCGCGAGCTTCCCTCGTATTTCGGTCCTCGTCCGTATCCTCCACCCGCAGAATAAAACTTCCCCCGTGCTTACGGGCGAAAAGCCAGTTGAAGAGCGCAGTTCGTGCTCCGCCGACGTGGAGATAACCGGTCGGAGAGGGGGCAAAGCGAGTACGAACCGGTTCTGACATCAATCTCGTATATGGTGAGCAGCGGTAGGCAGTCAACTGTCGGGGGGCCGATCCTCGCGGTCAGAAGGCCGCATGGTGAAGATTCTCCATGGATGAGNGTCATTGAGTAGATTTACAGTTGACCGTGAATTGCTCACTCGTGACCGTGAACCACGATGAAAAAGATCAAGCCACATTGGCAGATTCTCGGTGCGCTGGTGTTGTCCACGCTGGCAGCACTTATTCTCCGTTCTATTGATGCACAGGCGGAGGAAGGTTTCATCGTGGGATTCGTGGGGACCTGCAAGTTCGTAGGAACGATTTTCATGAACCTTCTTAAGATGATCATCGTGCCTCTGATCGTCTCCTCGGTAGTGGCGGGGATTGCAGGCCTCGGAGGAATGTCCGGGTTTGGTCGGCTCCTCGGCAAAACGGCGGGATTCTATGCTCTCACCAGCTTGTGTGCCATCATCGTGGGGCTGGTACTTGTCAATGTGATTGCTCCGGGTCTTGGAGCGGATGGACAACCAAACATGGAAATCAGGGAGGCCTTCGAGACTGAAGAACAGCAGGCCAGTGAGGCAGCGCTCGCCAAGGTCAATTCGGCTCAGGCACGTTCCACAGAGATTGGAACAGGGACCGGAGGATTATTTGCCATGCTGGCAGATTTCGCCTTGCGGATGATCCCGGTCAACGTGGTAGAGGCGGCGGCCAACAATGGACAAATGCTCGGACTCATCTTCTTCAGCGTGCTCTTTGCGATTGCCATCGCGCGGCTGCCCTCGTCCCAGGCTCAATCTCTGAGGGAGTTCTTTCAGGCCTTCAATGACGTTATGATCCTGCTGACGCGGTGGATCATGGCCCTCGCTCCCCTCGGAGTCTTTGGACTCCTCGTTCCGGTTGTTTATCAATCGGGAGGCCAGATCTTTCTCGTTCTTGGGAAGTATTTCTTCACCGTTTTGGCGGCATTACTCATTCACTTCGCGGTGATCATGCCTCTCATTCTTCGCTACGTAGGAAAAGTGAGCCCGCTNGCCCATTTCAAGGCCATGCGAACCGCCCTGCTCACTGCATTTTCCACTGCTTCCTCCTCAGCAACCCTCCCGGTGACCATGCGGTGCATCCAGGACAATGCCGGAGTCTCCAAGAAAACCGCCAGTTTCACTCTGCCACTGGGGGCTACCGTCAATATGGATGGGACGGCTCTCTACGAGTGCGTGGCGGTGATCTTTGTCGCTCAGGTAGTGGGTTTTCAGATGGACCTCGCTCAGCAATTCGTGGTGGTACTTGCCGCTCTGCTGACCAGCGTAGGTGTGGCCGGTATTCCTTCCGCGAGCCTGGTCGCGATCTTCATCATCCTCAAAAATTCAGGAGTTCCGGGCGCAGAGGCGGCCATCGTGGCTCTTCTTGCAGTCGACCGGCTCCTCGATATGAGCCGGACTGCGGTCAACGTACTGGGAGATTCCTGTGCCGCGGTAGTGGTTGCCAAGAGCGAGGGAGAGGCAGGAATCCTCGAGGATTCTCGATCTGCTGCCAGCGAACCGGTGTGAGGAATAATTAAGGGGACGTAAAAAGGGGAGCCGTGCGGCCCCCCTTTTCTGGAAACTTATGATTCTTGGGATTTTTCTAGAATCCAAAACCGAGATTCACGCCGGCGCTGAACTCGTCATCACCAGAAAATGTGTCACCGAAGACCGCAGATACATGTGGCGTGACGGTGATGCTGTCAGAAGCCTCGATGGGCAGGCCAACGCAGATACCGTAGTGAGTGTCATCGAACTCATTCCAGGTGCCAATCACTCCCTTGACACAGAGGCCAAGACCACCGAGCTCTACTGAGCGGCCAGCGGTAATTTCAATGTAGTTGTCAAGAGTTGAGAACCAGTCCTGATCGTAGACAGCGAGACCAACATTNAGGCCAGCGAGCTCTGTGCCCAACGCGATGTAAGGCTCCAAGACATCCGGAGTTCCGTTTCCAGCCGTGCCAAAGTAAGAGTAATTGGTGACTCCGACAGTCAGGTCAAAGCTACCAAAAGCCTTGGTGGCGGCAGCGCTGATGCGCATCTCCTGACCACTAACAGTATCGTTGGCAGTATCTGAAATTTCTCCATCTACGCTCACCGTGCGCAGGTCGAGACCGGCGGAGAGGTCAACATCTCCGACGATGGGCAGCGAACCGCTGCCAGATAGGCCAATATTCGTGTGGAAAAGATCATCGCCAAAGTTGATGCTCCTGAAAAGGTATTCGCTGCTGTATCCGACTCNAAACTCGACATCGAGGCCAGAGGATGGGGTTGCGGGAACGGGGTCGTCGCCAGCGAAGGCGAATCCCGCGACAAGGGCGGATCCGGCAAGGATCGTGGATCTTAGTAGGGTAGTATGTTTCATAACTCGGTAAGGTTTAATTGCATTANCCAAATAAGGCAACCTAAGATTTCAGGGTTTCTATCGAGGGTTTCATGAAAAACCGCGTGAGAGCGGGATTCCCGGGCCGTCAGGATAATCAGATCCTCATCCGGAGCTTACCCGGGGCNGGCCCTACGAAAAATTAGCCCTCTTTCAGAAGATCCCGGCTGTTCCAGACATACTGGAGGCCGGAGAGGACAGTGAGAGCCAACGAGAGCCAGAGGAATGTAGGCATGAGCCAGTTATCTGGGTTGGCGAGTTGCGCTAGAAATGATTCCTGCTGTCCGAGCGCTTCCAGAAATAGCCAGGTCAGGCCTGTCGAACAAAAACNGATCTGAAAGGTTGTCTTCCATTTCCCGCTCCAGTCAGCCGCAATCACCTTGCCCTTTTCAACGGCAATCTGTCTAAGACCAGTGACAAGGAATTCGCGTGCAAGAATAACGACAACTACCCATGCGGGGCAAAAGCTTTGCTTATGAGCNCAAAGGAAGATGAAGGCAGAGGCCGTGAGAATCTTGTCTGCAATGGGGTCGAGCAATTTGCCAAGTGAGGTGACCAGGCCCATCTTGCGTGCGAAGTAGCCATCCAGAAAGTCGGTTATAGCGGCAATGACGAAGGCAAAGAGGGCNACGCCATAGCCAATCGGACTCCCNTGCATGAAGCCGACCACGAAGANCGCAGTGAGAATCAGGCGCGAGACTGTCAGGGAGTTTGGTAGGTTCAAGGATGGCACTGTGGAGGGAAGAGGCTCTGGAGTCCAACACCTTTAGCTATCTATCAGGGAACATTTTCCTTTGCTCGAATCTTGGTCGTTAAGGGNCGTTTGGCTTCCTGAGCTTCGCGCTCGGGACGAACTGAGGGTCGGTCAGGGTCCTGAGAAAGGACACCAGAGCCCGCTTGTCTTTCGATGATAACCCGAGACCTTTTCGCGGATGCTTAGCCAGATTCGGATCTAGACTTGGGCTCTGCCGCAGGCCGGAATTGTAGTGTTCGATGACTTCCTCGAGAGTTTCAAAGCGCCCATCGTGCATGTAGGGCGCGGTCAGGGCGATATTGCGAAGCGAGGGCGTGATGAAGAGATTCCGGTCATTCTCCCTTCCTGTGACGAGCTCAAGGCCCAGATCGCGGTCATCGGGAATCCCGTTGTTATGAAAACGATGATCAGTGAACAGCGCGCCACCATGGCAATGAAAGCAATCAGCGCCCTGAAGGCCACGGCGCGGATCATATTCGGTCATAAAGAGCTCGAATCCTCGTTTTTCCATTTCGGTGAGCTCGCTTTCTCCTCGGGTCGCTTTGTCAAAGCGCGAGTTGTATGAGGTCTGAGTGAGTAAAAATTGCTCGAGAGCAATCCCCAGACGTTGCTCTGTGATGCCCGAGCTTCCGAAGGCGGCTTTGAAAAGAGGGTCGTAGCCGGCAGATTGAAGCTTGGTCATGACGTTAGGAAGCGATTCATGCATTTCGATGGCACTCTGGATCGGATGGAGGACCAGTTCTCTCAGGGACGGGGAACTTCCATCCCAAAAGAACGATTCTTTCCACGCCAGATTGAAGAGAGGCATGGAGTTTCGGGTTCCAAGAGAGCCGGTGGCGCCCTCACTGAAACGACGGGGGTCTGAAAGGGCATGGGCTTTCTGGTGGCAAGAGGCGCACGACTGCCGGTTTTTGTTCGAGAGAAGAGGGTCGTTGAAGAGTCGTTCGCCCAGAGCAACACGTTCGTTGGTGAGGGGGGGAGTAGTTGGTAAGACCGGGATGGGGAATCCCCTTGCAATTTCAAAGCGATAGGGCGTGCCGATAATCCGTGGACTTAATGGAGATTGCGAGTCGGTGATGGATTGAGCCTGCCGGATGCCTCGCAGTTCAAAGGCCGCTGGAAGTCTTTGCTTGAGCTTCCGGGCCACTGGATCGCCCTCTCTTGAGTGGGTTGAGGGATTGGTGCTGATCTCCAGAGGATGTTCGCCTCCGAAGATCCGGTCGACGTGGACATTGATTTCAAGGACGCAGGGTTCGGTTAGTTTCAGGTCAATGGGGACTGAAATTACCGTCCTGTTGCGCGGTTTACCCAGATGGTAGGCGAAGCCGCCCGTGGTTCTGTTATCGGGAAGGTGGCCCTCGGCCGCGAGAAAGATATATCCACCCTGAGGGGTCCAATGGAGGTTGTTAAAATTTGGATTGAGGGGGTGGTTGGCCGCATATTGGCTTGGATCGGCTTGGTCAGTTTCAGGGCTGAGTCCGATGGAAAACTGCAGGGTTTGGTAGTTTCGGGCAGGGAGGGATCCTAGTTCCAATCGGATCAGTCCTTCGGGACGCGATGCGTCGACATAGCCGAACCAATCTGCTCGGCGGAGCCAGGTCCCGGACGATCTTTCCGTATGCTTGCTGAGCAGGCGGGGGCTAGAGAGAAGATAGGAGAAGCGCGACAGTCTAATGCGTTCTCCGGATCCGGTGACAAGCTCNTTGCTTGGGGTGGAGAGAGGCTGGTCCTCCCACAGATGCGTCAATTCAAGAAAAAGGTCTCTCCCCGATGACTGGAAGATCATTGCAGGGAGTAACCAGAGCCTGAAGGGCCACTTGAGTATGGATGAGAGACTCAATGTTTCTGGGTTATTTCCGCCATTGCGGTCAAAGCATCAGGTGATGTTTCTCAAGAGGCAGGATTGCTCTGGAACCAGTTGGCCCAGGTGCGACGACTTACGGCGAATAGCGATTGGTCGATGTCAGAGTGAGTCGGTTTCCATTAGGGGTGGTGAAGAACACGTATACCGCGTGGCTGCCAGGACCAAGAGCCGTAGCATCGAAAGAAATTGTGAGCTGGGTACTGGAGTCCCTGCTCACGAGTGCGGCCGGGACTCCGGGATTCCCGATTCTAAGATCCTGCAGAATGTTGGCCGGAGGCAAAGGAGGGCCCGTAAAGGTTGCTACGAAGTTGTCTGAACCCCCTCCGGCGCCACCTCCATCTCCGGGTTGTTCTTCTTCGAACTGGTTATCGAATCCAGTTTGGTCGTATGCCGCAATGCCAGTCCTTTTTAAACGGTAGAAACGGGAGGTGTTGCCTGCCCGGCTGATTGTGGATTTTGATGTGCCGTCCGCTATGACTTCAGCACCCTCTTCAACCCATGTCTCAAGATCCGTTGAATTTTCTAGTTGGTAGGACCCTCCCTCCACNGTGGACCATGTCAGGGTCATAACGCCACCATTCTTCCTGATCTCAACCGCCGTATGCTGAGTGCTGGGGCCACCGATAAAAGACAGAGAGGCATTCTCCGGGATGGTGTTTACGCTGCTTCCGGTCGGAGTTCCGTAGAAGTTGCGGCCGACATTATAGGGGAAAACCGGGGTTCCGTCGGCTGAGATGGTCGTGAAGTAGGCCCAGACTCCTTCCGGAAACTCCGGAGTCACGCAGAAGCGTCCATTGTATTCNTCGAGGTCAAAATCCTCGCCGTGGCTCAGTCCAAGATCTCCCTTGTAGGCATAGTCCTCAAGATAGTGGCCGAGAATGTAGGCAGTGCTTACCGCCGGACCGTATTGATTTGCAGCAAGGCTGGTGCTGCGCCCCTGTAACCGGTTGGCCCAGTCCGGTAGGCTGGTTCGCCCGGTCCGGCTCAGATTGGTCGACCCGTTGCTACCGTCTCGCTTCTGGTAGCCACTTCTCAGGAGCCGCACGGGGGAATCCAAATCTTCCGGGTCGCTAAAGCCGTAGGGGCCGTAGATGGGATGACCGTCAGCAACCCAGCCGAGGATGGGAGAGTGTCCGCCATTGAAGTTCTCGGTATAGCGGTTTGTTTCAGAATTGTAGTCAACACTGTCGTTCAGCAGGTAACGAATTGCGGGAGCATTTGCATGGTAATGATGTAAATTTCCTGCCTGGTGCGCATTAGCCGAGTCGAAGGTCACTCCCTCATTCACATACGCATCTCGATTCCAGACCCCATCTCCTCGGCCTCCGCCCTGAGGGCTGGCGTCACTGGCGCTACCGTTGATGTAGGAGAAGGTATCCGTAGCATCAAACAGGGCGACACCGTCAACAAAGTATCCGATTGCTCCAAACCCGGTCGTAACCGTACCGTTGAAGGAGGTGGGGCTGCGGGGTATCCGGTAAGTGGTCGCGGTATTGCTGGGAAAGTTAGGGAAGTTCCGAGTCTTTGCCTCGTCTAGATACCAAGGCCCCATGACGTGAAAGCCTAGTCCGCTCGTTCTAATATAGACCCAGCTGTCGTCGTGGTGAATTTCATGAACGCCTGCATAGGTTGGGGAAGACTGGTTCCCTCTCCCGCGGCTCCAAGTTGTTGAAGTGAGGCTCGCGGCTTCGTTTTCCTTACTGGTGAAAATGCGGGCATACTTCCCGCTTTGCGAGGTATACCAGGAGGTGATTTGAGGCTCTGCACTGCTGTGAAGAGAAAGTAATCCGAGAAGGAGCAGGTAGGAATGATGGAAAGTAGTATCCTTTCGGGCTTTATGAGGCATGGACAATTNTGGCCATTTTGAATGGTATTTTGAACTTCTTTTACACCAACTTAACAAATTCTCCTGTCACTCATCCCCTCCGATATTGAAGTGTGAGACAAAGGTTTGTACGGTCATTACTGATTCCAGCTCGGTCTCGATTTCGCCCATTTCGGAAAATTGCCGAGTGTCCCTCGCCTTGCTCAGCCTCATGCCTAATTGCTGGACGTAGGTTTTGCGAGTGCTCTCCATCACTGTTGCGTATTCCTGATCAAGGCTACGCTGCTCCCGGAGGCAGGCATTACAAACGGAAGCGATCTCGGCGGGAAGGGGTGGCAGGCGGCCTTCTTCGTTGATGCGGCCGTCCTCTGCGATTCTGGCCTTGGCCTGCTGGAAGGAGAGGGTGTAGCGGCTACGATTCTGCAGGGGGAGACCGGTGTGCCACTTGTCTAGGGCCGTCGACATGGATGCTCCATTTGCCTTCAGGAGCTGAAGAAACTTTTCCCGTATTGTCGTNATTTTCACTGAGCACTGATTGCGGAGCGTAGTCCATGACCTCTGATCTCCGGGAGGAGTGGACTGATCGGAGAACTGGTCGCTACTCCATTCGATAATCAGGGCCTCCAGTTCTGATTCGGGATCGCGATTCGCCCATCCTGACGGCTCACCGGAGGCAAAGCAGAGCGCAGTCGATTCAGAATCGAAATCCTCTTCGGTAGCCAACCATGAGGTAAAGGACCAGGCCTCATTGGTAACCCATCGCCAGGCCCCTCTGGAGTAAGAGCCTCCGAGCCATGCTGCAGAGTTCTCCGGGAGGCAGGTAGCGATTACGCGATCGAGGTAGTCTTGCTCTTCCTGACTTCCGATTACGGCAAGGTGTCCATTTGCTTCCTCTGCGAATATCCGGGCTTTTTCCCAGTCAAATGTGCGCTCAAGGACGAGGTAATGGCGGTTTCGATTGGTAACAGTGCCCGGCGGGAAGACGGGGATTCGCTGGTCTATGGAGAGGTTGAAGCGTTGTAATTGCGCTTTCAGAGCCCCNGGATTCTTCCCATCGAGGTGCCATTGCAGGAAAAAGGGATACTTGGTCTTGCCGGGAGATGCCTGGATTGCCCCGCTATCACTCATGCTGAGATACTGACCGGTTGCCCCGGATGGCGTGCTTAGTGGTGAAGAAGTTCCGTCCACCCACCCCCAGCTTTTTGATCCCGTCATCCCTCCACCTAACCAGGTGATCTTGCCTTCCGGAAGCTTGGCAAGAAGAGCCAAGCGCTCTTCATCGCTTCGCAGGGTTGCGAGGTGAGCTCCATGAGACTCTGCAAATCTGCTCGCTGCGCTCCAGCTCATCGCAGATCGCACATAGTAGACCTTCCGGTCTGCCAGATCCCATGTTCCTTCGGGAAAGCGATCACGATCTCCCTGGAGAAGTTGTTCCTGAAGATCAAAAAGAGTCCATTCCCGGGCTTGCCGAGGTAGAGGATTTTCCTTTGCTTCACGGATTGGATCTCTCTGGAGGTTGGCCCATGGGTTCGCNTTTGCCCCGGAACCTAAGGCGTTTTTCTGTCTTTCCAGANCCTTTGCCTTCCGGGTGGATTCGCTCTTTCTTTGATTGTATGCCGACCATACCGAGAGGAGAGCAACGACCAGAACCGCGATGACCAGAATCTTGACGGCGATGAGACGATCGTAGCGCCGAGATTCGGTAGCTGCCATCGCAGCGAGGGTTTCGCTTTGCTGAACCGCACGGTGCTTGGATTCCCTCGTCNCATCNGAGCTCTCCCCGCTTTCGGCAACCTCACTATTATGAGTCATGAGATTCCCCTGACCGAGGTTTTTTCGAAGAGGTTTCAGCTCCTCATNCAGGGCACGCGCATCCGCAAACCGTTCGCCTGGGCTCGGATGCATTGCTCGCTGAAGAATTTTCTCAAATCGAGGNTCTAATCGTTGCTCNNGGCTTCTTAACGGTGGAGTAAAACCACCGTCAGGAAGTTCACCGGTAAGGAGCTCATGCAGCAGCACGCCAAGCGAGTAGACATCCGAGCGGCGGTCTGCACGAGCTCGTCTGTTGGTGACTTCAGGTGCTGCATACTGGAGAGCAATATGATCCAACCCTGTTGCTGAAGGCACTCCGTTTTCTCCGTGGTGAGGAAGACCGAAGTCTCCGATTCGAGGTTCGAGGTTTGAGCCAATCAGAATATTGTCCGGCTTGATTGCCTGGTGAATAATCCCCGCCTGATGAGCATGCGCGAGTCCCTCACAGATTGAAAGAATGAGCTCCAGAGCAGTCTTCTGATCTATCGCCTCGCCACGAGTTGAACGCCGGAGAGATTTNCCATCTACAAAATCCATGACGAGATACATGAACCCGTCTGCTTCCCCGAAATCGTGCACTCCAATCAGGTTTGGATGCCGAAGCTTGGCCATTGCCCGGGCCTCTTTTTCGAATCGGTTCCGAGCGGGCCCTTTCCTCCCACGCATAACCTTGATGGCAACATTTCGATCAAGAGATTTCTGGCGGGCCACGTAAACCGCACTACTTACCCCGGAGGAAAGAAGTTGCGTGACCTTGAAGGAGGGCAGCATTCTACTGAGTTCCGCGGGCTCCGGAGCCTTGAACGCATCGTCCCTTTTCTTATTGTGATCCGCCATTCTTTACAGTGGACGAGAAGCCCACGGAGAGTGGACTGAGTTTTCAGTAATGGTTTTAGAGGAGTTAAGACGAAAAATCGATCACGAGATTTCTCAAATCCCGGGATCCATCATNCCGAATGCCATCAGGAAACATAAAAGCCGCCCAGCGAGAAGCGCGGGGCGGCTTTGGTAAAGTGGCAGTAACAAGTGTTCAGTTGAGAGGTTTTACCTTCACACTACGAATATGAACCTCACTCCCAGGGTCGTGGCATTGGATTGCGAAGGTGCCGCTGTCTAGGAAGCGGTCAAAGCCTCCACGCTCAGCCTTGGTAGGTCCTCCTTCAGGCTGGGTGTACTCGATGGTGGTCTTGCCATTTACCTTGAGCGTGATCTTCTTTCCCCTCACTGCGATGTGGTAGTCAAACCACTCGTCGTCCTTATGAGGAGCNGTGTTCATTACATTGCGAACGCCATAGAGGCTTCCAGTTTTTTTCGGGTCTCCCTGCGTAGCATTGATCTGGGCCTCGAATCCCTTCTTCGGCCAGCCGTCTTTCTGAAACTTGGTNTGGAAATAAAATCCTGCGTTGGCGCCTTTCTTGGTCAGAACCTGTAGCTTGGCCTCGAANTTCTTGAANTCNGCNTTGTTGACNTTGCCNGTGTAGAACAGGTGAGANCGTGGACCCTTNACGATGATCTTTCCATCACTGACCTTCCAGGANTCAGGCGATTCGTTGATGGTCCATCCNTCNAGGCTCTTGCCGTTGAAGAGTTCGAAGAATCCATCTTTGTCCTTTGAACCATGGTGATCTGCCAGGACGGAGCCGGGCATCAGGATTGTGAGTGCGAGTGCGCTGAGCAGTTTCATAGCAGTTTTTTAATAAGGGGCGGCGTTGAGGATGGCAATGCCAATACAGACTTCGTTGTGAGGTTGGCCTGAGATCAGACCTGCTGGTGACACCGGGTAATACAGTTAGCGGGGGCGTTGCAGACTTTTCCTTCGGCGCTGCTCTTCCTCCTTGCGCTTGCGTTCACGATCCGCCGTTTCCCTCTCGATCCGTTCCCGGAGTTCCCGGTCGGCCCGCTGCATGGGAGATTCTCCTGTCTTTTCCACGAGTTCGGGATCATCCTTCTTCTGTATTCCCTTGTCTCCAAGACTGATACCGAGAAAAAATGGCGCCGCGGATTTGCCGGAAGATTTAATCGTAATCGACCTTATGGGGACTTCTGGATTTGGGTTTGGGAGTTTGATCTCGTAGACGGCACATTGACGGCCACTCTCTCTTCGCTTTCCCTTCCAGACTCGCTCAGCCTTGGGAAGACTTCTCGAAGAATACCAGTCTGCGATATGATGCTGGTTGACAAGGGGAAGCGACGACGACGCAGTTCCATCAAGATAGTTCAGGACGATCGTGGCGACTTCGGTTCCGGACGATTCGTAATCCCAGATCAGGCCTCCAACCAGATATAGATGAGCTGCTTTCTGGTAGATTGGAATATCCTCTATCACCATTGGCCAATTCCTTCCGTAGTAGGTATTAAGGTCCCGGCCCCCGAACCGTGAATTGGAACTCGGGTAGATCCCCGAGTTCATCTGTAGAATCCCCTCAATATCATAGCCGGATACGCGCCGTGACCTGCATCCCCTAAATGCAGGAACGATCTGGGAGGCTAGACTCCTGCTATCAAGCCATGTGCGGTCATTCGGGTGAGCATTGTAGAATCCCTTGAGTCGGATCTGCCGCATGGAGAGAAAGGGTTGTAGCTCGCCTTCGATCTCACCGGGGTCTACGCCCGAAGAGAGACGCTTATCGCGCAGGTCGATCAGTAAGTTCCGGTAGGTGTCCTGAACTTCGGCCAGAATTTTCGGAACCTCGGTCTGGAGCCGATTCCGGTCACCCCTTAGGTCGTGTGGGATCAAACTACGGCTGACAATGGAGTGAGGAGGGAGATAGCCCGATTTCCAGTCAAGAGCTGTGATCCGTTTCAGTTCCCTCTCTAGATGAGAGGAAATTTTCCCGTCTTTCTCCAGAAGCTGAGTGATCTTTCCCCTGTAGGCTTGAAACCACGGGGTAAGTCTGCGCTGCAGGGTGTCACGAAACAGATGCTGTAATCGGGATAATTCAGGATCTTGGAGTGAGGGGGTAGAACCTCGGGGACTACTATCTTTTCCTAGGATATGGGTTACCCCCTTGTTTTCAAGGGGGCTTTCACTTTCAAAAGCAAATGCTCGCCGGCGAAAACGTACTTTTCGCCCCGCCTGATCCCGTCCATCGAGCCACGGCTCGCGCCAGCGAAGTGTCCAGCTGCCACTTTTTCCTGGTCGGATAATATGGAGTTCTCCATTTTTTGTTGTGGAAAAAATCCCCTCAGAACGCTCTTCGTTATCAAGGATCCTTACCACGGCTCCTTTCCTGAATATTAGGTGAACAGCTCCTGCATCTTCGGGGCCAAAGCGAAGGACCCACTCTCCGTCCGGGGGGCGCGCCAGAATTTTGAATGTGTCGGCGCCGAGCCACTCCAGCCACTCGAGTTTGCTTTCGACCAAGAAGCTGGGCCGGGCTAATTCTTCCTGCTGCAGAGTCTCAACACTTTTCCGATGAAGTTCCTTGATCACTTCAAGGTGCCGGTATTCGAGCTGGCCTTGGTGATCGAAGGCATAGCGATTGACGAGTTCGCACATTTCCGGCGAGATCGTGAATTTTTCGCCTGAAGTAAGGTAGCGCGGCAGGAGGCCTCGGCCCTGATCAATTTGGGAAAGGTAGGGGGCCCAGGCGCGTTCCTTACCAACCACCTCCTGCTGAAAAGCGACGACATTCTTTTGTCGCGCCAAAACCAGTTCATTTGCTGCCGCGGTCAGGTGGTTTCGCATTTCAGTTTTGTGATTCTCAAGTGAGAAGAGCTGTTTCCGGACAGATGTCTTTGGCGGAATGCCGGGGCGAGAGAGTGATCCGCCGGACGATTGACGGATTTCCCTCTTTTCTACTACAACTGAAGCGTTTTCCTTGTCTCCTCTTTGAAAGGCAAGAAGGGCTACTGCGGCTAGTGCCAAGCCAGAAAGAGCAAGCATAGGCAAGGGAAGTCCCCCAGAGACACCGCTTATCAGTTTTGGGGAGGTGTTCGGTAGCCTCGTTGCTGGGATTGGAGTCGCCGGAGCAGTTATTAAGGATGGGCGGACCTGCGACGCGGATTTGAGCCAGCGCTCCAGTTCAAGCGCGAAAGTTCGCCCGTCGAGAGGCCGCTGAGTTGGGTCGCGGTTCAAGACTGCGCCGGTGAGTTCTCTCAGACCCTGTAGATCGGGGACCTGAATGAGGTCAGGGGTAGCCCCGGGACTTGGTTCTCTTCCGGTCACGAGTTCATGCATGATGGCCCCCAGAGAGTAGACATCAGAGGCCGGGCTGGCTGAGGTAAAATTCTCAAGAACTTCCGGAGCGACATACCCTGAGGAAACGATGTCGACCCTGGAACCGGAATTGCCGGCAGGTGCTGCCAACCCAAAGTTCCCGAGAACAGGTTTCAACTGCCGTGTTATCATGATGTTGGACGGTTTGATATCGCGGTGCAGAAGCTTGTGCTGGTGAGCCTCACCGAGACCCTGTGCAATTCCTTCAATGATCCTGACAGCCCGGACCGGGTCCACCTTGGCTCCTTTGGGTGACTTGTGGAGTGCGTTCCCATCAATGAACTCCATGACGAGAAATAGCATGTGGTCGACTTCGCCAAAGTCATAGACACCTATCAGATTGGGATGGGTCAATTTAGCCATCGCGCGTGCCTCGGTCTTGAAGCTGGTGGAAAAGGATTCGACTGCAGAGAGCTCCGGAGGCAGAACCTTAATTGCCACGTCCCGACCGAGCGAAATCTGCTCAGCGCGGAAGACTGCTCCCATCGCACCGCATCCAATAAGTTGCTGAAACCTGAAAGCCGGGAGGAGGGCTGTAAGGGCGTTGGGGTCTGGCGCAGTGAATGCTCCATTTACGACCCTTGGGCGTGGTAAGGACTCTCCCATCGATAGACAGACTACAGGTAGATTGCCTCGGATTCAATTGTCCGCTCTGCCCCACTGGCTCTTTGGGAATCTCCTGTCGGAGGCCAGATCGGTAAAAAATGTTAAGTTGGTGTAAAAGGGGTTCAAAAAGACGCATCACTGGCTAGTCATTAAGCCCGAACCGTGTCTGATGTTGAATATGTGAGTCCTTTACTGGTCGTCGATGATGACAAGAAGCTTTGCGGATTGATTCGTGAATACCTTGAACCGCTCGGTTATCGGGTTTCCATGCGCCATACAGGAACTGAAGGACTGCAAGCTGCCCTCGAGGGTAGCTACGAGGCAGTCATTTTGGACGTGATGATGCCAGGGATGGATGGAATCGAAGTTCTCAGGGAGCTCAGGAAGAAGTCAACAGTACCGGTTCTCATGCTCACCGCGATGGGTGAAGAGTCCGATCGTATTGCAGGCCTTGAAATGGGAGCGGATGATTATCTTCCGAAAACGTTTTCAACCCGTGAACTTCTCGCGCGGCTCAGAGCCGTGATGCGGCGTTCTCACAGGGAAGAGGTTAAATCTAATGAGAATCCGGATGAATTTTTGATCGGGGATCTCTGCCTGAAAGAGGGACCTCACGTTGCGACCAAAGGGGGTGAGTTGCTCGACCTGACGGCTCTTGAATTTGCGATTCTGGGGTCGCTGATGCGGGCTGGAGGGAGGGTCAAAAGCCGAGAGGAGCTGATTGAGGAGGTGTCGAAGCGCAAGTTCGATGTGTTTGATCGGTCCATCGATGTTCATATCTCAGCGCTTCGCAAGAAGCTTGGAGATGACGCCAAGGCGCCGAACTACATCAGGACGATCCGGGCGGTTGGTTATCAACTTATCTGCGGGGAAGAAGAGCAGAGATGAAGTGGATTTCTGTAAGAGCGGACGATTAGAGATTCAAGGTCTGAACAAATCATGTCTCGCCCACACCTTACTCTTTATGGACAAATCCTATTCTGGTTTTTCCTGAATCTTGCGTTGGTAGCGGCGATTCTTTTTTTCGTCCTCAATCTTCAGTTCAGAGTCGATCCTAGAGAACTACTTGGAGGCCGGACGAGGGAGCAATTTCGAGCTGCTTCCAGTGTAATGAGCGGGGAGCTCCGCAACGCGCCCCGGGCTGAGTGGGAAGAAATCCTGAAACGGTACGCTGGTTTTTATGGTGTCAAAATGGCGCTTTACAGGCCTGAGGGCCAGCGACTCTGGAACGGTGAGGATCTCAAATTACCTGATGAATTACTGCGTGAAGCAGGTAAAAGGCCCTCCCGCCGGGCGCGGATGGGGGCTGCTACGCCACCTTTACGACGGACCCACGAAGGGCGGCAGGTAAGAAGGCCCAACCCTGATGGGAGCATTAAGGAAGAGGGGCGATTTTTGCACCGCTCCAGAGTCGAAGATGGAGCATGGGAAGGTGCAAGACTTGATCGTGATGCAAACACCGTGAGACCGGCTGACCGTAGACAGCAGTCTCCCAGCCCAAGAGGATTAATTGAGGAACCGGACGCGGAGATCATTTATCTCGGAAAAGCGGGGAGCCCAAAAAAGCAATGGGCGGCAGCAAGGGTATTACTTGGAAGTCGGGAATATCTCCACCCTCCGGAGGCACTGCTGGTGGCTACAGCCAATGTCAGGGGGCGCAATGGAATCTTTTACGATGGTCGCCCATGGTTGTGGGCGATCGCGGGTGGTCTTTTCGTCTCAGCCTTGATTTGGCTTCCTTTTGTCGCAAGGGTATCACGAAGATTGCGGCGGCTTACGAGTGCAGCTGAATCAATCTCGGAAGGAGACTTTATGGTAGAAGTTGCTTCAAAGAGAATGGATGAACTGGGTCGCTTGAGTCGGGCCGTGCAGCGAATGGCCAATCGCCTCGATGATTATCTCAAGGGTCAAAAACGATTTCTGGGAGATATAGCACATGAGTTATGTTCACCACTTGCACGCTTACGGATGTCCGTGGCCGTCCTTGAGCAGAAGATTCCATCGGGCAACCGGCAGGATCTGGACTCCCTGAATGAGGAGGCGGAGCAACTTTCCCAGCTCATCAACGAGCTGCTTGATTTCTCCAAGGCCTCGATCGCGGTGGAAGCCCTTCCAACCCATAGAATTGACGTAGCAGCTTTGTTTTCTGAATTGGCTGGGCGGGATGGAATCGGAGGGAATTTTGAAATTCATTGCCCCGCTGAACTTAAAATCACGGCGAACTCTGACTTGCTGCGCAGAGCTCTCGGCAACGTCATTCGTAACGCCCAGCGTTACGCGGGCGAAGGGGGACCGATTGAACTCAGGGCGGAGAATATTGGAGACACGGTGCTTTTTGAGGTCCGGGACAGGGGCCCGGGAATCCCCGAAGAGTGGTTGGAGAGAGTCTTTGAGCCTTTTTCCCGCCCAGAAAAAGCACGTACAAGGGAAGCGGGCGGAGCTGGATTAGGCCTGGCGATCGCCAAGACCTGTGCGGAAGGTATGGGGGGGAGGATCCGTGCAGAAAACAGAGACGGTGGAGGTTTGACGGTGTGTCTTGAGATGTTTTGCAATGAATCAGTAATCTCTGGCGCTCCGGCCAAGAGTGCCGGGGCAGCGGAGAGGAGAGAAGAGCTTTAAAATAAGGCTTTGGAGGCTATTTCGGAGAAACTGAAAAAAAACACCGAAAAAGCACCGAAACCTGTTGACGCCGCGATTCTGACAGGTATCGTCCCGCCCGCCGCGCGAAGCGGCACGTGAGAGACAATCAAGAGGTCGATCGCGACGCGAGTCCGGTCGGCTTTTTCGTCCCCACGATAGAAAAGCTCTTTAACAGTGTTGGTCCCGCGCGTCTGCGCACATCGGAAGATGCCTCAGGGTATCCTTCGATCAGGTTCGCGGGATGGAAAGATAAAGCTAAATTGTGTGCTGCGTGATTGGTTCGCCAACGCGCAGGGCCGAGGAGTTTCACGACTCCACGGCAGGTCAATTTTGGCAATTGCTTTGAACAGCGATCAAGCCAATCAAAATTTCTACGGAGAGTTTGATTCTGGCTCAGAACGAACGCTGGCGGCGTGGATAAGACATGCAAGTCGAACGAGATCTTCAGCTAGCTTGCTAGCAGAAGTGAAAGTGGCGGACGGGTGCGTAACACGTGAGCAACCTACCCTGGAGTGGGGGACAACTCTCCGAAAGGAGGGCTAATACCGCATGTAGATCTTCGGATCAAAGGTGGCTTCGGCTGCCGCTCCTGGATGGGCTCGCGGCCTATCAGCTTGTTGGTGAGGTAACGGCTCACCAAGGCTATGACGGGTAGCTGGTCTGAGAGGACGATCAGCCTCACTGGAACTGAGACACGGTCCAGACACCTACGGGTGGCAGCAGTCGAGAATCATTCACAATGGGCGAAAGCCTGATGGTGCAACGCCGCGTGGAGGATGACGGCCCTAGGGTTGTAAACTCCTGTCATCTGGGAGTAATCCTTGTTCGTTAATAGCGTGCAAGGTTGATAGTACCAGAAGAGGAAGCGCCGGCTAACTCCGTGCCAGCAGCCGCGGTAATACGGAGGGCGCAAGCGTTGTTCGGAATCACTGGGCGTAAAGCGTGCGTAGGCGGCGCAGTAAGTCAGATGTGAAATCTCTGGGCTCAACCCGGAAACTGCATCCGATACTGCTGCGCTAGAGTAATGGAGGGGTAGCTGGAATTCTCGGTGTAGCAGTGAAATGCGTAGATATCGAGAGGAACACTCGTGGCGAAGGCGAGCTACTGGACATTTACTGACGCTGAGGCACGAAGGCCAGGGTAGCGAAAGGGATTAGATACCCCTGTAGTCCTGGCAGTAAACGGTGCGCGCTTGGTGTGGGAGGACTCGACCCCTTCCGTGCCGGAGCTAACGCGTTAAACGCGCCGCCTGGGAAGTACGGCCGCAAGGCTAAAACTCAAAG